>MHYA01000203.1 GCA_001825675.1 Planctomycetes bacterium GWF2_42_9 | reverse complement strand
CGGCGACGGAGCATGTCCAACCGCACCATTAAGTCCAGATGGTATTAACGGCGGATCGCTTATTGGCGGTGCAATGATTATTACTGATGGTTCACCGACAATTAGAAACGTAAGATTCGTCAACTGCTCCTCGGGCGGCGGAAATGGAACAAAGAACTGCTCTACCGGCGGCGACGGCGGCTGGGCAGGCTATGGTTACGGCGGTGCTATCGGTATCACAACCGGAAGTTCGCCTATATTCAAGAATTGCCAGTTCATCAGATGTTATGCTTACGGCGGCAATGGCGGCGATGGCGATACAGCAGATAGTTCACCAGGCCACGGCGGCAACTGGGGCGACCCGAACGGCACAACAGGTTACAACTATACCGTGCGATACACCTGGGATTACGCCGATGATCGGGGCGGACCGGGAAGCTATATGGAATATTGGAATTACACCGGTAAAGGCGGCGCGGTTTATTGCGGCCCGGATAGCTATCCAATATTCAATGACTGCGTATTCAACGGCAACTTTGCTGTCGGCGGTACTTGCGGTATAGGTTATAATTTCACTGCATGGCCGACTCAACATTATGTTATTGATTCGTTCGGCGGTGCTGCTTATGTAGCTAAAGGAAGCAATGTTCAATTCAATGGCTGCACTTTCGCAAATAACTTCGCTGACAGCAGAAACCAGGTAGCAGACAACAACGCTGCTGCATTCTTATATACAGCTAGCTGGGCACTTTCAGACGAAGTCGTAAGTTACGGCGGCGCTATCTGTGTTGAAGACACTAACCAGATTCCTGTTCTCAAACGCTGCACGTTCTCGAACAATTCAGCTTGTGCAGGCGGAAGTTTATATATTGAAGATTCCGTATTGCAAGTTTCGGAAACTTTGATCAATGACAATAGGGCTATGATCGGCGGCGGTATCGCTCTTGTCGACAGCAATTCGGAATTTTCTGAATGCATATTCAACGGCAATAAAGCGATCGCACCTGCGGGTGAAGGCGGCGCTATTTACAGTGCGGCAAGCTCCTGCAAGTTCTATGATTGCCAGATATTGCTAAATGAATCAGAGGTATCAGGCGGCGGTGCTTACTTCACCGGCGAACTCGAACCAAATATGTTCAACTGTCTTATCGCAGGCAATACTGCATTCCGTGACGGCGGCGGTATTTCAGTAAACTGGGATGCACAACTTCATTTGAATAATTGTACGCTGGCTGATAACGAAGTTCTGGGAACCGGATTTATTACAGGCCTGGGCGGCGGTTTGAGCTGTGCGTATGAAGCGAATACAAAGATTAAAAACAGTATTATTTGGAATAACAATGCTGATACCGGCAGGCAGATGGCTATTGGTAACAGTTACGAAGAGGCCGCGGACAAAGCAGGCGCAGAAGTAACGGTTACATATAGCGATATTCAGGGCGGCGGCGCAAACGTATTCTATGATCAGGATAACGGCTGCATGCTCAAAGGATTTGACGATCCGACTACGAATCTGCCGGGAACTGGTTTGTCTAATCCGTATTTTGTTACTCTTGGCGGCTGGGGCGATTATTTCCTGTCAGCTCCGGGCCTTCAGTCTGTTTCTAACAACTTATGCATTGATTCAGGCTCTGATTTGGCAAAAGCGTTCCATATGTATAAACATACAACAAGAACAGACCTTGAGCTTGATAAAAATCAGGTAGATATGGGTTACCATTACACAAGACTGTCGGAAATCGTTGGCGACCTCAACTTTAACGGAGACGTCAACCAACTAGACTTTAATTTATTCATTATGTATTGGATGGATGACAATTGTACGTTCCCGTATTATTGCGACGGCCGCGATTTCAGTCAAGACGGCGAAGTCGACTTTGAAGATTTCGCAATGTTCGCGGAAAATTATCAGAAGACTGAAACCAATCCGCCAGTACCGAATCCAATGACGTGGAAGATTGCTCCGAGATCATCCGGCCTTACTTCTATTAGAATGATCGCAACGACTGCTATAGACAGATCCGGTTCGAAAGTTTGGTATGAATTCGTAAACGTAACGACAGGGCAAACTTTCCCTGACACCAACGACCCGAATTTTGCTCAAACCGGTCTGACAAATGGCAAGCAATACGGATATAAAGTCAGAGCTAAAGACCAAAGAGGCAATACAACTAAATGGAGTTATATTGGCTATGCGGTCGCCGGCGCTGACGAAACACCTCCTAATCCAGACCCAATGGAATGGTCTATAGAGCCGTATCTGGTTGATTCCAATACCGCCAAAATGGTCGCGGAAACAGCAAAAGACAGTTGCGGAGTTGAATATTACTTCGATGAAATTACCGGCAATAAAGGCGGTACGGACAGCGGTTGGATCAGTTCGACTACCTATACGGATTATGGACTTGACGCGAATACGACATATACCTACAGGGTCCGTGCTCGCGATAAATCTTATAACCATAATCAAACCGATTTTTCAACAGAAAGATCTGTCAAAACACCCGCGGCTGGAAGCGATGTAAATGAGCCTAACTCGGCGGTTGATACAACGCCTCCAGAACCAAACCCTGGTGTTTGGGTGTCGACACCGTTGCTTCTTGATCAAAATCCGTATTATTACCATACGATGACGGCTACAGTGGCAACTGATGCTACACCGCCAATTTACTATTACTTTGATTGTACCGATGGTAATGGTGAAGACAGCGGCTGGCTCTACTTTGCCGACGGTGTAACGCCAACATATAAATCAGGCCCATACTGGGGTGCAACGATATCAACGTACAGGTATCGAACCAAGGATGCTAAAGGTAATTTGAGCGGTTGGTCACCGGCCGTTGAAGTACAATAGTAGTTAGCACGATTACCAAAAGCCCCTGCCAAAAAAACGGGGGCTTTTTTATGCGCCTTAAGATATGGAAAAAATTATTATTGACAACGTTATGGATAATCCATATTCTATTAAATACTAAGAGGCAAATGAAATTTGCAGGAGCTGCTTTAGGTTGACACTACTTTAATGCCCTTTATTTTGTGTATTGCTGCGCACATTTATTTCAATTTTATTTGTTTGGAAAATGTATGGATGCAAAAAATTCTCAAGCATTGACTAGAGAAATTGTAAATAAGGATGAGCTGCTCAAGCACAAATCTTATCTGGAAGCTCTTGATGAGGCCGCGTCTATTTTGCTTTATTCAATCTCTGAAATCAAATACAAAGATTATCTTTGTGCGTTAGGCCCTGCATCCGGCGCTGACAGGATTTATATTTTCTTGAAAAGGAATTGTCCTGATAGCATTGAGTTTGATATTGAGGCTCAATGGAATTCAGACGCTAAATACGACATATTAGACAGAGGCGGACGCGATTATTTTGTGAAAAATATCTGGCCAAAGTGGGAACCTTTGCTTGAAAGCGGCAAATCCATTTCTTTAGCTCTAAGCAGTTTTCATCCTCAAGATATTAATTTCTGGAATCAATACGGTATCAAAGCCCTTCTTGCCCTGCCGATTATTATCGATGACGACTTACGAGGATTCGTGAGCTTTGATAATTGCATTGAGGAACGGCAATGGACGAAATCCGAAACAGAATTTCTTCACACCGCCGCCAACAATCTTGCTGTTGCAATTAAAAGGCTTGATATAAAGAACGAGCTTAAACGAGCACATTTTGAATTGGAACAAAGAGTTGAGCAGCGTACCGCCGCCCTTCAGGAAGCGAATACCGCCCTTTTAAAAACGATTGAAGAACGCGACCGCATTCAGAATATCCTGCGTGAAACCGAAAAACTAGCCGCAGCGGGAAAATTAGCCGCTCAAATCGCGCACGAAATAAACAATCCTCTTGCGGGCATTAAAAATTCACTTCTACTGATCAAAGAAGCTGTTGATAAAAATCACAAATATTTTGAATATGTCGAAAGAGTACAGAAAGAAATCGACAGGGTTTCAAATATCGTCCGTAAAATGTTCGACCTTTACAGGCCGAACGTGGCCGCCGTCAAACAGTTTCGTCTCTATAATACGATAAAAGATGTTACGGAATTACTTACAGCAGGCGAAAATCAAAAAAATATAAATATTGAAATAAACTGCGATTCAAACATTCGTATTACGGTTTCTGAAGATTTGCTGCGTCAGATTATTTACAATCTAATCAACAACGCTATACAGGCAGACGGGCAAAATGCCAAAGTGAATATCACAGCGATTTCAGAAAACGGCTTTTTAGAAATGTCGATTTCCGATGAAGGCCCCGGTATCGACGATACGATTAAAGACAAAATTTTTGAGCCGTTTTTTACGACAGGTATAGGCGGCCCGCAAAGCGGGCTAGGACTTGGGCTTGCGATTACAAAAGATATTGTAACCGCTATGCGAGGAAAAATTAGTTTCGAGAACCTCAAGCCAAAAGGGACTCGATTCCTTTTATCTATTCCACTAAACAATGAACCAATACAACAATAATTTAGGCAATATTCTCATTACTGATGATGAACCGACCTTCCTTGTTTCAACATCGGAATTGCTGCGCAAGGAAGGTTATGTTTGCGATTGCGCAAGCAATGGAAAAGATACTTTACAAATTTTATCAGCTAAAGAATACGATTTGTTGATAGCTGATATAAAGATGCCGGGTAATTCGAATCTTGAACTTATAAAAGAAGTCAATGATAAATTCCCTGCAACGAATATAATACTAGTTACCGCGTATCCTTCACAGCAAACAGCGATTGAAGCGGTAGGCTTGAAAGTTTTTTCTTATGTTGTCAAGCCGTTCGATTTCAAAACGCTCATAAAAGATATTCGCTCGGCGACAAAAACAAGCAAACTTACGAAAATTGTAAAACAGACAAAGAATAATTTGGCGCAGTGGATCAATGAAATGGAATATATCGAACTTGCTCTCGAAAGAGGGAAATACGATATGTTTGAAACTTCATTGAACAGTTTTCTGTCTATCAACGCTGAAAAAATTACTGAAATTTTTGATAACATTCGGTTTACTGCAAATTTAATAGCTGATATTAAACCGGATACCGATGTTTGTGATGTAATGCGATGTCCGAAATTACGCGAACTTACGGATGGTCTCGTACAGGCTGTTAATTCAATTGAACAAACAAAAAATTTATATAAATCCAAACAATTAGGAACTCTTAGAACAAAGCTGGAAAAACTTCTCGACGAAACATAATTTGATTGGAGCCAAGATGATTGAGAACAATGGTACTATTTTGCTTGCAGATGATGAAAAAACTTTCCTGGACTCAACCGGCGAACTGCTTAGACGCGAAGGTTATGAATGCGATTGCGTACCGGACGCGAACGAGGCCTTACGATTTTTAAAACGGCGGCCTTATGATCTTTTGATCGCCGATATAAAAATGCCCGGCAACCCTGATCTTGAGTTAATTAAAGATTTACCGAAAGTATCAAAAGGAACACAGGTAATTCTGGTAACAGGATACCCCTCAACCAAATCGGCGATTGAAAGCATTCAACTTCCTGTATCAGCCTATATGGTAAAACCAATCGATTTCGAGCAGCTTAAAGAAAAAACAGCCGCCGCGATCAAACAGAAGAATTTCTTCGACAAGGTTGTGCATACGAAAGACCGCCTTGAGCATTGGAAAAAACTCATCGAATCGCTTGAAGATTTAGCAAAGAACAAAAATGAACAAACCTTTTCCACTTCGCTTAGAAGTTTTCTTGATATTACCTGCACGAATATAAGCGCATCTCTATTAGACTTAAAAAATATCACACAAATTTTAACAAATGAAAAAACCGATCCTTCAGTATGCAATCTTATTAATTGTCCTAAGTTAAATAAATTAACAGAAGGAGTAAATGAAACAATAAAAACACTTGAAGTAACGAAAAGTTCTTTTAAGTCTAAAGAGTTGGGACAATTACGAATCGAACTTGAGAAATTGATTCAAAACAATAAAAAAGTTTAAAGTATGGATTTGAACTTTCCGATACTTAAGCAATAAGAAAAAATCGCCTTTACGGACGGTAAAAATTTGACTTGTAAGTAGAAGGTACAACCCATAATGGGGTTGTGCCTTTTTTTTATGTAAAAATAGAGAAGATCGATGACTGACATACAAATGAATGAGAAACCGGGATACGAAACGCAGCCTAATCTGTATGCGACATTGTCTATTTTCGTTACCAAAGCGCCAAAACTTATAAATTCAATCGAAGAAGCTGTAAATAACAGCAATATGGAAGAAGTGGAAGACTTCGCCACCAAACTTATTATTCATAGCAACAATGCTCAACTAGATGGTTTCACACAAAGAGTGAAGGATTTAATCATCGCGGCTCGTGAAAACAAATTGGGCATAGTTAAAGAACATTCAAATTCACTCAAAGCAGGCTTTAAACAAATGACCAAGTCCGTAGAATGCCCCGTGTAAGTATTTACACACATTACACTGAATAAAATACTATACTTTCAGAACAAAAATGTATAAAATAGTACCGTTTCTAAAAATGTACTTACAGATTTTCGATTTGGCGTAAACTGTAGGGGCAGACCTGCGTGTCTGCCCAGGGTGAACACATAGGTTCGCCCCTACAAAGAATAATCATCAGAATGTTAAACTGATTTTTAGAAACGGCATTAGGACTAATTTTTTTTAGGAGAAGCTATGAATACACAAGAAAAGTATAGTCAGTTCGCGTTGATTCGCGAAATGATGCAAACACCTGAAATTCTGCGCAATTTCAAACTCGAACAGGTAAATGAAGTCATAAACGCCATCAAGCAGAAAGGCCGATTATTCTTTACCGGCGAGGGCTCAAGCAGAATATTTCCAGCTAAAAACGCGATGTATAACGCTAAGAGAGCAGGGTCAAAACTCGATCTGGCGACCGACGGCGGATTGCAGTCGTGCTGCTACGACCTTTCAGATTATGTTATCTTCGGAGCATCAAACAGCGGGCAAACCAAAGAAGTTATCAGACTTTTTGAAAGATTAAAATCTGTAAACCATCCTTATCTTTATGCCTTGACCGCAAATAAAAATACCAAACTCGAAACTTTGGCCAAACAAACATTTATTTTGAAATGCGAAAAAGAACAGGCTGTCGCGGCGACAAAAAGCGTTGCAGAGCAGGGATTATTCTATCACGCTTTGCTGGCGGCTATCGAAGGAAACAGCTTTGACAAAAAATTACCACAGTTGGCCGATGCTTTCAATACCGCTTTGACAATGCCTATCGACCCGAAAATCACAAGTGCGGTCGCTAATGCAGGCACAATCTATTTCGCAGGCAAAAACGACGGCGTTGCTGAAGAATTGACCTTGAAAACCAATGAGATAACACGCAAAAAGAGCGATTTCCTTGAAGGCACTTACGCGGTTCACGGCATTGAAGAAGTTATGAACGAAAAAGACGTTGTCATTCTAGTTGACCCGTTCAAGAGCGAATTTGAAAAGATTCAGCAGACGCTTGTCAATGGCGTTGGTATGAAAGTTATCGCGATTTGTGATGAAGAAACGCCCTTCCCAACAATTAAAGTGCCGGATGTAGGCGAACTTTCAAGTTATGTGTATCTTGCCGCAGGCTGGAATATTTTGGTTGAAACAGGCATAAGCCTTAACATCAATCTCGACAAGCCGCAGAGAGCAAGAAAAGTCGGCAACGAATATATGGGCGGCTAATAAAAACAGAAAAAGCCTATTGTTATCTAAAGACAAATAAAGCACTCTAAAGGGGTGCTTTATTTTTTGCTGGTTAGATAAATTGCCTGTTCGGCAAAAAGATTTGGCGCGAATTTTACAGGGCTGCGACGATTTCCGATAAGCGGTATTTTCGCCTCAATTTTTGCGCCGATCTCTTCGCAGAAATCATCGAAATCCTTTAGCGACATAAAATGTATGTTCGGCGTATCGTACCATCTGAAAGGAAGCTGCTTTGTACGCGGCGCTCTGCCCTGAAAAAACAATCCAGCCCTGCATTTCCAATAAGCGAAATTCGGAAAACTTACGATCACTTTATCCGCGACACGTAAAAGTTCCTTGAAAACAATATGCGGACTTTTCAGTGTTTGCAAAGTCTTAGACAAAATCGCATAATCAAAACACTTATCAGGATAATGTTCAAGGCCTCGTTCAATGTCTCTATGTATGATATTCAAACCCGTATCTGCGCATTGATGAACAAGTTTTTCATCAACTTCGATCCCTTCAGCGTCGATATTTTTATCGTGCTGAAGACCCAACAAAAGCAAACCATCGCCGCAGCCGACATCAAGAACCCGTGAATTAGGCTTTATCAGCGATGCGATCAATTCATAGTCGACACGCAGCCGTTGTGCCCTTTCAATGCCTTTTATTGACGATACGGCGTTTTTGTTAAATTCAGGTTTTTTTAACGTGGAAGAAAGAAACCCGCTTATCTGGCCGCCGAGAGCGATCGGCTCAAGCAGAAACGCATCGTGGCCATAAGGCGAGAAAATATTGCAGTAGCTGACATCTTTCCTCTGTGCCACAAGAGCGTTGACCATTTCTTCTGATTGATAAGGCGTAAAAAGCCAATCGCTGGTAAAACTTATTATCAGGAAACGCGATTTCGTTTTTGAGAAAGCATTCGCAAGCGAGCCGTAATCTCTTTCGAGATCGAAATAATCCATCGCTTTGGTAATATATAGGTAGCTGTTTGCGTCGAAACGTTCGACGAAACTTTGGCCTTGATAATTTAGATACGTCTCGACAGCGAATTCCGAGCTGAAATCGAAATTGTATTTATCAGCGTTTCTAAGTTCTCTGCCAAATTTTTCTCTCATACTTTCCTTTGAGAGATAAGTAATATGACCTATCATTCTTGCGGTAGCAAGCCCTTTATGCGGCGGCCTGCCTGCTTCGATATCGGCAAGTATAGCATTTCTGCCGACAGCATCAAACGCAATAGACTGCGGGCCTAAATG
>MHYA01000202.1 GCA_001825675.1 Planctomycetes bacterium GWF2_42_9 | reverse complement strand
GACGGAACATCTCAAGTTACGTCATGCTCAACGCAAAACACCCCTCTCGTGCGGGAATGTGCCAGGCAGTAATTGTAAAGATAATCCTGAACGAAAGCCTGGCGAAAGGTACAATACGAAAAGCTATTACAGGGCGGTGAAATATGCAATCAAGGCGTATAATAAAGAGTTGAAAGCCAGTGGAATCATCAAGGACGACAGCGAAGCTGTTAAATGGACACCCCACCAGTTGCGACACAACACAGCAACCAGAATCAGAAAAGAAATCAGTCTGGATGCTGCGCGAGCGCTTTTGGGACACAGGCATTTAAGTATGACCGATGGTTACGCTGAACTTGATGAGACGTTGGCAACAGATGCGGCATTACGGTTCGGATAGTATTCGTCCGAAAAAAAACTTATATTTCCTATTGACTTCAAGGCGTAGGCCTTTGTAGGATAGCCGTCATAGTATTTTTCAGAAAATTGAATAGCGACTACTGTACTGGCGTTCCAACAAAATACCGGCAAAGTAAAAAATTAGGGAGCGTTTCAGGTGGTTGCTCGCTTGCCTTTGGGCAAGACGAGTGCCGCCGAAGCGTACTCTAATTGCCCTTGCCGGGGCTTTGTTGGTGCGTGGATGCGGCACTTGTGATGCTCATTTCAGCCTGCTCCCCGCACACACGCCAATCCATTACTTAAAGGAATTCATGCTCAAGGTTATTGGGTTGTATTTGTTGGCGCGGTTGGTTGCAATACCAACACATTTACTTATGACAATAACAAAATGGTTTATGGATTTACACCAACTGCTCTTAGCTAAATTAGCCCGTGCCGCACGGGCATGGAGATACGGAAGTATTCGGTGATAGTTGTCCAGTCTGACGGTTCGGGCGCGCTGGTTGTATGAACTGGTTTGTATAAACTTGAGGCCGGACAACTTTTTAGAACAATTTAAAATCGTAGTTGACGACAGAGGATAGCAAGTTTATTATGGGACGAAAATTAAATATTGAGAAGTCCACTGGACTTGAAGCGTTCTGGTCGAAATCGCCAGTTTCAAAAGTACGGAATAGCGAAAGTCAGTGTCCCGATACGGGACACTGTGCGCGTGTTCCGTACAAGCTCTGGCGAGCTTCGACCGGGCATGAGGTATGGTGTCCCTCAACACCTTTAACCCTGTCAAAACGCCAGTCTAATTAGGGGATCATATAAAAAATAAAGTTTGGATTTTGTATTCTACATTTAATCGTTGAGAAACGCCTATACACAGTATTAACTTTTTTATTACAGGAGCAAAAATGAAGAATCGCAAGTATCCCAAAGTTAGTGTTCTTATCGTTCTAGCCACAATTCAGACCATCGCCTTAAATGCCGCCTGGCCTGCCATCAGTGGTTTTCTTGGCCTTGATTCAGCGTCCAACATGACGCTCGCTTATGAGACACCAGAACCGGGGACAATTCTGCTGCTTGGTTTGGGCGGGTTTGCACTACTTAAAAAGAAGTATCGCAAAAACTAACATAACTTAGCGATTGAAACAATAATATTACGCGCATAGTCTGCGCCTACTTTTTTGCGGGAGATTGTATGAGGCGAATACTTACAGCCGTTTGTCTGTCATTACTTGCCAGTTCTTATGTTTTTGCAGAGCGAAATTACTCGCATACTCTGATAGTCGGTCAGGATGCGAATAGCTACACTTCCATCAATCAGGCAATCGTCTCCATAAGCCAGTACACTCTCACCGCCGAAAATCCAGGCTGTATCCGTGTTTATCCCGGTACTTATGTAGAGCAGATAAACAGCTATTATCCGGGTGGACACGATTTACCCGCCCATTGCGATTTAATAGGCATGGGTACAACGCCCCAAAGCATTGTCATAGAGCATAAGCGCAGAGCGGAAAGCGATCCTAACTTCACACAGATCGGCCCGGAAATTTATGCCGATGGCGTTCTTTGCGATGGCGATAATCTTGTGCAAAATCTTAAAATCGCAAACGTAGGCCCCAATCAGAACAGTATACGTTTTAAAACCAATGGCTCACTTCTAAACTGTATTGTTGATAGTGACCATGATGCTGTAACAGGCTGGGGGCATTTGGTTGTTAGCGGTTGTACGATTTCTGGTATGTATAGGTCGTGCATCTACGCCTTTTCCACTTATGCTATTTCAGACAGCACAATTACACCCGCTACCCGCAGTTGGGGCGGTGAACATCCTGCCGGTATAGAGGTCTATAAATCCGGTACGATTGACAATGTAACGATAAATGCTGAGATTTCTTCAAGCGATTATGTGCCGCATTATGATTATCCCTGGCTTTGTGGCGTAATTGCGCAATTGTCAAACCGCAATGACAAGCTCACTATAACAAATTCAAGGATGAATCTCGATCTTACCACTATCACGCATCAAGACCGCCCAAATGAAGTAGCTACATGGCAGGTCTTTGGCATAGTCAGCGGCGGACGAAATCCTACTCCAACAACATATTACCCCGGTACTGTCGAGGTACAAGATTGTAGCATCAATGTAAACGGTATCGAAAATGGCCGTGGCATTATGGTCGGTGGTATTGTTGTTCGCGGCAGCGGGACTATTAATATTTTGGGAAACACATCAATAACAACTGACAGGACAGTTGGCCAATATGAGGCAAATGGCTATGAATATGCCCTAGTAAACCAAAACGGAACTATATGTGTCGAGCAAAATGATGGCTATGACCCCAATTTTGTTTTCGGCACTATATCGGTCTGCAATCCGCCTCAAAAGCCAAATGAGATCGAAATTGAACCGGAGCTTTTTGAAAGTTTGGAAGAAGAAGTCCAAGAAGGCCAGATGGACTCATTTAGTGAGAACCTTTTGGGAATGTTTCCGTGGCCGCCAGAGTTAAAATATGACAATATTATTAATTTCCTCGATTACGCCAAAATTTCATCTAATTTACAAAAGACAGGAATAAGTCTTGCCGGCGATTTTGACGACAGCAATACAGTTGATATTAACGATGTGAACTACTTGACATCTAATTGGCTGACGAAATTGAATTGGCCGTTGGCAATGACAAGCACCATTTTGTCATCTGCTTCAATAACAAATCCCGTCGATCTTGCTTTTGACCCAAATGGTTACCTATATGTTCTAAGTGCAAGTCCTACACAGGTAAAAATATTTGACCAGAATCTTGCCTTGCAGACGACAATAGATGTTAATGCCACAAATCCCAGAGGATTAGATGTTTATCTGTCAAATGAACCCAACAGCCCGAAATTGCTGTATATTGCAGATTCAGGGGCTAATCGGATTATCCGATATATTAACACTTCGGGGCATAATTTTATCATCGACAGCACTTTCGGAACCGCTGGCAAAATTGGCCAACTCGGAACAGGCGATGGTGATTTCAATTGTCCTGAGGACGTTGAAATTTCGTCCGAGGGCAATCTATTTGTTGCCGATTCCAATAACAACCGCATCCACATATTTGAGCCGAATGGCGCTTTTATAACTAAATGGGGCGATGGCCAGTTAAATAGCCCTGTTGGCGCATGTCTTATCGGCAATAATGATTTTGCAGTTGCAGACGCAAATAATCAGGTGCAAAGATGCGCCGCATATAGCGGATTGCTGGCAAGCAGGTTCGGAGAAATGGGCAGTGATTACGGGCAATTCTTAAATCCTGCTAGGCTACATTATGATATAAAGACCGACCAGCTTCTAGTTGCTGATGCTGGAAATAACCGTGTGCAGTTCCTCAAAACGTATAATTACGGTCTGTTTTCAAGTTTTCGAATGGTTTTCGGCGGGATTGTTGCGGATCAGAATTTCGCTTCACCGCAGGCCGCCATTACCGACCCCAATCTCGATGATCCCAATTTGATTATTTATGTTGCTGATACAGGAAATAACAGAATCTTAAAACTCCGCGTCGAACCAGATGAACCGAATAATCGGCCAGTGGCGAGATTCGCCCAGTTTGTTTCGGCGTTGGAAGCAAATGATGTCAATGAGGCACTTGCGTTGTTTACCAAAGATTCACAGGAAAAATATGCCGCAATATTCCAAGAACTTCAACCGCAATTCGGTCAAATGGCCAGCGATATTGTTGATATTGTCCCAATCTCAAATGACGGTACAACGGCTGTATATGATATCCTGCGAGAAGAAGAAGGAGATATTTATGGCTATCCGGTTGTATTCGTCAGGGATGAACTGGGTAATTGGAAAATTACAAAGTTTTGAGGTATTTATTTCATCGAGTTTAGGGCAATCAAAAAATGGGAATAGCTTTTATGAATCGAAATAGTGATGGTTTATAAACAAAAAATTTATTGGATATACTTGCCGATTGGGTCTGCGGTGTTCTTGGCTCTGTTTGCGTGGCTAGTTTTTTTCCTGGAAATGTATGTCAAACAATTTCATATTTTACTCGAAATTATGCATTCTATGGGATGGTGGTGGTGGCTTGCCTTGGCCTTAATTGATGTTGTTGGACTTTTTTTTGCTATTTACTATAAAAGAAAGCAATTTGTTGCTTTAAGCATTCTCGTTATTCCGTTCATCCTTTTAGGTGGATTTATTTGGCTTTGCTTGATAAATGTTCTTAAGAATCCACCAGTATGAAATTTATAAAATTACAAAGAGAGGGATTTCGAATGAAAAACATGTTAGTAGGAATTGCTACATTGTTGTTTACAATTTGTATACCAAATATTGGGCAATGTGAAAACTCAATTTCCTTGCCTGCAGATAAACCAACAATGGCGAGTACGGGTACACGCAGTGGTTATGTCTTAGATGCTATTACAGAAAAACCAGTGGCAGACGCCATTATTGTCTATCACTGGAATATTCGAGATTTTTCATTCGAAGGAGGTAGCACACGTTTTGGCGCAATCTATGAAACTTTTACAGATAAAGAAGGAAAATATACAATTCCAAACCAAGTTGTTCGAATAGAACATTCAGCATCATCGCACTTAGATGCTGAAGAGGTATTTATTTATAAACATAACTATGTATTTTACCGGATGCTCGATAATGAGCCACAACATTTCATAATTTGTGTTCCAAATCTACCGCATATACATCGAAAACAAAACAATATTGTAAAATTACAACCGTGGAATGATCAAATGTCTCATGCCGAACATTTGGAATTTATACCAAGGGATGAATTTAATATTGATAAATTGAAATTCCTACCGAAAGCTTTGGCAAATGAGAATATCTTAGCGGATGAGGAAAAAAAGGTAACTGAAAGTATTGCCAAGAAAGTTACTGAGGCACTGAGCCAATTTACAATTGATACTGCTCTTTATAAGGATAAACAAATCACAAAAGATGAATACATAAATCGATTACACCATCATCTTGCCACGCCTGATGCCGATCTTCTCAAAAGTGCCTCACTTGCTTTGAAAGATTGCAATGATACTGCTGCAATACCTGCGCTCATTGCATTTATTAAAAGAAATATGTACAGAAGAGAGGCTTTTGAAGTTGGATTTTCTGCACTGTGTACCGCCATAAACAATACCGATATCAGTATGCCTGTCAGTATGCCGGACAGAAAGAGATTAATTGCAGAAATCGAAAGTTGGTGGGATCGCAACAAAGATAAAAGTCCTGCCCGTTGGCAAAGCGATGATTTGGCGAAACTCGCAAGCCAGTTAGAAGAACAGGCCAATAGTTGGAGGCCACTATATAATGTATCCGGAACATTCCGGCTTATAAGCGGAGAAGTGGAAGACGCAAATACATCTCCGGTAATGACAGTTTTTAAGAAATTCAAAAAAGCACTGATCGAAGATGATGTGAATAGTGTGCGAGATTGTTTCGCTGATGGTTTCGGAAAAGAGCGAGCGGCACAATTAATAACACTCCGACAGAAATTTAAAGATATGGCCAATGATATGAAAAAAATGGTGCTTGTATCGGAGGAAGAATATATGGCCAACTATGATCTGGTCCGTGAAGAAAATGGTGAAATGTTCGCATACCCTGTGATATTTGTACGAGATGAGTTCGGCAATTGGAAAATTAGTGATTTTTGATATTAATGGTTCGTATTCAAGTTGAGGAATGATTTATGTGCTTATCTGGCGGACATAATCTATCACAAAATGTAGCGAATATATGTAATAAGGAATCTTATGGCAAATAAAACAAAAAGTGTGAATACCAGAATAATTGTTTTATTATCAGCAATGTTTTTGTTTGGAATTTTGCCTTGGATTTTTTTGGTGAATAATAAAACAAAACCGTATATTGAATGGATGGGCGGAATCAAATACCAGGTCTGGGGAGTATTCATTTTAATAGGTCTGACGCTCCTTGGTTTTAAACAGATACAGAAATGGAATCCTTCTTCGAAAATGTTGCGATTTGCTGTGATTTTAATGCTTGTGTTGAGTTCGATTTTTTCTGCTATTTGGCTTTTATTGTTATTTATTGGTCTTATAAGTTCAAGAATTGTTTAAAAAATTGTTGCTGGAGGCATCATGTTAACTTATTTCAAATATTTTATTTTGATTCTTGTGTTACCTTGTGCATTTTCATATTCATGGTATGGCGAAACGCACATGGCATTAACTGAACAAGCTGTTTCTAAAAACAATTCAGCAATTAACAATTATTTCGCGAATCATTTAGATTTGAGCGACGGAATGAATACAAAGCTTATGCTTGATCAGATGGTTTTACTAGGTGAAGATCGTTTACCTGAAGGTCAACTTGAAAAACGCTTGAAGGAAATCAAGTCGCCTGCACCTTTGGAAACGACTATTCTTGATTTTTTCAAATTAGGAGGTGCCATTGAAGATGTTCCAAATCCACGGGCTAAACACCATTTCCATGATCCATATCGAAATGATGGGATGGAGAATAAGACCGAACATTTAGAATGGGCTAATCTATTTTCAGGTGGAACTTGGGTATGGTATTGGGGAGAGGAAAGTTTTGATCTTAGAGGTGCTTCCAATCTAAAAAGGGCCTTGGACCAGGAAGATAGAATTTGGCAAGCAGATTATTTAAATTATTTTACATGGCCCAGCACCAGAACCTATTTCTACAAAGGCTTAACAGAGATAGAAAAAAATGTGCGTAATCATTATCTCGCTTTATCTTTATTGTCATTAGGCCACGTATTGCACTTACTTGAAGATATGGGAGTTCCCGCACACACCAGAAATGATTTTATATATAGTCATTTTAGAGGGCCTTATTTGGGTGGCGATGGCAACCTATTTGAGAAATGGGTTGAAAGGCGAGTCAGAAAATCAGGAATTCCAAAATCCTGGATTAGTTCACAACCTAAGGCTTTCAACAAACTCACAAAATATTGGGACAGTGATGCAAACCTAACTAATTACTTGGGAGATAATCAATCTCCGCCTGATACATGGGGTCTTTCTGAGGCAACTTGTTATCAGTTCCTCTCAGATAGCACCATTTTTAAAGCCAATTCAGGTGAGACAAAATATTATTTCCCACACCCTGCTTACGAACATACTGATGCTCATATTGCCATACCAAAAGGATATAAATATCGTTATGTCAAGGGGTACGGCATAGATCATCTTGCTAAAAAAATGTATATCGAAAAATATTCTAGCTATGCCGGTTATTATCCGCCTTACATTCCTTCGTATGAAATTGACTACACCGTCAGCAATGACAATGCTATTTACGAAGATTATGCCAATGTAACAGTTCCTCGTACAATCGCTTATACGACCGGCCTTGCAAATTATTTCTTCCGCGGCAAGATAGAAGTTTATCAAACCAGTTGTTATGGAAACCCTATTGAACTTACTGTCAAGAATCTCTCAATGAACTCTGATGTTGAGCAAGCACTTAAAGGCGGCGAATGGGAATTGTATTGGGATGATCAGGATGGTAATCGTGCTCCGGTTGGTGGGACAATTATTTACTATGAGCCTGACGGAACTTTATGGAATTCATCCAGCATTTTGGAGTATGACCAAACTACAAAAATTGAATTCTGGTCAGTTGCACCGCCAGAAGGAAAATCGGTGGCTCAATATGTATTGGTTTATAAAGGTGCTATCAATGACTTTAATGACCCCAATACAACCGACCCAGATGACAATCAGGCAATAGCGGTTGCTTCATGCACCGTTGATACCAGCGCAAATTGCTGCACAATAACAAACTGGGAAACTAATGAAGATTACACGTTACCAGACCCAAATCAAATAACAATAAAAATATCCGATCTTACAAATTGTGAGTGCGGCATAGTAAATGTTTGTACATATGTTGGACCTCCCGCACAATACTCTGACTTAAACTACCATCCCGCAGGTTTTGCGGAACTTCTCAACGGAGAACACACACTTACTCGCACAGGTTGTTTTCATTGGTATAAAGAATATGAATTCCATGATTCTGCACCATTTTCTATAACGCGTTATGGCACTCAAGGATGTTCAGGTTCATCGCAATTTTATAATTCTGGTCATATCCAGATATGGGTAAGTTACGAACATGTTACAGTAAACGGTCAGGCCGGAATAGGGTGGAAGGTTGAAATTGAAATGGATTGCGGACATCCAGGGCGAATCTTCCTCGCAAGTGGCCTGGGCAATCAGGCTCCGACAAAAACTCTGGACGGTTGTGGCAAACTTACGAATACATTGGGATCCTGTGATGAAGCTTATGGTTACTATTGGATTCATCCTTGTGGCAGCAGTGGAACTGTTCAGTTAAAATAATATGGTAATACCGAAAACATAAACAAGCCACCCTGACGTAAAGCGAACCCGCAAGGCGGCTCCCTGCTCGCTCTCTCCTTTGAGGGAGGCTGTCTTTACCATCCGAGCCATTCATTTGAAAAAATGAATGGCTTTTTTTATTTTCCCGCTGGTACTACTGGCAATTACTGGCACATAAAAGTAAAAAAATTTATAGAAAAGTGACATTTTTCAAATTTTCTTTTCTAAGGGCGGCAAAAACTCTTTTATCAATGGCTAATTATCACACCTATAATTCGACGTACACCAAATTTCGCTAACCCCTTTTGCTATAAGACTATATCTATTCACAATAATTTCATTTTTATCGTTTTTTTTTAATTTGGCGTGGCACTTATTTTTGCCGAAAGTTTTTTAAAAAAATACCACAATTTACAATTCCTTGTAAATGCACCACTTACATTCCGACGGCACTGGTCGGATATATATTCTTGCATTAAACCTTTTGCGGTATAAGATTTTCTATAAGACAGGGCG
>MHYA01000201.1:1376-13415 GCA_001825675.1 Planctomycetes bacterium GWF2_42_9 | reverse complement strand
CTGATAAGCGACAATTCCACCGGCTTTAGCGCCATCGCCTGGGTGTAGTGTGTCTGCTTGTCCAATAGATGAGATATCGCAGTAATTAATACAATATTCAATTCTGCCGCCTTCCATCCATGCTGCGATACCAGCGGCATAAACATTGTAATCAAAATTCGCTCTAATCGAACCGATAACTGAACAGCCGGAAATAAAACTGTTGGAACTATTACAAATCAAAGCCGAAAAACGTGCACCTGAAAGATATATGTTTTCAGCAGTAAAATTTATAATATCCGCATACGATACATAACCGAATAAACCGGCACAAACAGCATCTTCGGCGATATAAGTAAAATTACGGATAAAATGATTATTGCCGTCGAACATACCTGTAAAAGGTTTTTCCTCTGAACCAATTAAAGGATAATGAGCGGAGGTGAAGCCGGTCATATCTATGTCGGCTGTCATTTTAAAATATTTCTCCCAATCTTCGGGATGTACGCCGATGGCGTTCATATCTTCCGGCGTTGCGATTAAATAAGGCGTTGTTGAACTGCCTATGCCGCCGCTGTATTTATAATAAGCGCTGATGTCCTGAACCTGGTCGGTTGTTACATTTGTGAAATTTTGAACCCAACTGAAACTATAATTATATTTTGTCGCTTTGACATGACCTGTCCACGGTGATGGAACCTGAATTTCATAATAGCCCGTCGCATCGGTAATATCTGTAAGCCCGGTCGGAGTGCCCGCACCGCTGCCATTATAAATCTCGAGCTGAACGCCGGGAACAGGACTACTATCGCTATGAGTAACATGGCCGCTGACTTTTAATATCGAAGCAGCAATGACGTTAATTGTATAATCCTCTGTTTCGCCATAGTTTGATGTGCCGCAAGGATTGAGGGTTTGGTCAAAAACGAGTCGAACACGCATACGAGTGTTTCCGGCAAGAGCATTGGCGGGCGGTGTAATATTCGTAGCAAAATAGCCAACGCTTTGCTGTGAAAAGACCATTTCGCCGGTGTCATCGAAATCACTGTCCTGATTCCAGTCTACCCAGATACCGCAGCGGTCGCCGGTATAGCCATAACCAATATCGGTACCTACAGCGGTAATAATCTCGATTGGGTAACTTGTGCCGATATTCATTGAGGTTGATTGAGACGTATAATCCGCATAGCCGCTGGAGCCGCTGACATTATCAACGCTGCCGACCTTTACCTGGTAAATATATTCATCGCCGCCACCAGAAGCGGAACAATAAGATTCGGTTGCTTCATAATATAATTTGATCCACCAGTAATCGATGTAGCTATTGGAAGAATAAGAATCGAAGCCTTGCAGTAACCAATATTGGGCAACAGGCTGACCATTGAAAGCAGTGATGCCGGTAACAGTTTCGTTGAGAGACGAATAAGCATATTCTTCTAAATCATAGCCAACCGTTGCATCCTGATTTGTCAAGGCAAGGTCAACTATTCCATTGACATATACCTGATAATGGACATCAACGCTTGTAACAGTGTAAGCATACGGGAAAGATGTTTTATCAATATAGCTGTATTTCCACTCTGACGGGCTAAGCTGAACATTTGCAGCATTTTCACCATATTCGGATTCAATAGAAGCAGTAGAAGCATTATCAGGTTCGACGAGAATGAAATTGCTAATGTTGCTAAGTTGAACGCCTGAAGAGAGTAGATCATCGGCGGTTAAACAGGTTATCTGAAGATTTGCCGAGCCGTCATCTGAAATTTTAATTTTGCTGCCGGGAGCCTGGGGCAAGAGTTTGATATCTTCAAGCGTAAAAGAATTATCGGGAACGATTTTGACTTCAACATACTTGGTATATTTTCCCGCAGCAAAAGCATTGATGAAGACAACGGATAAAAATATAAGAACTGATATATAAAACCTTCTCACGTTTGGCCTCCTAACTTTTAAAACCACAAATTATATTATAACAAGGAAAAATCTAGACTCAAGGGAGAACTTTTGAATCAAAAATGCAAAAAAAACAAAAAGCCAGAGTCACAAGAATGGTTGTGCATCTGAAAGGAAGGCGAATTCCATCAGATTTGAATCTGGCTTTTTTGGAAGAACAAACTAATAGTCCTGAATATTTGGAAACCTTACGGTTTTTTTGTTTTTTTATAGCCACAAAGGCACTAAGGCACGAAATTATTTAATATTAATTAAAATTTTAAAAAAAATCGTAAGGAAAACGGTAATTTTGGACTAATATAGAAGCTGAATGGAGCTGAATAACAACATAGTCATAGGCGAACTGGTAAAAAAGGCACAAAACGGCTGCCGGCAAAGTATGGATTGTTTGCTAACGCAGGCCGAGGGCGGACTCTATACATATATATACAGATTAACGCTGAATCATAATCTTGCGGAAGATATAAAACAGGAAACGCTGCTTGAAGCAGTTAAATCTATAAAAAGGATTGAACAGCCGGAGCGGTTCAGGGCGTGGCTGTATAGGACAGCACTTGGTAAGGTTCAACATTATTTCAGAGACAAACAAAAGGAAAAAAAATTTCAGCCAATGTCGTCGTTCGATAAAGATAAATTGCTGGAACGCGCGTCGAAAAATGACGGCGGACTTAAAAACCTTATAAATAAGGAATTGTCCGAAGCGATCATTGACTCTATGTCAAAGTTGAAGCTAAGTCATAGAAACATATTGATACTGCGGTGCTATGATAATTTGCCTTATTCGAAAATCGCGGAGATAATGGACTGCAACGAACTGGCGGCACAGGTTTTATTCTTCAGGGCGAAAGCTGCGCTTAAGAAAAAGCTATCCAAAAACGGATTCAGCAAGGGAATGATACTGGGCGCTCTGGGATTGTTCGGGTATATGACGGGCACGGAAGCAACAGCGGCAACGGTATCGGCATCTTCAATAAAAGTCGGTGCAATCGCGGCAATTATCGGTACGATTTTTTCGAAAATCGGATTGATCATTTTCGGGATACTTGCTTCTATCAGCATTACGGCGGTGAAGATTTCGGCGATAAATGAAAATGTTGGCGAGAAACTGCCTGCAAGGTCTGAAATAAGAAGCTATCATTATGTAAGGCAGGCATGGGATAGAGGAAGCAATGTAAATTCGAATCTTATCCGCGGCAAGAGTTTGAGCAAAGGCGCTTATGAACAGTGGCATTACTTCCCTGAAGGAATTGACGGGCCGATGTTTATGATGATGCAGAGATGGGATCCGCAGCAACATAGTAAACTTTGCGGATGGCTGCAAAACGCAAGCGGCAATTATTATTATCATTCAGGCTCACGGACGATTTATCTGTATGATTCGCGATTGTTTATGCTGCAAACGAGAAGGCTGCCGAGCGATTCGGAGGAGTTTACGAAATTTCTCGATGAGGTCGAGGGTCAAAGCGAGGGTGTGGATTACAGCAGAGATCCGAAAACGGGATTGTTGACGGGTTTGCTCGATACGAGATTCAGCAACGCACAGAATTTTAAATCGCCGATCATATATAACCGTGTTGATGAAAAATCGTTCGGGTCGTTCAGGTATTCGTGGCCTGACGCGAATGTGATCGATCAGCGGGATGAAATGAGAAAGCGAGGATGGACATATTTTAGGGTCAGCGGGAAAATTAATGGAGAGAAGGTAACGGGATGCGGACGTATACCATTTATATATGATGAGTATAGAATACAAAAGCCGTGGCTGAAGTTGACGGTGGGCAAGAAACTTGAGATTGCTGATTGCGGTGATGAAGCGTATGTTAAAAGCGGCGGAAATATTGCAGCAGCGGTTTTGGGGGGAAGTTTCTTTAAAGGGTTGGCGCAGCCGTGGATGGGGCTGCATACGATCGATGTTATCCGCAGGGACGCGGCGGAGAAAAAAGTACGATTCCAATTTACGATCACAAAAGCGTCTGACGGGCATCAAGTTGGCGAGATCAAATTATTTGATAAATCAGATCCGTGCGAGGTGATGGCGGTTTATACTGTGAACATTGACGAGGATTTGCTTGAAAAAATTCAGTTTAAGGCTAATATCGAGAAAGGTTATAAGGCGGGTGTTCTTGAATTTAAATATTTGCAGAGCATCGAAAATATCGGCGGCGAATTTGTTGAACCTGAAAAAATAAAGGCGAAAAAATTTCGGGAGAGCACTGGAATATTGTGGTTGGAAGAACTGAAAAAAGAAACGCTGGGGCAATAATTTTTCGCAAGAGCGGCAAGGCGAGAGCTTTTACGATAATTGAACTGCTGGTAGTTTTGGCAATCATATCACTTCTGTTATGTATTTTACTGCCGGCACTTTCGGCATCGCGGGCACAAGGTAAAAAAATCACGTGCGCAAGCAATCTGCGGCAACTGCTACTGGCAAGTATCGACTACGTACACGCAAATCAGGATAGCTTCTTTTGCGCGGCGAACGATATTTACACAACTGATCTGCATAGATGGTATGGAGTGCGTGGAAATAAAAATGAGCCGTTCGACTGGAAAAAAGGGCCGATGAAAATATATTTCGGCTCAGGCGGAGTGGAGTGCCCTACTTATATTAAGTATGTTGATATTAAGCCGTGGGAAGATGGGTATGATAAAGGCAGCGGCGGATACGGTTATAATATGCTTTATATCGGTTCGACGATCTGGCGCGACGGCTACGGAGATGCAAGCTGTAAACAGGCGGCTAAAGCGACGAGTATTCGGCAGCCTGCGGCGACGGTGATTTTCGCAGATACGGCAATGACGATGAAAGGCGATTTGATTGAATATTCTTTTGCGGAGCCGAGATTTTTTGCGATTGACGGCGAGGCAGATGAACTTTCGGGGTGGAATCCGGCGCCGTCGATCCATTTTCGGCATCGAGGTTGGGCGAATGTCGGCTGGGCGGATGGGCACTGCGACTGGCAAAAGATGGGGAAATATGACGGTACTAACGAGGATGGAACCCGGCCGGCGGATGATGATCTGGGATGGTTTGAGCCGATGGATAATTCGATGTTCGATCTGGAATAAAATCTTTTACCGATTTTAACCACGAATCTTCGCTTTGCTCCGACTCGAATATACACAATTTTTTACATTTCAACTAACCAGTTTTCGGCGAAAATTGCAAAGTCGAACATATTTACAGATTTATCACGATTTAAATCGCTGATATTAAATTTGCGTAAAAATGGATAGGTTTGATTTTCGCCGATGTCCCAAGTATCAACAAAATCCCAGCCCGCATTTTTGAAGGTTGCAACTGTTTGCATTTCGGCGGTCGTTTTGCCAATAACATTGTTTGAAAAACCAAAATCAATACCAAACTCCCTGTCGCTTGTTTCTATATTCCAGAAACAAGAGGATAGAGTCCCGCTTCCGCCATATTGCCCAAGAAAACCTCCACAATACACATCACCTTCAGAATAAACCCATCCTGTAGAATAACAACTTTCAATTATGCAATTACTATAATTATCTTGTCGCCCCACGAACCCACCACAAGAAGAATGGTAGCCAACAGAGCTAGAAATTAACGAAACCGAACCAGTACTATAACAATTTCTAATTGTGCCATAGGATTGCGTACCAGCAAAAGAACCTGTATTAGATAAATACTTGGAAATAAAGCTTTGTACATTGCATGCTGAATAACAGTTTGAATATGAACCATAAAACTGGTATCCAATTAAACCTCCTACGGAAGTTCCCTGATCAATGGCAATATTTTTTATATTGCCGGAACAATAACAATTTGAAACAATACCATATTCCTGTTCACCTATTAATGCGCCTACCCAACCACCGTTTACTGTGTTAACATCCACATTTTCCATACCCAGGTTTTTAATCGTAGCATTACGAGTATGGCCAAACAGACCAATCCAGCGAACAAAAGAAGTTGTACCTTTATAGTTGAAATTCCGAATGACGTGCCAACCACCATCGAAAATCCCGGTAAATTCTTGAGACCTGTTGCCAATAATTTTATATTGCGTACCAGTATAACAGGCCATATTGATATCAGAGATAAGTTTAAAACATTTGTTCCAATCATTGACATCAGCACCAATGGCGTTCATATCCTGCGGAGTTGAAATTAAATATGGGTCTGTTGATGTGCCGGTTCCGCCGGAATATTTGGCAAAAGATGGGGAAATAAAAAGACAGAGTACAAGTAACGTAAAAATATTTTTCTTATTCAGCCCACAATTGATCATCTGAGTTCCCTCCTAAAATACGGTATCCATTATACAAATTACCTTTTTTTTGTCCAGAAAAAAGCAATTTAAAACGAGATTCTTCACTCTCTTAATTAAACCACGCCATAGTGATGGCGTGGCTAAACGACTGATTGGCAGACACAGGGGTATGCCCCTACAATCACCAGAAAAGCTCGCTGCGAAAAAAAAACTGGAAAAATTGGAGTAAATCAGTAAAATTTGCCAACCTATTGTTTTTTCGATAATTTACCGCGTGGGCTGAAGCCCACCCTACCAATTAAATAGGCATAGGATTTGAAGTGAAATTTATACTAATTGATAAAATAGGTAAAATAGAAACAGGTAAAGAGATACAAACTGTAAAGAATGTATCGCTTGCGGAAGAGTATTTGGGCGATCATTTCCCCATTTTTCCGGTGCTGCCGGGGGTTTTTCTGCTTCAGGGGCTGGTTGAGTCGGCCTGCTGGCTTGTTCGGCATACGGAAAATTTTGCGCATAGTATGGTATTGCTAACTCAAGCAAAAAATGTAAAATACAAGAGCTTTGCCGCTCCGGGGATGAATATCCAATATACCGTAACGGCTAAAAGTATCGAAGAAAACCTAAGCTCGTTCGTGGGGGTCGGAACGTGCAGCGATGGTCAGGCGATTGTCGAAGCGAGATTCAGCTTGAGACATTTTAACCTTGCCGATAAAGACGCGAGATTGGCGTTGGAAGACGGACATATTGTCAGCAGATTAAAAGAACGTTATAGAATTTTAAGTGCGGGAATTGTTTCCGCGTAATTTAAAATTTAAGATTTAAAATTTACAATTGGAAATTTAAAGGATTTTTTTTATTACGGAGGCCTATTTTATGGCAATGTCAAGAGACGAAATTTTTAAGGAAGTACAGGGAGTGCTTGTTGATGCTCTCGGAGTAGATGAAGAAGAAGTAACGCCAGAAGCAAAGCTGATGGGCGATCTGGGCGCAGAGAGCATTGATTTTCTCGATATAGTATTCAGGATGGAAAAAGCCTTCGGATTGAAAATACCGCGAGAGGAACTTTTCCCGGCTGAAAATATCATTACCAATAAAGATTATATCAGCAACGGCAAACTCACTCATCTTGGTATCGAAGAACTGCGGAAACGTATGCCGCACACCGATTTTAACGCATTTGTCGATGATCCATCGATAAGCAAAATCGGCGATCTGTTCACCGTTGACGTATTGGTTAACTTCGTCGAAGGCAAACTAAAATAATATCAAAAATAAAGGTATAGATTCCCGCCTGCGCGGGAATGACAATATATGCGCTGGATATGGATTGATAAGTTTATAGAGTTTAACAGCGGTCAAAACGCTGTTGCCATTAAGAATGTAACAATGGCGGAAGATCATCTGCACGATAATTTTCCGGGATTTCCGATTATGCCGGAGTGTCTGATGATTGAAGCGATGGCACAGACGGCTGGAATCCTTGTCGGACAGGCGAGGAATTTCAAGGAAAAGGTGATCCTGGCGAAAATTAACAAGGCGGTGTTCTTCCATTATGTTCGCCCCGGCGACACAATCAAGATTCACGCGTCAATCGTATCCATCGCGCCGGAAGCGGCATCGACGAGCGGCAAAATCACTTGCGGCGATGAAACTATCGGCGAAATAGATTTGATGTTCAGTCATATAGACCAAAATCTTGCGGGCAAACAATTCCCGCAGGAAAATTTTGTGTTTACGGATTTGTTCGCGGTAGTTTTGAGGGCATCGGGTATTGATGCACCCGGTTTGGGAGCGGCGCAATGACGGTTTGCATTACGGGACTTGGGGCCGCGACGTGTTTGGGCTTGAGCTATAAGGATCTATGGGCAGGCCTTTGCAGCGGTAAAAGCGGCATCAGCAGAATCGGCGGGTTTGACCCGACAAGTTTTAAATGCCAAATCGCGGGACAAATTCCCGAATTCAGTATTCGCGATTATGTTCCAAAGTCGATACGCAAGACGACAAAACTTATGTCGCGTGATATCGAGATCGCGATCATCGCGGCGAATGAAGCGTTTAAAGACGCCGACTTAAAAACAAAAGCGTTCGATGAGCAGAATGTTACAATCAATCCAAAACGCAGCGCGATAATTCTTGGCGCTAATTCCATTAGCTGCGACCTTCTCGAAATCGCACCATCGATCGTGAAAGGCGTTGTTGACGGTAAATTCAATATTCACAAATGGGGAACCGACAGCATCGAAACTGTAACCCCCCTTTGGCTGCTGAAATATCTGCCGAATATGCTGGCTTGTCATATCGGAATCATTCACGATCTTCAGGGGCCAAGCAATACGATAACCTGTGCGGAAAGCGCGGGACTTCTTGCGATTGGCGAAGCATTTCAAATCATAGCAAGAGGCGATGCGGAACTTGCACTTGCCGGCGGCGGTGAATCGAAAGTAAATCCAATTGTTCATATGAGACAATCGCTGCTCAAACGCGCTAATGACGATTGCAATGATAATCCGACAGAAGCGTGCAGGCCTTTTGATCAGAATGCAAACGGCTGTATTTTCGGTGAAGCTGCGGGCTGTATCGTAATGGAAGATTCTGGAAGAGCGAAGAGCCGAAACGCGAAAGTTTACGCGACGGTCGCGGGGTTTGGAGAAAGTTGCAGTATAAACGCAAATTATCAGGCACTCGAACCGGACGGCAAAGGCGTACAGTACGCAATCGAATCGGCACTTGAGAACGCAAAAATCAAACCTGAACAAATTGATTTGGTTATTCCGCACGGAACGGCTGTTGTCAGCGATGATATTGCTGAAGCGGCGGGTATTCGCAACGCACTTGGCGGCTGGGGCGAAAAAGTTCCGGTATTTCCGACTAAGAGTATGGTAAGTAATACTGGTTCGGGAGCGGGCGCGGTTGATGTTGTCGCGGCATGCTGTGCGATTAAAGACGGCGTTATACCGGCGGCGAAAAACTGCACGGCTGTGCATAAAGATTGCAAATTGAATATAGTCAAAGAACAGATCAAGAAAAAAATTAATTACGTTCTCTGTACGACATATACTTACGGCGGACAGACGGCGGCGATTGTAGTTAAAAGTGAATAGTGAATAGTTAAAAGTTTTTGTGAAGCGTATCTCGTGAAGCGTGAAACGAAATGGATGATAAAAATAAAAATCGCGTAGTGATAACTGGAATGGGAATTATATGTCCGCTGGGCCACAGTATAGCCGAGATGTGGGATGGGATCCTCAACTGCCGAAGCGGAATGGCCGAAACGACAATCTTTGACGCGGCGACATATCCGACAAAATTCTGCTCGGAAGTTAAAAACTACGACCTTACAAAATATACAAAAAATCCCGAACTGCACAGCAAAGGAAATCGGCATAGTAAATTCGCTATCGGCGCGGCAAATGAAGCGTGCAGGCAGGCGAAAATCGATGTCGAAACTGACAGCCCTGCCGACGGTATCAACCGCAGAAGAATGGGAATTTATCTGGGCGCTGGCGAAGGGCCCGTTGACAGTAATATATTTTTCAACTCGATCGTACAGGGCTGGGACGAAGCAACCAATACGATGGATTGGGCAAAATGGCACGCTTATTCAGCAGGCAATATGCAGGCGAATTTTGAGCTTGAACAAGAGCCGAATATGCCGGCGGCACACGTTTCTGTTTATACGGGCGCACGCGGGCCGGTGCGAAGCTGTTTGACGGCTTGTGCGGCAAGCACGCAGGCGATTGGCGAAGCGTTCAAGATTTTGCAAAACGGACAGGCCGATGTTATGATCGCAGGCGGCGCTCATTCGATGATCCATCCGCTTGGCATTATGGGATTCAACAGACTTACGGCACTTTCGACACGAAACGACAGACCGACAACGGCATCGCGTCCATTTACGGAAAGCAGAGATGGATTTGTTATCGGCGAAGGCGCAGCGATCGTGATTCTTGAAACATTAGAATCCGCAAAGAAACGCGGAGTTCAAATACTGGCGGAAGTTATCGGCTACGGCAGCACAAGCGATGCTTTTCGCGTAACTGATATGCACGAAGAGGCACGCGGAGCGGTTTCGGCGATAGAGGCGGCGTTGAAAGACGCTAATCTGACGAACAAAGATATTGATTATGTCAGTACGCACGGAACGAGCACATCGGAAAACGACTCGATCGAGACGCTGGCGCTGAAAACGGTATTCAAAGAAGAAACGAAGAATACGCCTGTGAGCAGTATTAAGAGTATGATGGGGCATTTGATCGGCGCGGCAGGTGCGGCGGAATTGATAAGCTGCGTTTTGGCGATTCGGGATGGTGTTTTGCCGCCGACAATCAATTATAATGACCCTGATCCTGAACTTGATCTTGATTATGTACCGAATAAGCCGAGAAAAGCCGATGTAAATATTGCGATGAAAGAATCTTTTGGCTTTGGCGGCCAAAATAATGTTGTTATAATTAAACGATACGAAGATTAACCACGAATTAACACTAATTGACACTAATATATAAGGATTTTTATGATAGATATAAAATTAATCCGTGAAAATCCAGAGCCGTTTAAAACAGCCTGCAAAGCAAAAAATTTTTATGTCGATATCGACAGGTTGCTTCAACTTGACGGCGACCTTCGAAAAGCAAAGACACGCCTTCAGGAAATAACAACTGAAAAAAATACGCTTGGAAAGTCTATTCCGAAACTTTCAGGCGATGAAAAGCAAAATCTGCTTAATAAACTCGCTGAATATAAAAACGAAGAGGCAGCACTCAACGACCAGATAAAGAAATTAGAGCCCGAACTCGATGAGCTTATGCTGCAAGTTCCCCAGCCTGCGGATGATGATGTGCCGTTTGGTAAGGATGATACGGAAAATGTTGAGATCGCAAAATGGGGCGAGATTCGTCAGTTCGATTTCGAGCCAAAGGATCATATTCAACTTGGTATGGCGCTGGATATAATCGATGTTGAAAGAGCTGTGCGGCTTGCGGGCACGCGAAATTATTTTCTCAAAGGCGCCGGCGCGATGCTGCATTGGGCGATTTTGAGATTTTCGATTGATTTTATGGTAAGCAGAGGATATGTGCCGTTTTCAGTGCCGATGCTGATGAAGAATGAAGCTATGGCGGGAACAGGTTATTATCCAGGCTCGGAAGAGCAGACATATAGAATGGAACGCGATGAGTTGAATTTGGCTGGTACGGCTGAAGTACCGCTGACGGCTTATTATATGGGTGAGATTTTGGCGCAGGAAAAACTGCCGCAGAAATTTGTCGGTTTGAGCACGTGCTATCGAAGAGAAGCAGGCGCGGCCGGCAAAGACACTTACGGGCTATACCGCATTCACCAGTTCGATAAAGTCGAGCAGGTTGTAATTTGTGCTAATGACGGCGCAGAGAGTGCGAAATATCACGAAGAAATTCGCACCAATTCCGAAGGCGTTATGCAGGCATTGGGTATTCCTTACCGCGTTGTGAAAGTTTGCACGGGCGACCTCGGCAGAGGACAAGCGAAAAAATATGATATTGAGGCGTGGATGCCTTCGAGAAAAAGCTACGGCGAGACGCACAGCGCAAGTAAATTTTTCGATTTCCAGGCACGCAGACTTAATCTGCGGTACAAAGACAATGCGACGAAAAAGAATATGTTCTGTCATACGCTGAATAATACGGTTATCGCTTCGCCGAGAGTTTTGATTCCTGTTCTCGAACTTAATCAGAACAAAGACGGCTCGGTTACTGTTCCGATGGTGTTGAGGCCTTATATGGGCGGAATGGACAGAATAACGAAGTAACTCAAAATTAAAAATCAAAATGAAAAATTGAGGAATCTCTCTGCGAGAGATGCTTCTTCATGGATGAGATACAGCAGA
>MHYA01000201.1:0-1349 GCA_001825675.1 Planctomycetes bacterium GWF2_42_9 | reverse complement strand
TTTCTTTACTGCCCTGCTGTTGTGCCGGCGATAGGATTGATTTGCGGGCTGGTGGTGCAATTTCACTTTGATTTGCCAATATTTTTATATTTTATAATTTCGGCGATTATTCTGATTTTTTACTTGGGCAGACACATAGGTCTGCCCCTACAAAATAAATCATACCTTGTTTTCATTTGTGCGTTTTTGTGTTTCGGATGTTTGGGTGCGATACGGCTTATTAATTTTAATATGCCTGCAAAAGATGATATTCGTTTGATCGCAAATGGAAACGCAACTTTTGCGCATATAAAGGGGCAGATTGTTTCCGAGCCGAGGATCGTTGAAAATAACGATTGGCATTTCGCTAAATTTTTCCCATCCTCAACATATACAACTTTTTTAGTGAATGTTTCAGATGTGAAAACCCAAACAGGCTGGGCAAAGTCAAGCGGCAAGATAAAATTTTATGTAAATCAGGGCAGTAATAAATTTAAAATCGGGGACAAGTTTCAGACGTTCTGCTCGCTTGAGGAATTTTCAAACGCGAAAAACCCGGGGCAATTCGATGTTCGGGATTATATGCGGCGAAATGGGATTTATCTTTGCGGTTCGGTTAAATCGGCGGACGCAATTTCGATTTATGAAAAACAAACTGCACAATTAATTCTTTACTATAAGAATTTAGACATTTTAATAGAACAGGATGGATCAGGTACAGTAGAAAATGTTGCTTCAGAATTAATAACTAAAATTAAGAATTCCTATAACTTATAATAGATATTTTTATTAATTTGATTTTCTATTTATTTTAAATGAAAATTGTAATTTTAGGCGCACCAGGTTCTGGAAAAGGTACGCAAGCAAAATTATTGTCTAAAGATTTAAAATTAAAGCATGTAATAACAAGTGATTTAATAAAAGAAGAAATTAAGAAAAAAACTCCAAAAGGAAAATTATTGGGATTATACATGTATAATGGAAAATTAATTCCAGATAACTTGGTAGATCAAATTATAAAATCAAGTCTGCCAAAAAACAATTTCATTCTTGATGGTTATCCAAGAACAATAGAGCAGGCAGAATTCTTAGAAAAATTAAATAAACCTGACAAAGTAATATTTTTAGAAGTTTCAGATAATATATTAAAAGAAAGAATTTTAAAAAGGTCAAAAATAGAAAATAGAGTTGATGACACAATTGATATTATAAAAATAAGGCTTGAAGTATATAAAAAAGAAACAAAACCATTATTAGATTATTACAAAAATAAAATTCTGAAGATAAGTGGCAATAACCAGCCTGAAACAATAAATAAGGAAATAATAAAAAGATTAAGGCATCCAAAATCATAACAAATTATCTTCTTA
>MHYA01000200.1:13531-13716 GCA_001825675.1 Planctomycetes bacterium GWF2_42_9 | reverse complement strand
AGGTTAGTTGTCCTACCTTTTCCTTGCTCATTTCCTTCAATATTTTTAACTATAATCGATTTTGTTCTAAAACCAACCTCATTCATCTTTGCCATACACATAAAACTTAGTGGTATGAGCTCACCTTTACTATATTTATCCGCTATAATCAAGACAGCATAACGGTTTTTTTCTAAACAATCATA
>MHYA01000200.1:12974-13510 GCA_001825675.1 Planctomycetes bacterium GWF2_42_9 | reverse complement strand
GAAATTATCAATAAAATCATCTAATTCCATATTAGATAAATCTTTAGGATTATCACTAAACTTGATTATATCTGCATAAGGAGGATGTAGCATTAATAATTGAGCATTTTCTTCACCCATAGAGTTCAATACAGATTTAACTTTATTTACTATCCTGGGATTAGAACTGTCTGAACCAAAAGCCCTTATACCTTTCCTGAACTCGGGATGAATTTTTTCATTAACATAGTTTGCAAGGTCTTTTTTTAATTCTATACCAATACAACGACGATTCATGTTCATTGCTTCAACCGCAGTGGTACCTGAACCTAAAAATAAATCTAATATGATGTCATTTTCTTTTGTATATCGACTAAAAACCTGAGTAGCTATTTGTGGTACATATCCCCCATAATAATCAAGCTTATGACCCGCACCTTTAGCACGAGACTTGATATTCCAGAGCGTTCCTGTTTCGATATGATCGTATTCTTTCCAGTTATTTAAATCAATATCACTATATCTAGTAGTTTTTGGATCGGATGACAAAACTGATA
>MHYA01000200.1:9395-12805 GCA_001825675.1 Planctomycetes bacterium GWF2_42_9 | reverse complement strand
TATTGACCGAACTCGACCCGCAGAGACTGGACTACGCCAAACATAAAAAAGCAGGTGAAGGATTTGATTTCATCACCGCTTTTGACCAGGTAACAAAATTATGCCAAATTCCATCAACCAGTTATAGTTTGAGCACAAGTCCGCCCCGTAAATCAAAGGGACAGGCAAGTCAGGACGCCGCGATAACCATAGAAAAAATTAATATCGAAAGATTCACAAAATTTCTGTCCGTTATGCAGATGAGATGGTCGAACCTCCAGTGTTCAAACGTTACCCTTTCGAAAATCAAAGGCGAAAAAGACAACTGGAAAGCGGATGTAAGATTCGTCTATTACCAATAATGGTTTAGTCGAATTGAATTGACTTTCACGCACTATTTTTTTACCATACCAAACTAAACATATTAAATTTTAAAGGCGGCCTCTAAAAATTGCTTTTGAAGCGAGACCGAGCGAAATTTTCGCCGACGAGGCAGCAGAGTCAAAATCGCCGCAAATGTAGCTGGAAACCTACTTTGAGGACGATTTGGGCTCGATAACGATGGCGGCGGAAATTGCAGCCGGTCGCAGCCAAAATGAATTTTTAGAGGTTGCCTAAAGATTGCAGAGGTATTATGACTAAAGAAAAGACTGTATTGAAGCGAAAACCGTTTGTTTTGATAATTCGTGACGGCTGGGGTCACAATCCGGATCCAAACGATGACAAAAATAACACAATAAAGCAGGCAAAAGTACCTGTTGACGATATGCTGATGAGCCAGTATCCGCATTGCCTGATTCATACTTCGGGCGAAGATGTTGGTTTGCCCGCAGGTACTATGGGCAACAGCGAAGTCGGCCATCAGAATCTCGGCGCCGGCAGAATCGTTGACCAGGAAACAGTAAGAATTACAAAAGCGATGCGCGACGGTTCGTTTTTCAAGAATACTGAAATGCTAAAGCTCGCAGATTACATAAAACAAAACAATGGCAAACTGCACCTGTTCGGATTGTGCAGCGATATCGGCGTTCATTCGATACTCGAACACGTTTACGGCATTCTCGATTTCGCTAAGAAAAATAACCTTACAAAAGTTTACCTGCACGCATTCACCGATGGCAGAGATTCACCGCCCGATAGCGGCAAAGGTTATCTCGCCCAAATCGAAGCAAAGATGGCTGAAAAAGGCGTTGGCAAAATCGCTACAATTATGGGCAGATTTTACGCTATGGATAGAGACAGCCGATGGGATAGAGTCCAACGCGCTTATGAATGCCTCACGCAAGCCAAAGGCGGCAGAGCAAAATCCGCACAGGAAGCTATGCAGCAAAGCTATGACAAAAAAATCACAGACGAATTTATCGAACCGGTTTGCATCGTTGATCAGAACGATCAGCCATTGGCGAAAGTCGAAGACGGCGACGGAGTTATATTCTTTAATTTCCGCGGCGACAGACCTCGTGAGATAACACGCGCATTCGTCGATGATGCGTTTACGGGATTCAGCAGAGCCGTTCGGCCAAAGACATATTATCTTTGTATGACTGAATATGATGCGACAATTCCTGCTCCGGTAGTTTTCCGCAAGCCCCCGAAGATGAAAAATATAGCCGCTGATTATTTCAGTCAGCTTGGGCTTACACAATTCAGATGCGCTGAAACGGAAAAATACGCACACGTAACATTTTTCTTCAACGATTACACAGAAAAACCATTCCACGGCGAAGACAGACAGATTGTGCCTTCACCAAAAGTCAGAACTTATGATTTACAGCCCGAAATGAGCGCGTATGAGGTTTGCGATGTTGTTATGCAAAAACTCGAAACGAATCAATACGACTTTATCGTAATCAATTTCGCAAATCCCGATATGGTCGGCCATACTGGTATTCTCGAAGCGTCGATCAAGGCGGCTGAAGTTGTCGATAGCTGCGTTGGAAAAATTCTCGATAAAATTAAACAGCTCGGCGGAGCGGCTGTTGTTACCGCAGACCACGGCAATTTTGAGAAAATGAGCGACGAAGACGGCAATCCGTTTACCTCGCACACCACCGGCGATGTTCCATTGATCGTTTTTGATGAACAGAACAAGAGCAGAAAATTACGCGATGGCGGAAGCCTTGCCGATGTTCTGCCCACAATGCTGGAAATGATGGAACTGCCGCAGCCTGTCGAAATGACGGGTAAAAGCCTGTTTGCAAAATAAAAATTCGAAGCACTAAATACAAATGCTCAAGACGAGTTGTTTTGGTCTTTTTGAATTTAGAAATTAAAGTTTGTTTCGAGCTTCTTGAAGACCCCTTTGGGGTATATTAGAATTTCGGATTTATTCCCTTATGGGCCAAATAAAAGTACTTGATCAGAATACGATAAATATGATTGCCGCAGGCGAGGTCATAGAAAGACCGGCCAGCGTAGTCAAAGAGCTTGTCGAAAACAGCATCGACGCAGGCGCTTCGGAAGTTGCGATTTATGTCGAAGACGGCGGAAAAGGACTTATCCGCGTAATCGATAACGGCTGCGGAATGGACAGACAAGACCTTTCTGTCGCTTTCGAGGCACACGCAACAAGCAAACTAAAATCCAGTTCTGATCTGCTGAATATTTCAACAATGGGTTTTCGCGGCGAAGCTCTCGCAAGCATCGCATCAGTCGCCAAAGTTACAGTTACCAGCAGAACGCCGGATTCAATCGAAGGAAATAAAATCGAGATCGACTGCGGCGTAAAAGGACAAATCCAGCCTTGCAGCGCAAATACCGGAACAACGATCGAAGTCCGCAATTTATTTTACAAACTGCCCGCAAGGCGAAAATTCCTTAAAACCGCCAATACTGAAATTACACATATCGTCGAGCAGTTCACAAGAATTGTACTGGCCAGCAAAAACATTTCAATCAGCCTGTTTCATAATGACAGGCAGCTTTATAAAATCGCCGCGGATGAGGGCATTAAGGAACGAATCGGAAAATTATTCTCCGCAGATTTGTCGGATTCGCTTTTACATATCGAAGGCATCGAAAAGAATCTGCGTATTTCCGCTTACGTCTGTAAACCTCAAAACGGCAGAGCCAATACCAAATTCCAATATTTCTTTCTCAACGGAAGATTCATACGCGATAAATTTCTTTCCGCCGCGGTAAGGGACGCTTACAGAGGAATTATCGAGCCGGACAAATTCCCGGTTGTGTTTATATTCTTCACAATGCCCGCCGACGAATTCGATGTGAATGTTCACCCGACAAAAATTGAAGTTCGCTTCGACAACGCCAACCTCGTTTATTCGCAGGTTTTGGGATTGATTCGTGAAAAAATGCTTTCGATGGATTTGGATGTAACCGCTGCCCTGCCGAGAGCTGATAATAATTTTAAAATGCCGTCGCGAGATTCGAATCCTCAATCGCAGGGAATCCAGAACGCGATCGCGGGATTT
>MHYA01000200.1:176-9384 GCA_001825675.1 Planctomycetes bacterium GWF2_42_9 | reverse complement strand
TTCTGCATCGCAAACGAAATTTAATTTTTCGGATTTTGTAAGAAACAGCGATTTTACCGCTTCGCAGCATCGTGAGAATTTTTATTCTGAACCGCTGCCCAAAACGCCCGAAGCGGAATATTTCCAGATACACGATAGTTATATAATCGTTCAAACCCAAGAAGGATTTTTGATTATAGATCAGCACGCTCTGCACGAACGCATAATATATGAAGATTTATGCAGGCGTCTTGCGGGCAATGAGGCTTCAAAACTCCAGGCACAAAAACTGCTGATACCGGAGACTTTCGAGGTAAACGCCGGCCGTCAGGATGCTTTGAATAAAGCTCAAAATATTTTAGATAAACTCGGCATAACGATTGAGCCTTTCGGCCCCGGGTTGTGGGCGGTTCAATCATTCCCCACCCTGCTTTCAAAAGTGAAACCCGTCGATTTCATTACTGATTTGCTCGATATTATGGACGAATCGGATGGCAAAATAGACGCGGAAAGGCTTTTGCACAAAATTCTGGATATGGCAGCCTGTAAAGCCGCCGTAAAAGCAGGCCAAAAGTTAAATCAGGTTGAGATGCAGCAGCTTTTAGCCGATAAAGATGCAATCGAGCGAGCCAGCAGGTGTCCGCACGGAAGACCGACTGCAATTAAATTTTCGCTTACTGAACTTGAAAAACAATTCAAGAGAACGTAAAACCTTAAAAAATAAGAGGTTATATCTAAATTTAAAAAGGCTTGCAAACCGTAGGACTGCTGACTATATTATGGCTCTTTAAAACTACGGATTTTAGCCATTTTCTCGGACTTATATCTTAAGCCGAAGTGGCGACTTTGAAAAAATGGCTCAAAACGGCGTGCGCAACGTATATAATAGTTGAAAAGGATACAATGAAAAAGAAGCTATACATAGACAAGAGTGCAACGAAGCAGACAAACAAGAAAACCGAGGTAAAGGTTTACAATAAGACCAGCGAATACCTCACAGAGGAAGAAGTCAGCCATTTCCGTGACCTTCTTTACGAAAAACGCAAAGAAATGCTCGGCGATGTAAACCATATCGAAGACGAAGCATTAAAGAAATCAAGACTCGACGCTAGCGGCGACCTTTCAAGTATGCCAATACACATGGCCGACATAGGCACTGATAATTACGAACAGGAATTTTCATTGAACCTGCTCGACGGCGAACGCAAAATTCTGCGAGAAATAGAATTCGCCTTAGGCCGTCTGGAGGACGAGACTTACGGTATTTGTGAAATGACCGGCAGAGGTATCTCGAAAGCAAGACTTGAAGCCAGACCGTGGGCCAGATATTGCATCGAATACGCAAAATTAGTTGAAAAAGGAACCGTCAAGGAAGGCGAACCTGTACCCGAAGGCATTGAATTAGAATAAACAAGTTTATCTAAACTATCCCAACAGATTCTGAATGTCAAAAACGTTTAGAATCTGTTTTTTTATGCATACATTATAAAAAAATAAATCTCTGGCCATGCTGAACGTAGTTCCATTCCAGCCCCCTTGTCATTCTGAACGTAGTTCCATAAAATGGAACGCAGTGAAGAATCTCGTTTTTCCTTCGACAACATATATGCTTATATAGTAAAATTATATTTCTTTGAAAATTAAAAAAAAAACAAACTTATACAAAGGATTTTTTATGAAAAAGTTTTTTTGCTTAGCCGTAATAATTTTATCATCATCAATATCTCTTGGCACGATTTGGCTGCCTTCAATCATTTCTGACAATATGGTTTTGCTGGCAGATTCAAACGCTCCAATCTGGGGAAAAGCAGCGGCCAACACCAAAATTGCGATCGTATGTTCGTGGGATAAAAAAAATACCATTACAGTAATGAGTGATGGGCAAGGCAAATGGACGGCAAACCTAAGAACTCCCAAAAAAGCAAAGAAATCAACAATAGCTATCACCTGCGGCAAAGAAGTGCGAACCATTACTAACGTGCTTATTGGTGAAGTCTGGCTTTGCAGCGGCCAATCAAATATGGCTTTCAGAGTAAACGAAATCAAAGACCCAAACAAAGAACTCAAAAAATCCAAATATCCGAAAATTAGATTATTCATCGTAAAAAAAACAACCGCTAAAACTCCGCAGGAAGACTGCTTTGGCGAATGGGTCGAATGCAACCCTGAAACCGCAGCCAAATTCAGCGCCGTTGGTTATTTCTTCGGCAAAGAATTGTACAGCAAATTGCACAGGCCCATCGGTCTGATCGATTCGTCTTATGGCGGATCACCCGCCCAGGCCTGGACAAGCAATGAAGCATTAAACCACAATTCGCTTCTAAAAGAATATCTTGCAACCGATGCCAACAACGAAGCCAACAAAGAAAAATATAGTATGCAGTACGCGGCAGAACTCAAAGAATGGAAAAATCAGGTTATGAACGCTGTCGCCGCTGGAAAACCTACGCCCAACAAACCACGCGAACCCCTCGAATTAAGGGAATATCGTAAATGTTCAAGACTCTATAACGTAATGATCAATCCATTGATTCCGTTTGCGATAAAAGGCGTGATCTGGTATCAGGGCGAATCGAACGCCGACAATCCGATGGGTTATCGAGTTTTGTTCCCTGCTATGATTTCAGATTGGCGAACAAATTGGAATCAAGGCGATTTTCCATTTTATTTTGTTCAGCTCGCAGGATATGGAAAAGTTTCAACAACTGATGATTGGCCGATGCTGCGTGAAGCACAGACAATGACGTTGGCTTTGCCCAATACTGGAATGGCCGTAGCGATTGACGTCGGCGACATTAATGACATCCATCCAAAAAATAAACTCACCGTCGGCAAAAGACTCGCACTTTGGGCACTTGCGAAAAATTACGGCAAGAAAAACTTAACCTATTCAGGCCCTTTATATAAAGGTATGCAAATCGAAGGCGATAAAATACGCATCACTTTTGATTACGCAAATAGCGGACTCAAGCTGGCTAAGAAATCAAAAACTCTGAAAGGTTTTACGATCGCAGACAGCGATAAAAATTTTGTACCGGCAAAAGCGAAAATCGACAAAAAAACTGTGTTGGTTTGGTCAGATGAAATCAAAAATCCATCAGCCGTTAGATACGGCTGGGCCGATTGGTGCCAGTGCAATCTTTACAACAAAAAAGGTCTGCCCGCTTCCCCGTTTCGCACCGATAACGAATAATCCATTCTCTCGTCTCGTTTAGGCGGGAATCTCGTCCGTTTAGCCCTGCCATCATTATGGCAGGGTTCGTTAGCCCCTCGATTTACGACAGTCCTCGCAGGGGATTCGAGGGGTTCGTTAATCGCAGATAAAATGGTTAAGGGGTTGTGGTCATTTAGCCCATCGGCCTGCCGATGGGTTCGTCTCAAATTTCAAATCTTAAATCCCTCTCTCTCCACGCCCAAACGCCCCATTCGTCATTCTGAATGAAATGAAGAATCTCGTCGTTTAGCCCTGCCATCATATGGCAGGGTTCGTATTTAGCCGTCGCAGCGAAGCGGAGACTCCCGAGTTTTCAGGAATTTTGTTGCTTAAAAAAACAAAATTCGGAGGGAGAAGCATCTCGTCAGTTTTCCCTTCACACCTTTCAAACCTTTCTCACCTTTTAAACATTTCGCACTTTTGCGTGTCATTCCCGTGAAATCGGGAATCCACGTCATCTCTCATCTCTCAAATCTCAAATCTGAAATTCGTCTCTCTGTCGCCGAAAACGCCCCATTCTTCATTCTGAATGAAATAAGAATCTCGTCGTTTAGCCCTGCCATCATTATGGCAGGGTTCGTGTATAGAGAAATCTATTAAAATAAGGAATCAAATTAAAAACGTTAAGACCGTTTGCACAGTTAAGCGAACAGACCCAAGGATTTTAATTTTCTTATTTCTTTGTTTCAGCATCTAAATCAATAAAGTCCCAATTCTTTTTTAAAACGTACTTCTCAAAACACTTTTCACAAACACACTGTTGGTCTTTCGTTCTGATATAATACGTTGAACTATGACATTTGTGATCGCAAATTGTTTCCCAGCAGATACCACAATGTTCGTGATCCCACGCATCTTTAACGATTTCCCACGATTTATCATTTTCTTCCGGCTTAAATGAGGGATGATTAATTATAAGTTGGCCCGTCTTCTCGTCTCGTTGACCGTAAGCATCTTGCGTTTTAAATTCCTTTTTAATCCATTCGCTATCTTCGAGAACAAGCCTTGCTCTCTCACCCAAATAACTATCAATAAATTCATATTTACTGCCTGTCTCAAATTTTGAAGAATCGACAGGCTCGTCCAGCAAAAAAATTCTTTTATGTTTTTCAGACTCATTATTAAATTCAAATTTTCCAAAAATTAATTCTTTAGGAGAAGTAAATATATACGCGTATCCATCAATACTCGATTCTGTCAAACTAAATTCAACAGCTAAAAGACCTTTGTCTTTGTCAAGCACATTAACAATTTTAACCTTTGGCAATTTTTTAAAATCTGTTCCCATTTTATTTCACTTCTTATAATTTTCATACCTTTCCATTGCATCTCTCAAATTTCAAATCTTAAATCTCATCTCTCTGCCGCCGAAACTCCCCACTGTCATTCTGAATGAAATGAAGAATCTCGTCAGTTTAGCCCTGCCGTCACTACGGCAGGGTTCGTGTATGGAGAAATCTATTAAAATAATGAATTCAAACTAAAAAACTTAAAATGTAAAACGTAAAATCAAAATTCAAAAGGCTTTTTAATGCTAGCAGTCCATGTCGCTGAACAATTTAAAATTTCATATTTAAAATTTTTCTGATTGCTGCTCTAATTACTTACAGGCCGGAAATGAAAATAAACCAGCACACTTAATATTAAAAATATTAAGGCCAATACAGCAAGTGTTTTTAAGATTTTCCGTTTCATAAAATATTATTTATCCACTACTACTGGTCCAGGATTTTCTTCTGTACACTGAGGAACATTTAGATATTCTTTAAAATATACATCACGAGAAACAAATTTAATTTTATTATATTTTTCCAAATTATCCATAACCGCTGGAACTAGTTTCTTAAAATCCGGCAATATTTTTTTATAATCTTCCCAATAATATCCTTGCCCTTTAATCATTATACCGATAAAGCACAACCGAGGATTTCGTGGGGCTAGATCGCAATGCCCAATTATTTCATTTCTATCATTAATTATTTTATCATGCACCTCTTGCAGATCGGCAGGAATGAGGCAGTCTACTTCTTTCAAACTCAACTTTGTAATAATTCGGCCGTTGCTTGCACTGAAAGGGGCTGCATATGCTACAATCGCATCCCTGATTAAAGGCATGGATAATTCTCTATAAGTGTGTTTTTCAAGTAAATTTAATGAACTCATAGCACGATTTAAATATTCTGAAGCAAACGACTTAAAAAAAACATAAATATCTTCTTTTTCCAAAAAACCTAAAAATATTTTAAAGCCTTCGGGATTAATTTTAGCTTGAGAACAATACATATCTGGGTTCAAATTCTTATTTTTCTTTTTTAGATTTATGTATTTGGCCACATGAGAACGCCAATTCGTATTAATTTCAAACCTTTTAACTTCAATATCTTCCATAATACGTTTTAAAATTATTCATTGTCCATAATTATGTTCATAACAATTCATCTAATCATTTTTTATCATCTGTTTCAATTAAATTACCATCATTTACATATTTGGAAACAAACGAACTAAAATAATTATGAATAAAATCAGGGAAATAAAAATCACAGGCGGTACAATAACCCACGACCAAAATGTCCCAACTTTCTTTTCGATTTTCTGCCAAAATAAAAGACAAAATACTGCAAATGCCATAAATATTGTTGTTGATATTGCTTTAATAAAATCATCAATCATAGGAAAAACCTAATATTATTTTTTCTCAATCTTCAACGTTTCTGAATTTTCGCCATTAACTTCCTGATGTTCGAACGTCTTTATGCCGTTTGCATCTTTGACGGTATTTTCAAGAGTTTTGAAAACGCCGGATTTTGCTTTTATTTTGTTAAGTTTATATTGCCGTTTGTATGCTTTTTTCTGAATCTTGTATGCCTTGCGTTCGGAGTGCAGATTTTCTTTTACCGTTCTTCTGCAAATCATTCCTTTTTCGATTTCACTGGTAGCAGGGATTGTTCCGCTGCCGTCGAGGCGAGGCATTAATATTCCCGTGCAGTATGTCGGGAAGGTTTGGGTTATTACGATCCGCGCAACGAAGACTTCAACGCCATCTTGTGTTTTGAAAATGTCAAACCTTATGGCCTGCAAAAACGGCCAGCACCCTTCAGCTTTTGCCTGTTGGGTATTGGCGCTTATGGTTATTTCGCCGGCTGGCGAGACGGAAAGCACTTTGATCTCGTCGGCAAAGGTCAGGGAAGTTACCATTAATAAGATAAGGGATACCACTACGTTTTTCATATTCCAGCTCCTGTAAAAAAGAATATGTTTGTATTATATATATCTTTTTACGGTTTTCAATGTGAAATTTGTTTTTAGTCTTTCCTGCATCAACGTAACAGCACTATCGCGAGTAATTACTTTGCTTTAAGGCAAAATCGCAAAGCGATAAAAAAATAAAATAATAACCTCGGACAAAGCTCGCTTTGGGAGAGGTTGTTTTTATTTTTTTACAGTGTTCGCAGAACACGCCTTAAAGCACCTGCGTAATCAGCGTCTAAAAAAATCTTCGTGTTCTTCTTTTCTTCGTGGTGCAATAAAATCCTTGTGGTTCCGCCCAGCCTAATTTCTTAGTGCCTTCGCTGGAGTGAAGCGAAAGCCCCCGATTCTTCAGGAATTTTATTCCTCGAAATAAAATTCGGAGGGGGTGGCTACCCAATTCCGCACAAGTCGCAAAAAACCACTTTCCAAAATTCCCGCAAGTTTTTGTAAATTCGCGCATTTTTTTTTAAGATAGGTGCAAGTTATTTGATTTTTTATTTCCCGTCAAAAATTGCCCCCTCATTACTTTTCTGAAAACTATGCTTTTTCAAAATAAGCGCAGGCGCCCTCTTCGAAAAATCACAAAAAACCGGAAAAAACAGGAATTTTTCCGATTTTTCTATGAAAAAGTCTCGAAAAGTATGAAAAACCCCCGAATTTACCCCTGTTTTTTGACCCGCTTGCGCAAATTTACACAAATCTTGCGTTGTTTTAAACGCATTTTTCAACTTTCCAGCAAATTTCCACTAGCGCATAATTGAAAATAAGAAGTTATTCCATCTTCTATGTTCTAAGTTCTATGTTCTAAGTTCTGTGTTCTAAGTTCTAGTTCTACTGACTATTGACTATTGGCTACTGGCTATTGGTTATTGTCCGATTGAACAATCGGCCTCCTTATCCGTATTTTTCTTTGTTTAATGAAGTTTTCGCTGGACAACTAGGGCTTAATCTGATATAAAGCTGTATTCTTTAATTTGCAGAAATTATAACTCATTTATTTGAAGGTAGTTACATGGCACATAAAAAAGGACAAGGTTCGACAAGCAACGGTCGCGATAGTAATCCGAAATTTAGAGGCGTCAAGCTCTTCGGCGGAGAAGTCGCTAAAGCTGGCGCTATCATTATTCGTCAAAAAGGTACTCTGTTCCAGCCAGGTTATAACGTCGGTATGGGAAGAGACTTCACACTTTTCGCCTTAAAAGAAGGTAAAGTAACCTTCAAGGGCAAAAAAGTACACATTGAAGTGTAACCGATTTAATCTATTAATTTAAATAAGGATGGCTGTTTGTTCGCCATCCTTTTTTTGTAAACTCAGTAAATTTCAGTACTAACAACTAACTTCTGGCCATTATGTTTATCGATGAAGCAAAAATTTATGTAAAAGCAGGCGACGGCGGCGACGGATGTGTTGCTTTCCGAAGGGAAAAATTTATTCCCAAAGGAGGCCCTAACGGCGGCGACGGCGGCAGAGGCGGCGATGTCTATTTCCTTGCCTCGGACGATACCGATACGCTTTTGGATTTCTCCGGCAGACCGATCTGGAAAGCACAAAACGGCGGCCCTGGCGAAGGTTCAAATTGCAGCGGGCTTGACGGCGAAGATTTGATCCTGAAAGTTCCGGTCGGCACACAGATTTACGATGTCGATCTGGATGGCTTGCTTCTTCAGGATTTAAACGAGCCGGGTATGAAGGTAAAGATTTGCCGTGGCGGACGAGGCGGCAAAGGCAATCAGAATTACGCGACACCGACCAGACAGGCTCCGAAATTCGCGCAAAAGGGGCAGGAAGGCCGGGAGCGAAATCTTAAACTTGTGCTGAAACTCATTGCAGATGTTGGACTTGTGGGACTTCCGAACGCCGGCAAAAGTACCCTGCTTGCGCACTGTTCGTCGGCAAGGCCGAAGATTGCGAACTATCCGTTTACGACTCTTGAGCCGGTATTGGGCATTGTTGAGTTGAGCGATTTCAGACGTTTTGTAATGGCGGATTTGCCGGGTCTGATTGAAGGCGCACACGAAGGCGCTGGCTTGGGCACTGATTTCCTAAGACACATCGAACGCACGCGAATTATCGTTCACATTCTGGACATTATGCCGATGGACGAAAGCGACCCGGTCGATAATTATAAGAAGATTAAAAAGGAATTGGTTGCATACAGTAAAGAACTTGGGAAAAAGAAAGAGGTTATAGTTTTAAACAAGATCGACCTTGATCCTGACGGCGAATTACAGAAAAAAATAAAGAAAAAATTGCGCAAAAAAGTTTTAACACTCTCCGCGGCCACCGGCAAAGGCATCAAAGATTTATCCGAAACTCTTTTCAAACTTGTCCAGCAACAAAAAGAAGAAACAGCCGCAGAGAACACAGAGGCCACAGAGAAATTATAATTTTAAATTTTGTGTGTACGGTAATATAAACAAATCCTATGAACAAAAAAGCTATTATATTTGATTTGGGCAGAGTGCTTGTCGATCTTGATATTGATAAAGGCATATTTGCTTTTTTCGGTGCGGATCCTTCAAAGGGAATGGACAACGCGGTTCAGGAAATTCTCGATAATCCTGTTTTCAAAAAATTCAATCAGGGCGCGTTTGGGCCTGAAGAATTTTATCAGCAGTTAAAAAAATTGTTCGGGCTGAAAATGAGCTTTGAAGAATTTGCAGATAAATGGTGCGGTATTTTTTCCGTTATGCCGGGGATGTATGAACTGGTCGAAAAGCTAAGTAAAAATTATAAACTTGGCCTGCTTTCGGATACAGACC
>MHYA01000200.1:0-160 GCA_001825675.1 Planctomycetes bacterium GWF2_42_9 | reverse complement strand
TTTAAAAACGAATTACCCTATCACGAAATTTTTTGCAAAGCCGGTTCTTAGCTATGAAGTAAAAATAACAAAGCCTGCGGTTGAGATTTTTCGTATCGCGGCAAAGAGCGTTGAGGCAGAGCCTGAAAATTGCATTTACATCGATGACCTTCCGAAAAAT
>MHYA01000199.1:6802-9448 GCA_001825675.1 Planctomycetes bacterium GWF2_42_9 | reverse complement strand
ACACTGCTAAAATCGAATTAAAGATTACTCCGCAAATAAGCGAAGGAAACCTTCTCCGTCTCGAAGTGGAAATGCAAAGAAACGATTTTCAGGAAGGTACGAGCAAGACTGTTAATGGCATCGAAAGTCCTTTAAACGAAAAGAAGAGCACTGTTAATACCATCGTTACTGTTCCAGACGGAAGCACGATTATTCTGGGCGGGCTTACAAAACTTAATCAAAATAAATCTAATCAGAAAATTCCGCTTTTTGGAGATATTCCTGTTGCAGGTACATTGTTCAGAAATGCCGGAAAAAACATTAATGATAGTAAATTATACATATTTGTAAAAGCTAATATACTGCGACCTGAAGATACTAAAGGCCTGGATCAGCTTAAGAATATTTCCTTGAAGAATAGAGCTGAATTTGAAAAAGATGAAGCTAAATTTCAAGAGCATCAGCTTTTCCCTGGTATAAAAGAAGACCCGATCGACCCGAACAGAGTACTGGAACAATAAACGAATTTAATATTTAACATTTAATATTTAAAATTTTTAAGTCCGTCGAAGGCGGAAGTTAAATTTTAAATCTAATATGCAGTTGAATGAAAGATTTACTGATAAAGACGGCCCAAAGGACTGGGATAGTTGATACAGATATGCTCGCAAATCTCCTTGAGCAGAGCAACGCCAGTCCGCAAAGACTTGACGAGCTTTTGCTTACGTGCCCGAATTTCACAGAGGACGCGGTATTGCGCCTGTTCGCGGAAGCATTAAAAATCGATTTCCATTCCGAAATCGATTCTGCCAACGTACCAAAACAATTCATCGAAAACGTGCCCCCTACTTACGCCCAGCATCATTACCTGATCGGCATAAAAACGCCCGGCAACGACGGCATTATCACGGTTGTTCTTTCCAGACCTTTCGATACGGAAGCAATCGATAACGTTTCAAGATTGACAAAATGCGCGGTCAATATCGCGCTTGCGACAAAAACCACGATCACGGCAGCGATCGATACCGCTTACGAACAAAAGAGCACGGTAATTGACGAAGTCGCCGAAGAGCTGGATGCGCAAAATCTCGATCAGCTTGTCGATGAAGTCGCGACGGCAGACGATTTGCTGGACGTTGTAAACAGGCCGCCGGTTATCAGGCTTGTGAATGATATACTTTTCCGCGCTTTGCAGTTGCGGGCTAGTGATATTCACGTCCATCCGTATGAAGGCAAAATTCAGATCCGTTATCGAATCGACGGCATTTTATACGATACCTTGAGCCTGAACAGAAACGTGCTTTCGCTTGTTGTTTCGCGTATCAAAGTTATGGCAGGAATGGATATCGCCGAGCGAAGAATGCCGCAGGACGGCAGATGCTCCGTTCGACTGGGCAACCGTGAAATCGACTTGCGTGTCAGTACGGTTCCGACAAGCTACGGCGAAAGATGCGTACTTCGTATTCTCGATAAAAGCACCGGCATCTACAGCCTTGCGGAATTGGGAATGATGGAAGACGATTTAAAAATATTCGACTCACTGCTCGACCGTTCGCACGGCGTTATTTTTGTAACAGGCCCAACCGGCAGCGGAAAAAGTACAACGCTTTACGCGGCGCTCAATCGAATGAACGCTGTCGAAAAAAATATTATCACTATCGAAGACCCGATCGAATACCAGCTTGGCGGAATCAGCCAGATGCAGGTCGCTACCAAAAAAGGTATGACTTTCGTTACGGCGTTGAGACACGTTTTGCGTCAGGACCCGGACGTTATAATGGTCGGCGAAGTTCGCGACGAAGAAACCGCCAGAATGGCGATTCAGTCATCACTTACAGGCCACCTTGTGTTCAGTACGCTGCATACAAACGACGCAGCCGGTGCGATAAGCAGGCTTTTAGACCTCGGCGTCGAGCCTTACCTTGTAAGCTCTTCGCTGATCGCGGTACTTGCGCAAAGACTTGTGCGAAGAATCTGTTCGGATTGCAAAACGGAATACCAGCCGACAGAAGGCGAACTGCGTGCGATGGGTTTTGCTCCAGATGCGGGGCAATTCTACATCGGAGCAGGATGCAGCAAATGCTTCAATACCGGCTATAAAGGCAGAACCGGTATTTACGAACTTATGATGGTTGACGATGAAATCCGCGAAATGGTGAACGTTCGCCAGACCGCCGGCGTAATAAAGCAGAAAGCGATTGAAAAAGGCTTGCAAACTCTGCGTATGTACGGAGCGAAAAAAGTTTTGACCGGCGCAACAACCATCGCGGAAGTATTGCGTGTTACGCAAGCGGACTTATAAAAATTTAAAATTTAACGATTTAAAATTTAAAATTGATAAATTTTAAGGTTGATCAAAATATGTTGAATTCGGAAACGCTAAAATTAAGAACTAATGAATTTGCGCATCGTTGCGTGAAATTCGCATTAGCGATTGAAGGTGGAAAATTAGGTAATCATATTGCAGGACAATTGATAAGGTGTGCCACATCCGTAGCAGCAAACTATAGAGCAAGCTGTCTGGCGCAGTCAAGAGCACATTTTAAATCGAAACTTAGTATTGTTCTTGAAGAAGCAGACGAATGTTTGTTTTGGATTGAATTTGCTGTTGAAGAGAAATTAATGCAGGAAAAAAAAGTAAAAAGCCTTATTGAAGAGGCTAAGGAA
>MHYA01000199.1:0-6783 GCA_001825675.1 Planctomycetes bacterium GWF2_42_9 | reverse complement strand
CAGCAAAACGAACTTTGAATATGAAAAGTAAAATCGTTAAATCTTAAATTGTTAAATTTTTAAATTTATAATGCCCAGATTTTCATACATAGCACTCGCAGACGGCGGAAAAACCGTTAAGGGAACGGTTACCGCGGAAAATCCGTATTCAGCTCGAAAGCAGCTTCGCGCTCGCGGAATCCACGCTACCGATGTATCGCAAGCGGCAGCAGAGAGCGAAGTAAAAAGCGGATTTATGAGTATGCTTGTCCGCACCAAGAAAACGCATATCATCGAATTCACAAAGCAGATGTCGATTCTTCTCAATTCCGAAATAAAACTCACCGAGGCCCTTTCGGTAATGATAGAGCAGACCAGTGATGCCCGATTTAAGAACGTTATTACCGATATTCGCGACAGAGTGGTTACGGGCGAATCTTTCGCCGACGCACTCGGCGATTATACCGAATTTTTCGATGTTATTTATATCAGTATGATAAAAGTCGGCGAAGCAACCGGTACGCTTGGCAAAACAATGGAAACAATTTCCAATTTTATGGAAAAACGCAGGCGTATCGAATCAAAACTTATGACCGCGATGATATACCCTGCTTGTATCGTTACAATAGGTTTCGCGGCGATCATATTTTTGACTACGTATGTTCTGCCTAAAATTATCGTGCAGTTTGAAAAAGCTAAAATGGAACTGCCGCTGATCACCAAAATGCTTATGGCGGTAAGTCACTTTTTAATTTCTTATTGGTATCTCGTTATTATAGCCGTCGGATTAATTATATGGGCTTTCAAGAAATTTCTAAAAACTGAAAAAGGCGCATACTTAAAAGACAAAACGCTTCTGTCGCTTCCGATTTTCGGTTCATTGATAAAGCAAACCGTTGTGTCGCGATTTACTTCAACGCTTTCGACCCTGCTCGGCTCCGGCTTGAGTATGGCGGAGTCCTTAAAGGTTGTCGCTGAAGTTACGGGCAACGTAATTATGGTTGACGCGATTAAAAAAGCACGCGACAGGATTCTTTCCGGTGCGGATATCGCTACGCCATTGCGTGAAAGCGGCGTTATTTCCCCTGCGATAGCGCATATGGTTTCAGTCGGCGAGAAAACCGGCGAATTGACGCAGATGCTGCAAAATATCAGCGAAAATCTTGAATCAAGCTCTGATATTGTTATCGATAGATTAAGCGCTGCCATTGAGCCGTTGATCATTGTTGTAATGGCGTTCTTTGTCGGCATGATCGCGCTGGCGGCACTGCTTCCAATTTTGAAATTTTCAGCAGGAAACTTTTAATATTCAATCTACAATCTTAATTTAAGAAAGGCATTATATGATAAGAAGTAACAAAAAAAGAAGACCAGGCTTTACGCTCGTTGAAATTATGGCGGTTGTTATTATCCTCGGTTTGCTGGCGGCGATCGGCGCGATGAACTTCCTCGGACAGGCAGATAAAGCACGCGTAACAACAACGAAAGCAAATTTAAAAACATTGCATAATTCTGTCGCGCAGTTCAAAATGGATACCGGAAGATACCCTTCCGAAGAAGAAGGCTTGACCGTTCTTATTGAAAAACCCTCTGATGTTACAGGCTGGCAGGAAGGCGGCTATTTAGACTCTACCTCAATCCCTTCAGATGCCTGGGGCCGCGAATTCGTATACATCGCGTATCCCGAAAGCGGAAAACCCTATGCGATTATGAGCTATGGTGCTGACGGCCAGGAAGGCGGCGAAAGTTATGATGCCGACCTTTACAGTACAGATGCAAAATGATTGTTCCAGATTCAAACTGTTTAATGAAAGTCAAATGCCGCGGCGGCGCGGTATTGGCTGAAATTATAATGATAGTATTCATTGTCGCTATGTTTGTATCGCTGGCGATAGTGAATTTAGAGGGCGCGTTAGACCGGGAAAATTTCAAAAGCAGAGCAAACGAACTCGTTAAGCTCTTTCAAATGGCTGGGACAAGCGCCGCAGAAACGGGCAAACGCTACGAAGTTATTATCGATTTCGTGCAAAATAACTATATGCTGCGCGAAATAACAACAGGCCTTGTCGCAGTCGAAGATATACTCGAAGAAGAAATCATCGATACAGGCCAATTCAGCGAGAGGTTTCAGGTTTCTTATGTTTTGTTCGATGACGGAACGTGGACAAACTCGAAAACCGTTTTCTTTCGCGTTGGAAAAGCCGGTTGGCAATGGGGTGGCAAAATCTCGCTTTTCGATGAAAACGGAAAAGAATACACAATTATAATAAACAGATTAAACAGAATGATCGAACTCTATGAAGGCGATGTCGAAATTAAAAAGCCAATGCCGCCCGAAGAAATGGGATTCTAACGAATTTAAAATGTAATATTTAAAATTTAACATTTGATTTAGTTCGCCGCAGGCGTTCACAAATTTTCAATCTTAAATATTCAATTTTAAATAAGAATATGAAAAGCTATAAAAAAAAACAATTTGCCTTAAAGATGGGTTTTACCCTGATTGAGATGACCGTCGCACTGGTCATACTTGGTATGATCATCGCTTCGATCTTTACGATCATTAACCGCTGCGTCGATACCGTTGTGGATTGTCAGATAAAGATGGAGGCGTTTAATATCGCAAGGGGTAATATGGAAAAACTGCTTGCGCAAAAGTCTTTGAGCGATACTTTCGAATACGGCACGAGCGAAACAAATCCCGATATTAACTGGGAGACAACCGTCGAATCGTTTTATGAGCCGGTTGGCAATAAGATGTGGATGCGGGCCGTTTGTACGTGCGAATTTATAACCAGCAATGGAGAAGAAGATAAAGTTGAACTTACGCATTGGCTGACTAGTTTGAGCCAAAATCAGATTATGCAGATTATGGAGCAGCAGCAAAGAGAAGAGGCTTATGCCGGTACGAATAGCGAAAATTCTCTTGAAACGGAAAATACAGAAAACTCTGAAGGCTCGAATAATTCAAACACAAACAATAATACGAATAATTCGCTGGGAACACCCCCCGCTGGTTATAACAGTTGGGATGAAGTGCCTGCGGATGTGCTTTTTAATCAATTACAAAATCAGCTCGGCGGAACTGAATGAGAAATAAAAATAACAGATGTGCGTTTACTCTTGCTGAAACGTTGATGGCTTTGATCATCGGAATGATGATTATGGCCGCCGTTATTGGTGTATATTCTACCGTCAGGAACGCACAATCATCGATTGAAAAGCGGTTAAAGCAAGGCTTTGCTGCGACAGAAATCCTTCAGCGAATCTCCGAAGACATCGACAGACTCGCTCTGCCTTCAGCGGATGTTACCGTTACAGTTAGAAACAAGATCGACATCGAAGGTTTTAAAATTTCGCAGATGGTTATCGAAAGTAAATTTAATGATAAGGATAACAAGCCGCAAACATTCGAGAAAGTAACGTGGCAAAGTCGTGTCGCTTCGGACGGCAACGGCTTAGTCGTTTACCGTGCGCATAGCGGGTATTCGATGGAAGATAAAATGCTCGAAGAAGCGAAACAAAATTACGAAAGAGAAGTTTTTGTGCCGGTGTGCAGCGATGCAACTATGTTCGCGCTGGAAGTTACGGACGGCAATACCATAACAGAAGAATGGATTAATCCCGCTTTGCCGCAGGCGATACAAATTTCGCTCTCGTTTGAGCCGAGGCAGCAGGATATACTTGGCAATATGACCGTGCCGGAGGAATTGGTGAAGACAAGGATCGTCGCGCTGGATCGTTTCAGGCAGATTCCTTATACGTTCATTTACAAAGCATTCGGCGACGCCAACGACTTCGACGCAAATGACGTGAATGATATTAATGATGTTAATAGCGTTAATGACCCGAATAAACCGCGAAAAACTAATGACGCTAATAGTCCTCCGAGCGGAACAAGAAGAAATGAACTTCGTGAATAAAAAATTTAAAAATCAAAGATCGGGCATCGCCCTTTTCTTTACGGTAATTGCTCTGGTGCTGCTTACCGCGCTGGTTTACCGGCTGTGTTTCGGCATAAGCCAATGGAAACACAGGATGCAGTATATGGTTGACTATCAAAACGCCAGATACGCCTGCGAATCGGGATTGAAATACGCCCTTTCGTCGATGGAAGAGCTTGATGTAAATTATATTTCCCGGCCCAACGAACCCGATTTCTCCGACCTTTTCACAATGAGCGACGCCGATTACAAACAGATGATGAGCCAATGGGCTTATACCCTGGCAACGCAAATGGATGCAAACGGTCTGGCTATGTTCGACTTTTCAAATTCGCGCGTAGATTTGAGCCGGTCGGATTCAAACGATGTTAATGATTTTAACACCGCAAGCGACAGTAATTATTTAAATTTTGATGCAAATGATGCCAACGCTCAAGCCGGCACATTCGATATGAATGATCCGAATGGTATGTATGTCCGCGGGCCTTATGGGCCGCAATGGCCTTTGATTGCAAAGCCGATGGAAATTGAATTCGGCAATGCCATACTTACCGTAGAAATAATCGATGAAAACGCGAAACTGCCTTTGACTTGGGCGATTAATTCCGACGCAAACACACAGGAAGCATCAGCAGCGGCTGTTGTAACTTTCTGCGAGTGGATGCAGATGAATCAAAACCAAATCGAGACTATCACAAAAGAGCTTGAACAAATAAAAGAGATCAAACCCTTTACAATGGCCAATGTTAAAGACGTTAATACCACCGCCAAATCAGCCGCAGACCCAAATACCCCGCAAACTGCCGCCCAGGGCAGAGCGGCGAGAAGAATCTCCAGACTTCGCCAGAGAGGAAAAATCAAAGAACAAGTCCTCACACAAACAAGACCGGCATCCGCAAATACGCTTGATTTCTCGAAAATATTTCACAGCCCAATGCTAGACCTTGATATGCTGGCAAAGCCGGTAAACCAGGATGCAACACGTGTCGAATCGGCGTTGAAATACGCAAGTTTATGGGGAACCCATCGGGTAAATATAAATACCGCCCCGCGTCATGTCCTTGAAGCTGCGTTTACTTTCGGCGGCGACGCGGCCGATATCGCACAGAAAATAATTGACGAAAGAAGAATAAAACCGTTCGCCAGTATCGACGATTTGAAAAAACGCCTTATGACATATTACAGCTCAATACTCAAGACCGAGCCGTTTATTACGACGACCAGCGATTGCTATTCTATACGCGTAAAAGCCGTCAGCGGAGTAGCGAGGGTCTGCGCGACAGCAGGCATAAAAAAAGTGGGGAAAAAAGTCGAACGCATTGGTATAATAATCGAATAAATAAATTGGAGTATCAGGTTGGAACATAATAAATATCTTGGAATTTATGTCGCATCCGACAAGACGACGGTAGTCCTTGCGGCAAAAACAGCGGGCAAGATCGAAGTATTCGATTATTTTTGGGTAACGCCCGAAACTCCCGCACCGCAGGCCGAACAGGAATCGGCGTCGAAATTTTCGTTTGCCGATACCGCAGCCAAAATCGCAACTCTGTGCGCAGAAAAACATTTTGTTTTCTCAGATGTGGCCGTCGCTATTGATTGCAGACTATACAGGCAGCAAAAGCTCCACTCCGAATTCCAGGAATACCGTCAAATCGCGCAAACCATAAAATTCGACGCTGAAGAAGCACTGGCCGTCGATGCGGCTCAAACCGCGATCGCATTTGAACTCGTCGGCAAACAGTTATCCGGCGCGGATGTTTCAGCTTACGCGGCATCGGCGGAAATGATGACCGAAATAATTAAATCACTCCAGCATAATAAACTTGACCCCGTAACTGTCGAACCGGACGGGATATGCTTGCGAAGGATTATAGACGACTCTGCCAACGGCGCGGTTATAGCGGCGGTATCGCAGACAAGATGTTTTATGATTTGCCCGGCAGGCGGCGAAAATAAATCTATCGTGCGTTCGTTCCTTACTTCGCCTTCGCAAAACAAAACCTCGCTCTTCACAAGTCAGATAATGCTCACAATGTCAACTTTGACCGCCGAAGGAAGAGTATCGGCGATAAAAGCCTACGACACAACGAACAAGCTCGATTTAAAAACACTCGGCGAACAGACATCAATGACCACCGATTCACTGGATATTACAGAAAAGATTACACTGCCCGCGACTCTGGAATCGCACGATGGCGAATCGCTTGAACTCATTATAGCAGCAGGCGCAACAGCGGCGTTTGCAGCAAAGACAGACAAAGTCGATTTCCGCGCCGATTTTATGCCGTATCAGGGCAAAAAAGAAGCGATCGAAAAAACAATTAAAATCGTCGGCGTTAGCGCTGCGGCTTTTTTCGTTGTGCTTGGAATCCTGCTGCAATTGAATTATTTCTCGATCGGCAGAGATATAAAGAAAATTGAAACGAAATTTAAAAACGAATACATTATCGCTATGCCCGGCGCGAGGTTCACAAACTCGCACGACGCCGCTCAAAGATTAACACGCGAAATAAACAAGATCAAAGCCGTAAACAGCGGTATGCTTAGCGCATCAGGCGAAGATTCCATTATGGCTAAAATGACATACCTGTTCGAAGCATTGAACAGTATTCCGCCAAATGTGGATATTGACATAGATAAGATCGCGATAACCACAAAAACAATGAACATCACGGGCAGTACCAACCTCGGCGGCAATTTGCAGCTTTTCGGCGCGTTCGATAAACATCCGAAACTGACAAGGGGTTCAACTTCAATCGAACCTAAAGACGGCCGGGATAATTTCAGACTTACTATCGATATGAAACAGGGTTCAAAATAATGAAAGATATTTATAAAAAACCGATTTTTTGGTATG
>MHYA01000198.1 GCA_001825675.1 Planctomycetes bacterium GWF2_42_9 | reverse complement strand
TAGAATCTTAGTGTCTTAGTGCCTTTGTGGCTAAAGTTTGTAATTAAGGAACTCAAAAATGGAAATTATAGGCTTGTTAATTTTTCTTAGCGTGATTTGTCTGCTCACCGGCCCGATTGCACTGATTATTGCGATCGTTGCTTTAAACAAAGCTCGCGGTTCATCACCTCTGCCGCCCAAAACGCACCCTTGTCATCCTGAGCAAAGCGAAGGATCTCGTTTAATTTCTAGGGTGGGCTTTACTCCTAGCGGGGAAACGCCGCCTGTTCCTGTTCAGCCTTCTATCGAAGAAGAAAAACAACCCGAACCCAAACCCGAATTTGACATTCTCCTCAAGCACGAAAAGCGCGAACCGAGCAAAGAGCTTGGCATCTGGGAACAGTGGATCGGCACACGCGGCCTTTTATTCGCGGGTATTATCGTAATATTTTTCGCCGTTGGCTTCTTCTTAAAATATGCGTACGATAATTTCTCAATGGGCCCGCAGGGCAGGGTCATCGGCGTAACAATTTTCGGGCTTATAACATTAATCGTGGGCGAAATCACTCGTCGCCGCGGCTTCGGCATCGTCGCCAAAGGCGTAACCGCACTGGGCTTTGCGACCCTCTACGCCTCCGTCTTCACAGCTTATGAAATTTATAATTTGATCAGCTACATTCCCGCCTGCACCGCCGCAAGTATCATAACGATTGCAGCGATGATATACGCCGTTGCCCTCGATGAAGTCCTGATCGCGTTCTTGAGTTTGCTCGGCGGATTCGCCACGCCCGTAATGGTACTGCTCAAAGTCATCAACCCTGCGCCGCTTTTCGTTTACATTCTCATCCTCGGCGTCGGCGCAATGGCCTGCTCATATTATCGCAAATGGAAAACCGTAAATCTGCTCTCCTTCATCGGCACGTTTACGCTTTTTTCGATTTGGTACTATAATTCTTCATACTATAATTATAAAGGTGCATTTACATTACAAGAAATCATCTTCGTACTTAGCTGGCTTGCGGTCTTTTTTCTTTTCTATCTTGTTATGCCGGTTTTCTATAGCCTCGTGAACAGAGTAAAATCCTACAAACAGGATGTTCTTCTGATTTTAGCAAACTCCGCCGCGACATTATATTATTTATTCACTGTCCTTGCCCAAGCACCGCGAAACTATCTCGCCTTATCAGTAGTTATCCTTGCGTTAATATTTTTATCTTTCTCCGCGATCGTTTACAAACGCTGCCGCGATGATGTGAACCTGCGCATCTGCCTGCACGCTATCGGAATCTTCTGCGCAACCCTTGCCGTGCCGTTATATTTCAAACTCGACGCGACAACCGTTACATGGGCATTAGAGGCCGTCGTGCTTGTATATATTGGTATGCGTTACAGCAGCATTCTCACCCAGCTTACCGGCCTGATCGTAGTCGGCCTAAGCATCGGCTGCCTTATGATGAATTTACCATTGCACGAAAGCAGTTTTAAATTGATATTGAATATTGAATTTGCACAATGGCTGCTCGTTTCTGCGTCAGTATTCGTAATTCATTTACTGTACCGCAAAAACAAACAACTACCCGAAATTGTCAGAAAAAATTTATCGCAAATTTTCTATTCGATGTCGCTGATACTGTTTTTTGCTTCCGCAATGATGGAATGGTATTATCACAATGAGTATAATATGCCTTACAATTCAATAGATTTTACCAGAGGCTGTATTGTAATCTTCGCAATAGCAATTCAACTTTTTGTTATTCGGCCTCTCACTCCAAAAGGCCTACTGCCGAAAATCGCTGCTTATATATTAGCGATAATTGCCGCAGGATATATGATTTGTAATTTTGAGTATTTGAATCGCACAGAGTTCAAAATCTTCATTAATATTAACTTCCTGATTGCCGCGGTATTTATTGTTTCACTGTTCCTTGCCGCAAAGTTCACAAGCACTGACAAAATCTTTAAACCGGCATTTGCCATCATCGGCATTATTACGTTATGGATTATTCTTACGCAGGAAATATATCTTTATTTGCAGCCGAAAACATTTGACGGCAGTGGCATCCCGAATTGGCAGTTCCTCGCTCAAATGTATATCTCGATTGCGTGGGCGATTTACGCATTGATTTTGATGTTGCTTGGTTTCTGGCGGAACAACGCTTACCTTCGCTATATCAGTTTCCTGATTTTCGGCGTTCTGCTGGCGAAAATATTTTTGGTTGATACGCACGAGATCAAAAACATTTATCGCGTCGCCGCGTTCCTTGTTACCGGCGCAACCCTCGTCAGCGTATCGTACCTGTATCAGTTTTTAAGAAAAAACGGTTTTTTCGATACATTGTTTTTGAATGATTCTGAAAAAAAAGATTAAATTATCAGAGCCCTAAGCGTTAGCGCAGGGTAAAAATTTCTTAGCCCCCTGATTTATTCAGGGGGTTCGTAGGGTGAGCTTTAGCCCAAGCGGAATAAAATATTTTGTGTACATTCGTGTCGGAGCAAAACGAAGATTAATGGTTTAAAAAAAATATATGTAAAATTCTTAGTTTCTTAGTGTCTTGGTGTCTTTGTGGCTACAATTTACAAAAAAATAAACAACTCGTTCAAATGGTTCAACACGACACAATTTCTCGGCGCGCTAAACGATAATATTTTTAAACTGCTGGTGATTTTCTTCCTCATCGGTTCGCAGGGCGACCGCGCAGCCGCCAAAGTAACATCGCTTGCAAGTGCGATATTTGTTATTCCGTTTCTGATCTTTATGGCTTATGCCGGCAAACTCGCCGATAAATACAGCAAGAGCAGAATCGTTGTCTTGGCGAAATTCGCTGAAATCCTGATCATGACCGCCGCCTTCGCCGCCTTTACACTGAACATCGGCATCGGCCTTTATTGCGTTTTGTTTTTGATGGCCGCCCAGAGCGCATTCTTCGGCCCAGCCAAATACGGCATCCTGCCCGAAATCGTCCCCCACGAAAAACTCTCCAAAGCAAACGGCCAACTCGAAGCATTGACATATCTTGCGATAGTAATCGGTACCGCCATCGGCCCATTCATTTCGCAGATCACCGGCGAAAATTTCGCAATGGCAAGCATCGCCTGCATCGTGATCGCCTGCGCAGGTTTCGTTACAAGTTTGCAGATTAAAAAAACTCCCGCCGCCGGAACCGACCAGCGTTCTTCAATATTTTTCGGCAAAGACATCTGGCACACATTGCAGGAAATCAGCCGCGACAAAGAATTGCTGCTTGCCGTTGGTGCGTCCGCATATTTTCTCCTCATCGGCGGATTTGTTCAGTTGAATTTGATTCCATACGGTATGAGCCATCTTGGCCTAAGCAAAACTGAAAGCGCATATTTGTTTGTGATTGCTGCAATAGGTATTGGTGTTGGTTCGACATGGGCAGGGCGTATCTCCGGCCGCGACGTCGAATTCGGGATCGTACCCCTCGGCGCCATCGGTTTGACCATCTCTTCGATTGGCCTTAGTTTAGTTCCGCATTTTTATATATTGATCGCGCTGGTTTTCATTATGGGTGTAAGCTCCGGTCTTTTCATTGTTCCGATTCAAACCTTCATCCAGCTTCGCAGTCCCGCCGACAAACGCGGCCGAATCCTCGCAGCTTCCGGCTTCCTCGGCTGGACAAGCGTACTGCTCGCAAGCGGCCTGATTTTACTTTTGAACAGCGTGTGGAAATTATCCGCCTCGCAAATGTTTATGGTCCTTGGCGTAATCACTCTTGTGCCCGCTCTTGTTACGCTTTCAATGCTGCCCGATTTCCTCACCCGCTTCATCGCTGTTATGCTCACGCGTTTCTGCTACAAAATAAAAATAGTCGGCCTGGAAAATCTTCCCGTTACCGGCCCCGGCCTGCTCGTCAGCAATCACGTCTCGTATGTTGACGCCTTTTTGCTTTTAGCCACAAGCCAGCGCCGCATCAGATTCGTCATAGAAAAAAAATTCTATAAAAAATGGTGGATTCGTCCGTTTGTAAACCTGATGCGCGTAATCCCGATTTCATCAAGCGACCCGCCCCGGCAGCTCGTCGAATCTTTAAGACTTGCCCGCCAGGCACTCGACAACGGCTACCTCGTTTGTATCTTCGCCGAAGGTATGATGACGCGCAGCGGAATGATGGCAGGCTTCAAAGCGGGCTTTGAGCGCATTATGAAAGACAGCACCGCGCCGATAATTCCCGTTTATCTCGGCGGCGTTTGGGGCAGCATCTTCAGCTACTATGGCGGAAGAGTTCTCTCAATGCTCCCGAAAGATTTCCCATATCCGCTCACTATCCATTTCGGCAAACACCTTGATTCGCATTCGTCTGCAAGCATTGTTCGCCAGAAAGTTGCCGAGCTTTCCTGCGATTATTTTAATGGTATGAAATCACCAAAACGCTCGTTAAGCTATCAATTCATAAAAGCCGCTCGAAAAAATTGGCGGAAAAAAGCGATCGCCGATTCCACTGGAAAATTTCTGACGTTCGGCAAAACTCTTATTGGTGCACTTATTCTCGGCGAAAAAATAAAACAGCTTACCGCTCGCGACGAAAAGATCGGTGTGCTTTTACCGGCTTCAGCCGCCGGCGCGATCGCGAATTTAGCCATAACGCTCACCAGCCGCATCGGCGTCAATCTGAATTTTACCGCCGGCCAGGAAAATATGAACTATGCGATCAAGCAATGCAACATCAAACAAATAATCTCCGCACGCAAGTTTGCTGAAAAAGTGCAGATGAATTTTGAAAGCGAAAACATCATCTATCTCGAAGATATTATTGAAACAGTTACCAAAAAAGAAAAGATCAAAGCGTATCTCAAAGCACGATTTCTGCCGATCGCTTTTCTTACCGAAAAAATGACCTTCGGCGGCGACGAACTCGCTACCATAATTTTCTCATCCGGCAGCAGCGGTAAACCCAAAGGCGTTATGCTTAGTCATCATAATATCATTTCGAACATCGAAGGCGTTCGTATGGTTGTCGCCATTCGCAGAGGCGACGATCTATGCGGCGCTCTGCCTATATTCCATTCGTTTGGCTATACGTGCGGAATATGGATGCCGCTTGTTAGCGGTGTTCCGGTTTCGTATATCGCTAATCCGCTCGATGGCGCAGCAGTCGCTAAAAGCGTCCGCGAAAACCGCTCAACAATTATGTTCGCTCCTCCGACATTCCTCACAACTTATATCCGCCGCGCGGAACGCGATGATTTCAAGAGCTTGCGAATCGTTGCCGGCGGCGCGGAAAAATTGAAACCGAGAATCATCGATGCGTTCCATCAAAAATTTGGAATTCGTCCGGTCGAAGGTTTCGGCGCAACCGAACTTTCGCCCGTCGTCTCGCTAAACATCCCCGATGTAGCTGTCAACGAAGTCCGCCAGATTGGCACAAAGGAAGGTTCTGTCGGCCATCCTCTGCCCGGCATCGCCGCCAAAATCGTCAACATCGAAACTGACGAGCCGCTCACGAATGAAAATGCCCAAGGCCTGCTTATGGTTAAAGGCCCGAACATTATGCTCGGCTATCTCAACGATTCGCAAAGAACCGAGCAGGTCATTAAGGATGGCTGGTACAACACCGGCGACATCGCGAAAATTGATAACGATGGTTTTATTAGAATTACCGACAGACTCTCGCGATTCAGCAAGATTGCCGGTGAAATGGTTCCGCACGGCACAATCGAACAGGTTTTGAATGATGCACTCGCAGCGACCGAACCTGTTGTCGCGGTAACAGCCGTTGAAGATGAAAAGAGAGGCGAAGAGCTGATTGTCTTTTTCGTGCAGTCGGCGGGCCCTGCGGAGAAGCTGTATGATATTATTGCAAAGAGTAATCTGCCTAATATTGCAAAACCGCGTAAAGAAAATTTCATAGAGATAGATGCGATGCCGACGCTCGGCAGCGGAAAAATAAATTTCGGAAAATTAAAAGAAATCGCCGCCATCAAAAAGAAACTGTAATACTTGTTTAGCCCGCCGATTTATTCGGCGGGTTAGTTAGGAATGACCTTAAGAAGACTTGTCATTTAGACCGGAGCGCAGCGAAGTGGAGAAATCATTTAAAACATTTTTTAATTCAATGGAAAAATATTTTTTAATCTTGTTTATTATACTTTTTTGTTGCGGCGATTGCCTCGCAAATACCCTGAAAATCGGCCATTGCAAAAACGGTAATATTTCAATTATTGACAAAAAGAAAAGCAGCGAGCCGAATCTCGTAATTGATTCCGCGATTAAAATTCCGCCAGACTGTAATAAACTTGTACTTGTAACGCACGGCTGGGTTGATAGAAGCAAAGGAAGATTAAGTGAATATATCGCCGACGCGATAAAACAAAAAACTGACAGCAATGAATGGCTTTGCGGTTATTTCGAATGGTCCGATGGTGCGATGATAATTAGTTGCGTGGATTGTGCCCGGTATGCTCGCGACACCGCTGGCCCGCAGTTGGCAAAAGCAATATTGGCATTAGGAACATTTGAACATATCCATTTGATCGGCCATTCCTCCGGCTGCTGGGCGATAGACACCGCCGCAAAAATTATACAGGCAAAAACCAATTCGCAAATTCACCTGACGTTTCTCGATGCGTATGTCCCGAACGATTTGGACCAGTCTCATTTAGGAAATCTAAATGACTCGAAAACTAATTGGGTCGAGCATTATTATACAAAAGACATAACGATGAATGTTACGCAGATAGATTTATCAAACGCCTTTAATGTTGATATAACCCAAACAGACCCCGGCTTAACCGAACATAAATTTCCGCTTCGCTGGTACTACGCGACAATTACCGGCCAATATCATAAAACCGATTACCGCTCTGGTAGCAAAATTATTTATGAATGCAATGGCGTAGATTATGGTTTTGCCCGCAGCCTCGAATCCGGCGAACAAAACTGGCAGAAAAGTTTGGGATTGAATGAAAATACAAACGCCATAAAAATCAGAATTACTTCTAAATGACAATTTAATCATTCACATTTGTGTTAATTAATATTATTCGTGGTTTTAATTTCTGTTTTCGGAGGCTGAAAATTTTGCGCAGGCATTTTTTTGCAATGGTGCGAAATTGAGCCGATTTTTTTTAAAAAGTGCGCAAGTCGTCGAAAAGTTGTGAAAATTTGTGCAGGTTTTATATATTTTGAAAAACAGTCGAAAACTCACCTTTGTTATTACTTCAATAATCCACTTATTTTAAAATAGGTGCAAGCGGCATTCTCGAAAAACACTGATTTTACCTGTTTTTATTCTGTTTTTACCCGTTTTCTCATTACCTCATAAAATTTTATAAGGACTTATAAAAATTCAGGGGGTAAAATTATAGGTGTTTTTTGCTGCCTTGCGCAAATTTAAAAAAACTTGCGATATTTTGTTTGTGGTTTTTTTCCTGCCCGTAAACAAAAAAAAACCCCGCCAACGAATGACGGGGTTTTTAAAAATTTAAGCCTCTGTGTTCTCTGTGAACTCTGTGGCCAAAGAAAAATCTCTGTGGCTATTTCTGTTCTGGCAGATCGAACGGAGAAACGAACTCGCCGAATTTTTTGCCGGCTTCTTCGAGACGTTTTTTCTGCTCCGCCAAAACACTGAAAACTTCAGCGGGTGATTCTGCGACGTTGTCTTTATGATACTGAACAACTCTGTCGATCTTCTCAAGATTTTCTTTGATGCGGATCGTAAACTGGCTTACATAATCTGCCTGTGTGTAATCTTTGTGCAGAACTTCTTTGAACAGTTTCTGCAAATCTTCATAGCACGGAATCAAACCAGTCGGCGCGACTCTGCACTTTGCTTCGCCATGCACGCGGAGTTCCATCCATTTAACCCAAACGTGTTTATCGCGAACGCCGTTGCAGAATTTGCCGTCTTTGTCGCGAAGGAAATAATTAACACCGAAAACAAGCGGCGCATTCTTAAATTTCTTGCCGAAGTCGAGATTGTTCTTTACATATTTGCCCAGCGAAATCGCGACGAAATCCTGAATACTCATCAGGTTAATTTCCGGCACGCCTTCTTTACCGACTGTCGCGAAAGTCGTTTCAGTTTCCAGCGATGCACCGTAAGAAACAACGCCGTGCTCCCAACTGAAGCTCTGCTGGCAGGGCACGTAAGATTTCGCATCGCGTCCGCCATACATCATACCGGCAAGTTCAACGCCGTTTGGATTGTTCAGTTCAGGATCACAATTTTTCAACGCCGACAGCGTTACCGCATAGCGTGCGTTTTTATGTGCACAAGGAATTTCAACGCCTTTAGCGTCTTTCTTGCCTTTCGTCCACTGGCCCGAGAAGTTTTCGCCGTCCGCCGGAATATCGATACCCATTCCGAGCCAATATGGTTTGCCTTCTTTTTCGAGAACGTTCGAGAAAATCACTTCGCCTTCTTTCGTCAGCACATCCCAAATCGCCGGGTCGTCTTTTTCCGTTACGTTCTGGATAATGCCGAAGATACCAGCTTCAGCGTTGACAGCCATACATTTGCCGTTGATTTCGCGGAAGTATGCGATATCGTCGCCGAGGATTGTTTCGCCCGGCAGCATCGCGGTCGAAGTTTTACCGCAAGCGCTTGGGAATGCACCGGCAAGATACGTCTTCCTGCCGCCTTTACCAAAAACGCCTGAAAGGAACATATGTTCTGCAAGCCAGCCTTCACGGTCAGCTTTGCGAATCGTCAAACGCAGTGCCAATTTTTTCAAGCCGACGGTGTTGCCCGCGTATTGAGTATTAACTGAATAAACCGTATCGGTCGAGTAATCGATGTAAATGCGTTTCTTATCAGCTTCAACGCTTACCATTCTTTCGTCAACTTTACCGCTTGAGTGCAGAATAGCGAAAAATTCCGCTTTTGCGCCAAGTCGTTTAACTTCTTCATAGCCTCTGCGATACAGCAGATCCAGACTATGTGAAACGTAGAATGAATCCGTGCATTCAACGCAAGGAATACTGAAAACCGAATTATTCGGCCCAAGCGTCATAAAGCGGACAACCATAGTCCTGCCCTGCATCGAACCGGCAAGCAAACCTTTTACCTCACTCAAACCGGCATTTCTATCCATCTGATTAAGGGCTTTGCTCAAAGTCTCACCGGCAGGAACCATATATTTAGTTACTTCGCGGTCGCGGCCTTGATCTTCCATTCCGTCCCAGTGGATAGTATGCCCCTTGATTTTGAGTGCCTTTTCTTCACCCGTAGCTACCGCCTGCTTACGCGTATATTCAACGTCGGCGGCAGAGTCTGATGAGACAAAAACCTTAGCCGGCTTTGTCAATTCGATCGAGTCGGCGATAAACTGAAACAACTTATCGTTGTTCAGAACCGACACTTTCGCAAAATTTTCCTTGTCTAGTTTTTGCTCCAGGTACTGTTTGGCGTTTGCTATAGCCATAGCGCATCCGTCCTTTCAAAAATAAATAATCTGGATTAATAAGAATGGTTTTGTCTGAATGTGCCGTTTCATAGTGCTTTTACGAGGCTTTACAGTCAAAAACCGACAGATACTAGAAATTATATGAGTAAAAGTCAATTAAATTGTGGAAAAATTTTCATAATTTTAAGCAAATTATTCAAAATAATTCAGGTGTATGATTGTCTTTTATTAATATGCGTCTCAAAGTCTAGAAAAATCAAATTTTATAGGAATAATACTGAAAATTTTGATTTTATCGGACAAATTCAGGCCTTTTTTATAACAAAATACCCACCTTGTTTCTAAGGAAAATTTGCATTTTCAGTGTTAAAAAAGACGATTTTTTTGATTTTTCACTTGATTTTTATTGAGTTAAATGCTACTATGACTTTGCGTTGATGTACTGCCGAACAGTATATCACAGTTAAGCCATTTTTTTTATCCCTTAATCGGGATGGAAAGGGGGTGTCGGAAAAAGGATTACGAAAGCTCGGATTCGCCTTCCGAATCTGACGCAAGA
>MHYA01000197.1 GCA_001825675.1 Planctomycetes bacterium GWF2_42_9 | reverse complement strand
ATCATTGTTTGGCCATGCAATAAGAGCCGGTGCGTGCGCAGCGATACCGGTAGAACGAGGCCTTGTCCACGTATCACCATTATCGACGGATATAGACCAGTAAAACACGCCCCACACTGGCGGAGCGCCCCATGTGTCCTTCCCGACAACCCCGCTAATCATATCACTTCTGCATACAGCTAAAAGAGAATTATCGGCACGTCGGACAATATCAATCTCGTTAAAAGCATAGTAATCGATCAATGAATTCTCTACGGCATCTTCAAAGATAGCTTTAAAGCTCCAATTACGGCCATTGTCAGTACTGCGCCAGAACCCGCTATGGGTGTATGTGTTTGGCTCATTTCCGGTTGGTGTGTGATAACGGAAATAGTAGCCGGGCAGAATCCAGTCACCATTGGAAGCAATAACAATACCGCCGCCCACCACGCTGAGGTGATCACCATCAGTAATATTACTGGCAAGGGTAGTAAAACTGTGGCCGTTATCAGTACTTCGATATATGTTTATATTGCCGGTTCTCTGGCTAAATACGGGACCATTGGCATCTATCGCTGCCAGAATAATATTGCCATTGGGATCAGTTCCTAAATAACCCGATATACCGCCATTGTCGCCGTAGGAGCTGGTAAAAGAGATGTTTGGGTCGTATGTCCAGGTTTGGCCGTCATTAGTAGATCGGACAAACCGGATTTTACATCCTGGGCCGCCGTCGCCCACAGTGGCAAACGAGCAAACCAAATCGCCGTTTTCAGCCTTTACAACAGAGGGCGTGTTCGCTGAATTTGAGTCGTAGATAGTGCCAGAGTCAGAAACTGAATATGTCTCGTCATAGTTGCTTAGCGTATCCTCTGATGTCGCAGGCGGCTCATACGCGCCGGTAAAATCCATTCGAATGTAATCTGTTTGAACGTGAAAATCAGATGAGCCTGATACGCCTCCCATGTACGCGACATCCACCCGTTTGTCTGGATCAGGATCGCAGTACAAGAGACTCCCGTCGCCGTCATGATCATAAACACCGCCGTCATATTCCAATATGCCATCAACATAGACTGCGAAATAGGGGTCGTCACTGGTATCTTTCACATTTCCTGGATACCGGACAAAACGTATTTTGTGCTGTGTCGTGGTCAGGTCGCCGATATACAACGTGGTCTGTAAGGTATTGGGCCCAACAGTAGATGTAATTCGGTCTTCAAATATGCTGAATGTGGTCGAGGCCTCGTTATAATCTTCTGTAAACATAAGGTCATAGCAGTAAGCCCATGAGCTTCTGTATGTGTCAATTACCTTTGTGCTTACTTCGACGGTGTATCCTAAAGCGTAATCAGGATCCCAGGGATTGTCGGCGTCGCCATTGGTATAGTGCCAATTATTGGGGTCTGCCGCATATTCTGCACCCCACTGCCCTGGCAACCAATACCCGATAGAAGCTCCGGTTGCAAGGGTGTTCATATCGATCGTACTGCCATTACTGCTTATATACGTTTCATTTGGAGAAGCAAGGTCCCACACAGGATTTGCGGAACTTGGAATAACATTGCATTCATAAACGACGTCATCCAGATACTCTGTAGTCCGCACAGTAGCGTAGCTATTTGCCGTTATTACAAATAGCGTGTAAAGGACAACCAGTTTGCGTAACATAATCTTTCTCCTTAATTTGATTAGTTTCCGTTATGAAGACAAATTCCAGACACATCCCATTTAAAAGGCTTTCAAAACAAAATCGAATTCTGCGAATAAATTTTGCCCCATCCAGACAGCCTGTCTTAGGGAAATAATTCTTAACTTTTAAAAGAGCGTAAGGGCGGATAGTCGCTAGAAGTGATAACAAGCTGACTTTGACATCATATAAGGGAAACGTTTTCCTAAAGCAAGTAATTATTTTATTATTTTCAAATATTTTGCTCTTATTCCCCAGTTTATGACCAAGCCAAAGATCAATGTTGTATATTTTCATGCTATAAGTATTTTAAAAACAACTACTTATAAATATATGTCTGAGCCGATTTACAAATTTCACAAACAGGGAAAAGGCTTGACAACAACAACTTTTTAATATACACTTTTAGGAAAATGATTCCACAACATATATAAAGATGGCATCACTTATTATGCTGGACATTGAACAAGAAATGACAATCCTCGCACTTTGCAAACAGGAGTAAAAAGCGTGGCAGTAAACAATTACAACCTGATCGATGGGGCTATTGTAATCATATATCTTTTAATTACGGGGCTTATTTCCTATGCTGTAGGCCGCAGGCAAAAAAACAAGGAAGCCTATTTGATGGCAGACCGCAAAATGCACTGGTTTCCTGTAAGTCTTTCCAGCGTGGCGGCGGCATTCAGTGCCGTGAGCATTTTAGGAGCGCCGGGTTTTGTGATGGCCGAAGATATGCGATACTTGCCGTCACTTTTCACAGGAATTATCAGCATACCGATCGTGTACTTCATTGTAATACCCTTTCTTTATAAACTCAAAATGGTATCGGTTTATGAGTACCTTGAAATACGTTTTTCCAGCGAACTCCGGCTATTTGCAAGCGTCCTTTTTATGCTGACTAAACTTGGCTATTTGGCAATGATAGTTTTCACCCCCTGCTTAGCGATTTCCGCAATGACAGGAGTTAATTTAACTTTATTGATCGTAATTTTTGGACTTACAACCACTGCGTTTACTGTTGTCGGCGGCTTGGAAGGAATTATATGGGCCGAACTGGTTCAATACTTTGTATTGGTAGCCGGAATAGTTTCGGTAGTTTTTTTCTTTCTGTTCGCTCCAACAGCCGGGCATGTTTCACAATATTGGGATATTGCTTCGCAGGCAGGTAAAACCAAAATGTTTGACTTCGCCTTTGGTTTAAACAACCTTTCGATCTGGGTCCTTATTCTTTTTACAACGTTAATGGGTGTAGCCGGTGTGTGCAGCGACCAAACGAGTATTCAGCGTTTTTTTGCGGCCAGATCAATCAAAGATGCGATCCAAGGATATATTTTCTCTCTCATTTTCGGTACGCCTGTTGTCGTCGTTCTTTATTTTATAGGTGCCTGGATGTTCGGTTTCTTCCATAGTGAACAGGTCTTGCCAGCCGATCTCACCGGGCAGCCTGACCGGATCTTCCCATATTTTATCGCCAAGTACCTGCCTGTTGGTGTTACCGGCATGTTGCTGGCGGTAATCATCGGTGCGGGAATTTCAACGGTCAGCGCGGTATTGCATTCGTTAAATTCGCTGTTCATGGTGGATTTTTACGAACGTTTCACCTCAAATAAGGAAAAGGGTACTCATTATGTAATCGTGAGCCGTTGCGTGAACTTTGGGTGGGGTATCATAGGAATAATCGCCGCTTTTTATATAATGAAATTAGGAAATTCCATTCTCGAAGTTACAACTATCGCGGGAAGTTTGTTTGCAGGGCCACTCGGCGGCATCTATTTTCTGGGTATTTTTACAAAGAGAGCAAATAATCGTGGTGCAATTGTCGGCGGGATTCTCGGCGTTATTGTCAGTATTGGAACTTTCCTGCTGAACAAATTCGGTATAAAGGAAATAAATTTCATGTGGTATGGTGTGTTCGGTATTACTACGACATTTTTGGTGGGTTATTTATACAGTATTTTCTTCGGACATGCGTCAAAAGATACAGGCCAACAAATGCCTGCTGCCGTCGCGGCAACCAATATCGTCCAGAGCTAAAATAAACTTAAATTAAAATAGATGGTAGGATTTTATTATTCAGAAGGAGTGGCATAATTGAGTAGGAATATAAAAGTACAGAAAATTGATAACAGACTTTTGATAGCCGACGATTACAGCAGAATTGTTCTGGAACAAGCCGCTAGCGGTATGTATTTGGCGGAACTTGCAGCTACAGGAGGCGAAAATTATTTAAAACGCCCCACCCTTTTATGGGCTGTCGAAATGACCAATAAACAAAAGGTTCATGCTCAGTTGGAATCTGCCGGCATAGCTCCAACTGTTACGGAAAACGGCAATCAAGTACAATTAAACTTTTCGGATGTACCAATATCCCAAACAAAAAACACAGTCGATGTGGTGGTAAGCCTTATATTCAACGACCTTAAACAAGTCGAATGGAGAATATCCGTTTTGCGTGTTCCAGCAGAGTGGTCTGTATTTAGAGTTAGCTTTCCAAAGTTTGATCTGGCTGTCGAACACTCTGACGATTATACCTTTGTAGTCCCTTCGGATCGAGGTGTCGCTTATAAGAATCCGCTAAAGACAATCCCGACCGGAGGAATCATTGAAAAGAAAAAGATCAGACACCGTCCCTATCCAGCCGGCATTTCCATGCAGTTTCTGGCTCTGCAAAGATTCAATGATTTGCTGTACTTCGCGGCGCATGACCCTGTTCCGCACATGAAGACTTTTTATTTTGAGCCAAATGCCAAAGAATCTACCATCCATCTTCATCCTTATACGGACACACAGATTCAATATGGTATAGACTATCATTCGTTTATGTGGGTTACCGCATGCACAAAAGGCGACTGGTACACAGCTTCGCAGATATATAGAAAATTCGCATTAACCGCATCATGGACACAGCGTGGCCCCCTGGAGACGGGGAAGACGCCTCGTTGGTATCAGAATATTCCGATGGTTACCATCCGACTGCTTCGCGGCCCCGGCGAGGATGTGCAGGATTTGATCGAAGAAAGAGAGTTCATAGGCTTACCAATGGTGTCGCATTATTACATGTGGCATCAAAACGCTTTTGACGCCGATAATCCGTTTTTCTTTCCAACCGTACCCGGATTCCGTAAGGTTATCGCGGAATTAAAAGAAAAACAGATTTATGTAATGCCGTATGTCAATCCTTACTCCGCTGATACCGCGTTGCCGGAATGGGAACAAGGGCTTAAAAATTCTGCGATGCAGATGACCGAAGAAGGCGATTTGTCGCTGATAACATGGAGTCAGGGAAACACCTTTGCAGGGATGTGTCCAGCCGCTCCTTTATGGAGAAGGATTATAAATCTTCTGGCCATGCGAATGTATGAGATGGGAATTAAAGCATTATACTTTGATGAGGTTCCGGTCAGTTCGCCCCGTCCTTGCTATAATACAGACCACGACCACATACCGGGCGGAGGGCCATATTATTATCATGCATACTACTCCTATCTGAAATCCGTACGCGATGAAGCGAGCGATTTCTGTGAAGATTTGATAATGACAGGCGAGGGCTGCGGCGAACCGTACATGCTCTATCTGGACGCTTTCCTGATTGGAAACCACAACGACCCGCAGACTATTCCGCTTTTTGAAGCAGTCTATCATGACTATATGATGGGCTTTGGCCGATACACATTTACGCCGGAACTCACAGACCCAGATTTTGCCGGATCGATTATCTCTAAATTCGCGCAACAGTTTGTCTGGGGGTCGCAATTTGGCTGGACGAGACCTCCTCTTGCCGCAATTATGAAGAAAGACCCCAAAACGGCTAATTTCCTTAAACACCTTGCTCATGTATGGGTGAACAATGCCGATTACCTTGCACGCGGCAAAATGCTCCGGCCAATGGATTTATCCGACCAAATTAAGCCGATCAAACGAAGATGGGCGATGGCATGGAATGATGACAAAGGTACAGAAGTTGAATTGATGCCGGTTCTGAATTCTGTTTGGCAGATCAATGATGGGTCTGTAGCGATCGTGCTTGTAAACATAACCGAAACACCAATAGATATTACGGTAAAACTGCCCACTCCACAGCACCTGCTCGCTCAAATGATGGCTGACGGCACTACCCGCGAAATGATGGAGCAGCTTAAGTCGCCTGATTATTATCCCCTGCCTGAAAACAGCTTTGGCATTCTCCGTCAGATGAATGACACTACGATGGTATCGTCTGTCTGCGATGGAGATTCTGAGCACGGCTTCAACGTTGAGGTACCGTCGTTAAAATGCGTGGTTATCGCCGTCGGAAGTGAAAAAAGGTATGGTGTCCACGACTAAGCATTAAATAAATTAAAGGAAATACACAAATGGTAAACAGCTTTAACACACTTGTAATATCGACGCTAATAGCTTGTTCTTTTACGGGCTGTAATGCTGCCGAGAAAAAAACAGGCATTGTCAAATCCAAGGATCCTGTTATTGCCAGAGCGGATGTGGTATCCGATGCAACGCCGGGTTTGACTCCCATTGTTTTGCTTGCAGCCAACAGGGATCTTATCGTAAGCTGGGATACAGGAAAAGGGGATTGTCAGCCCGGAGGTACAATTCCATTCGCAAGATCGTCAGATTTCGGCAGAACATGGTCAAGACCATATATGACGCTAAAAAGCGATAAACCATTAACCGGTTTTTCTGCCTCGCTGTATAAATTACCGGACGGCAACTGGACTTCCGGCCGATTGCTGCTCTATGTATTAGAAACGGTATGGCAGGAAGAGCCGAATCAATCCAAACCCAACTGGCTAAGCCTGACCGCCAGTAGAAAATTCGACAGCTACTATTCTTTCTCCTTAGACGACGGCTATACCTTCACTGAAAGAAAAATACTCAGCGACCCTGTTACTCGCAACGATTTTGCACAGGGCAACATTGTAGAACTGCCCAACGGCGATTTGATTTGGCCTTGGGGATATTGGGGTTCAGAACCGCTAAACGGTTTCAAACGCAGTACCGATGGCGGTCTTAACTGGAGTCCTGCAGTCCGCGCATGGCAGGATCCGCCGCCGGGATACAAAACACCTTTGGCTTACAACGAAACTGCCGCTGCTGTTTGCAAAGACGGCACAATAGTAGCTGTTGCGAGAGTTGACGGCGCCCCTGACAATGACAAAAAATTTTGGCAAATAAAATCAAATGATAACGGCAAAACGTGGACAACGCCCCGCCAGATCGAGATCATAGGCGGTTCGCCTGCAATGTATTGCACCCCCAAAGGCCAGTTATGGTTGGCATATCGTGACGGCGGTGTCGGCCCTGGTCTTGGCTTAGCCGTCAGTGATGATAACGGTGAAACTTGGCGTTTCCTTTACCACCTAAAAGACCCTAAAGGCGAACACAAGAAACTTTACGGCCATATCCGTTATACCGACGAAGACAGAAAAAAACCATGGCGACCGGCAGAAGGAACAGTCGGCTATCCATGCTTTGCAAAACTCTCTGATACGGAAGTTTACGTCGTTTACCATGCACATAACAAAGCCGAGATGGGCAAAAAGTTCCCGGAAATCCCGTTTTATATCGCCGGTAATCTCCTGCGAATACCTGAATAATTTATGTGTCATAACCTGAAACCAGCTTCAACGTTTAGTGGGTATTGAATGGAAATGAACCGATCTAAGCTATTCAATAATTCAGCTTTTTTCGTGGTATTGTTTTTTATTCTGTCAGATTACATGTGCCAGGCTGATTACCGTTCAAGTCGAAGGTATAGTTAGCGAGGTTGGGACTTCGATGGGAGTGGCTCTCGATGGTTCGGTATTTGTTGGCACGCCTATGCATGGGATGGCCATCTATGATATTGATGCACCAGATATAACTCCAAGCGATACTGGCGGTAACTATGCTGTAAATTCTATTACGATGACTATAGGCAACTACGTTTTTAGTGATATGTCCGAATCCGCGGGCTTTTCAGTGAACTTCAATCCAGTAGTGGGTGAAGTTTCTTATTCCTAAGCAATTAGCAGCGGAAAGCCCCGGTTTGATGGAACTATTATGATTGACGGTCAACCTAAAACATACGAAGATATATATGGACATATACAATCGCAGTATCTCGGCCGTGTCGCCTCTATTTGGCCTTTTTTTTTGGAAACCAATTTAGCTGCATATATTCCTGTCGATGTAGATGCCTTGCCTCAATCTTTTACTGATTTAGGGGCGTTTAATATGAGCAAATCGTTTTTCATCTTGTTTCAATATTTATCCTCCCCGGCCGGATGTTTTGGAATTGAGGGTGAGATAACTTCTCTTGATATTATTCCCGAACCAGCGACACTCCTGCTGCTTGGCTTAGGTGGATTGACGATAAGACTAAAGCTGTCTAAGAGCTTTTAGAGCGTTTCAAGTACATCTTAGCATGGAAATTATAAATGGAAAAAACTATTGTAGCTATAACCATGATACTGACAGGATTAAACACTGGATTGGAAAATTCACATGCGGAACAACCTAATATGAATACGATCCCACAGTTTGTAATTACTGAAGGACCATCATTGCCGCGAGGAAGAGGCGGACATGCCGCAGCCATACTTGATGGACACGTATTTGTCACCGGCGGCACCGACTGGAGCAGCGACCATACAACAAAATCATGGTTATGCGACTCGGTGATTCTCATTGATAATTTCTGGCAAACAGCTCCCCCCTTACCTCATCCGGTTGCGTATGGTATGTTTGCCGGCGACAACACCGGGATATACTTGGCAGGAGGCTCTGATGACGCAAATAAACTGAGCTCTGTTTACCATTTAGACAATTGCAAAAAAGGGTCTTCCTGGCGCGATCTGCCCTCACTTCCTGTAGCGGTAGCTTCCGGTTCAGCAGCATTGTTAAATGGCAAACTGTATATAGCTTGCGGATGGGCTTATCCTGATACTATTACTGATCAAATGTGGTCACTTGATATTGCTGATCCCAACGCAAAATGGATGATTTGTCAAAATTTATCAGGCCCCAAACGAGCATTTCCGGCAATGATAGCTTGCGGCAAGTTCCTTTATCTGTTTGGCGGTATGTCGCCAGACACTAATAATAATTCTTTGGGTGTAATGAAGGATGCTTATCAATACAACCCCGACAAAGATTCATGGCTGCGCCTTAAAGACCTGCCTTGCCCCGGCTACGCATGGTCCGGCAGTTCGATTGATGAAAATCATATAATACTGGCCGGCAAAGCTGATGGCAAAATTCATAAAGATATCTATCTTATAGATGTAAGAGACATGACAGCTAAAAAAATTGGCGAAACTACTATTCAAACAACCACAGCTCCGCTTATAAGAGTAAGCCATGATGAATTTTGGCTTATCGCCGGTGAACCCGATTCAAATAAAAACAGAACCAACAGGATCACATGTATCAAACTGCAATAGTAAGATACTGATAAGCATCCAGCAAACATCATTTTGGGAAGCGGCATGATAATTGCTCATGATTAAAAACGAAGGCCATCTTTAAGTGAGAATTAGGATATTATCAACTTCAATACTGATGACAGTGAGTTCTGCCGATTTGAAAATTAAAAAACCAAGCTCCAAATTCAAAAGGAGTAAAATTTAAAAACAATCGGTATATAAACGCACCCCAGGTAGGGCACGCGGAATAAAAATCCAAGAGCATAAATCAAATTTCAAAAGTAGAGGAGTCACTGCGCGAGATAGGTATGAGAGGGGCACTGGGAGTAGACTGCGAGTAGGATTGAGGAAGACGCTGGGAAGACGCTGGACTGCCAATTACGTGAGATGTAGACCCGCATAAAACCCTAAAAACCTCATTTTCAGCCAAGAAAATGGGGTTTTTGTAATGGGCGGTATAGGACTCGAACCTACGACCTCCTGCGTGTCGAGCAGGCGCTCTAGCCAACTGAGCTAACCGCCCCTAAGGGTTTCTCGGCAGAATTTGATCCAGACCGAGAAGGTTAGGTATTATACAACCTTTATTGCCCAAATC
>MHYA01000196.1:10063-18032 GCA_001825675.1 Planctomycetes bacterium GWF2_42_9 | reverse complement strand
AACTCTATAGTGCGGGTGGTATTTGTTGACAAAATCTTCGCTGTGATGCACGACATATTTATTTTGTGCCAAAAGCGAATTGATGTACGCTTTATCTTCCTCGAAATTTTTCATATTCGGCTTTTGTTTTTCAATTTCGGCTAAAATCTTCGGCCATATTTTTTTCCATCTCTGAATGTCGTTTTCGCTCACTTGCTTTGCGCTGGCTACAAAAATTTTCGTGAAATCCTCCGCCGACATTTTGCCTTCTTTGACAAGTTTCAAATTCAGCCGAACAAATTTGCCGTCCGGCGGCAGCTCGCAATAATCATAATTTTCAAACTCATTCGATTCCGAAAGTTCCTGATTTGTGTATTGAAGCGCATCGTTAAAATCGCTGATTAGATGGGCAGGCCCGAAAAAACCCTGAAAGAAAGTTTTGTAAATATCGATAAGCCTCTGATCTGGGTATCTGTCGATTTGCTGTTTGACGATCGCGGGTAGTTTGGATTTGTCCGCGTATTCACACGAAGACAACATGAATAGAAGCGGCAGAACGAGTAGTAATATTATAATTCGCATAGAATACAAATACCAGAAATGCAGCTACCGTCAACACTTTTTTGATTGAGAATGGGTTAATGAGTATATGAGTGAATGAGTTACCCTTTCACTCATTTACCAGTTATCTTCCGCCGCCTGGATTGCGTCCGCCACCACCACCGCCAAAGCCGCCGCGTCCGCCGAATTGCGGCATTTGAATTCCGCGCTGCTGCATTCGTTTCTGCATAGCATCTCTGAACTGTCGTTGTTTTGCCTGATCTTCAGGGTTGCCGCGTTCGCGCATCGCCCGCATTCTTGAAGGATTATTTCTTTGCGCCTGACGTTCCTGCATTCGCTGTATTCTGTTTGGGTCATTGGGTTCGTTTGCGTCTCTTCTGCGTTCAGGCCTTGGGAATTCACTGCGCATTTGTTCCATCTTTTTCATATTGTCCTGCATTTCATCGATCACTTTGTCGAGATATGCGGTTTGCTTTTCTTTCGGCAATGTAAAATATGTTTCTACCCGGTGATCGGCTTCTTGTCGGAAAGTCATCATCGAATACATCATTTTCTCACGCTCTGAAAGATTTTTATATTTATTGCTGTTTTTATACGCCTGTATTTGGTCATAAGATTGGTCGCGTACATCCTTGGGCAGATTCCCATCATTGAATCTCGGCCCTCTTCTTCCATCCCTGTCATCGGGTTTGCCTTTGAATGAAAAATACAAACCAGCCGATGCTGTAACACAAACAACGGCAACGACGCCAACAATAATCGCAATTTTCTTTTTATTTGGTTCCGTTTTTTTCATTTTTCCTGCTAGTCTTGCCATTATTTAACATTCCTTTCTCTGTCAGCCACAAGTATGTCGGCATAAAGATACATAAAAGCACCGAGAGAATATGTACCATCGCTGCCTTTTTTACCGTGGAAGCCCGCGTAATCGTGCATTACATCTATTTCGCCTATTGGTATGGTAACGGTACGTGAAGAGCCGGACCAATGTCTTCGACGCGTGAAGGTTAATTCTTTTTTATCGAGTCTTATTCCGCCCAGACCAGTGTTATATTGGTAACTCGAACCATTTTCTCGCCAGTATTTAAATTGCGGATCACCGGGGCATTTCAATGCTTCCGGCCCGCTGAGATATTTCGCTAAAACCTCTGAAATCGGTTTGATGCTATTTTCTATTTCTGTATCTGTTGGAATTGCCGGGTAGAACATCGCGAACGGCATAGTGTTTCGGTTGTCATCGAGATACATTCTGAATGCGATTCCACATCCGTGGAGGTTTTGTTTGCAGCCGGTTTTGTATGCGCTTCTTCGGGCCGCGTTCAAGGCCGGCATCAAAATGCCCAGCAGCATAGCGATTATCGATATGACTACCAGAAGTTCGACTAGGGTAAACCCTTTTTTAATTCTTTCTCTCATACGTTTTACTTTCCATAAAAGATAAAGTCTGCATTTAGCAAGTGTTTGCATTTTGATTAAGGTAACTGGAATTATCGAATAATTTTTACCACAACTTTATTAATGCCGAGAAGATAGACGTTTGTAATATTTAAATTATTGCGTAATTTTTGGATTGCCTTGGAAACCCAGATGGTTACTGCTTTTTCGGCATAAAGATATGTACGCTTGAATCGCCGCAATCGACCTTTTGCCAATCATCTGGAACCAAAGATTTCAAATCAATTTTATCAAACCGCGTCAATTCCGGCCCGATTACAATGGCACTTGCCGGTCTTGCGGTGAGAATTTGGGGGATTTGGCGTAATCCCGCTGTATGAGTAATTTTTCTATCGGTTTCTGTGAGTTTGTCTGCGACGCGGAACGCTGGAACGCCCGCCGCAAGTTCGATGTATATTTGTCCGTTGCCTTCAAGAGCGTATAAAGGCGAAAGCGTCAAGATCGGCTGCCTGCCGGTTTTCGCAACAATGTTTTTGGAAATATTATGAATTTTTATCGGTGTCCAGTTTTGCGTTTTCAAAACTTTGGCAATTTTCACGATCGGCTTTTGATTTACGGCCGTGAATATCGCCAGTGCGGCAAAAATACTGATTGCAATCTTAAAATGGATTTTGTTTGGAACTGTTCGCAGATAAAAAACCGAATACGCAGAAGTAATTATCACAAACGCGACCGGCATACCAAAATATTGTTTCCACATTGTCGGCGGAAAATACGCGATGCCGATCATTGTGAAAAGCAGAAGAAATGAAAGCAGTCCGTTTCTTTTTTCAGGAAAAATAATTTTCTTCAGCATAAAGCAAACATAAACGCCCAAAAAAAACGCCGTGAGGATAAGCAAGAGATAATCGATGTTTCTCAAAACGGAAATCGTAAGATAGAATTTGTCATTAGCGATATGCAGTTGGTGCAGTAGTTGGCCGTGCAGCATAGAAATTGTAAAAACATTTACAAAAAACGCTCTGCCGCTTTCGATCAAAATCCACAATGGAACAATGCTGAAAATGATCATCCCGAATGTCATTGCGAGGAGTCCGTTTTTTTTGGACGAAGAAGCAATCTCTATCATAATCAAAAAAACTGGAAAAACAAAAACGCTTGTCGCTCTCGTCCACGCTGCGATTGTAAGCAGAGCTGCGATAATAAAAATTCTTTTAGTCCCCGCACCTGTGGCGGGGGATATCCCCATAAAAATTCTGAAACTCAAAATTATGCACAGCAGCGTCATATCCTGATTCCACGCCAATCCGCACAGATACGCCGCGAACGGATTGAAAACGAAAATTGCGGCTCCTGCGAGTCCCGCGATAACGCCCGAATAAAAATAGTCTGCAAAAATTTTCCTGATGATGCTGAAAATGCAATAGATGATGAGAATGTCGAAAGCGACTGAAATCAATCTTGCGGCCAAAAGGTAATGCGTTGTGCCTGTGAGCTTGTAAATAAGGCCGCACAAAAGCGGATGATAAGGCAGTTGTGTCGCATAAGGGAAATCGCGGTAGAGCATCATACCTTTACTGATTAAAATTCCTCCTGTGCAGTACATATTCTCATCGCTGGTTAAGGATTTGCTCATACTTGAAGCGAAGAGATAAAAAGCCAAAAACGCAAGTACCGCCGCTGCCGCTGTTAAAATCAATTTGTGATAAAATCTATCCATAGAGGTAAATTAATTCATTATAAAAATAATGCAACCAAAAAGAGTAGATTCAGGTGCTTAATCTTTTGCTAAACGAAACGCAGGCTTTATAATTCGCACCAGATTTAAACGCTCTATAAAACTCTCTAAATGGAGGTAGAAGAATGAAGAATTTCGCGGAAAGGATTGCGGTTGTATTGTTTTTTGCAGCGAATGTTTTTGCGCTTCAGTTGGCAGGCAATCAAACCCAAATCACCGCAAACACAAACGCCTCTCCGCACACGCTCACGAACGAATTCGATTTCCAAAACGGTCTGGTTGTCTGGATTGATTCGCGCGATGATGTAAATTATGTCCCGCGCATCTACGCATCTTATGTCAACGACGCAACGCACAGTGAATATTTAATTGAGGCCGACGCTGCCGATGTTTCGATGCTAAAAACCGACGGCCGATACATCGTTTATCCCGTTTGGATAAATTCCATGCAGGTGCTGCGAATCGCCGATGCCGCTAACATCAGCAATCCGGTTGTTACCGATATTACCTGCGAATCTATCAACACATTCGATATTGATAACGGCGTTGTCGTTTTCAAGGAGAACGGCTCATCGCAAACCGTTTACGCTGTTTCGCTTGCCGACCCTGCGAAAACTAAGCATCAAATCAAAGCCTTTGCCGCCAGCGATTATATCTCGACAAATATCGCGATTGATTGCAATACCGTCGTCTGGAGCGGCGAATATTACGATGAAGAAAATTGGACGTACAATAATTATCTCGACATCGTGGATATTTCTAATTTGAGCGATCCCGTTGTACGTCGAAACATTCTGCCGAAAAACGCGCAGGGCAATTACGTCGTATGGCTTAACGCTCTGGACATCAGCGGCAACTGGCTCATCGCACGCGGCACATACAACGAAAGCTATTGCGTTATCGGGATGCACAATTTTTCCAGTACGACGGATTATTCATTCGTTACGCTCCACAAAATGGACGGCTATAAGGAATTTGCTCTTCGGCTCGACAGCCCGTATGCCGTCTGGGTGGAAGCTGACAGCGTGCAGCCGCAAATGCAAACGTTAAGCGATAGCGAAACATTCAGCGCACCGAATTTCATCGCAGGCGCGGTATTGTGGGAAAACGGAACCGCGGCAGTATCGATTTTGAAAACACCCGATGATGCGAACTGGATTTTATCAGGCGCAGCAGTCAGCGGCGGCAAAATCGTCTGGGGCGCAAATCGCGCATCTTCCGAAAGCGAAGCATCGCAAAATTATAGCGGCCTTTTCAGCGATACCTTGCAGAAACAGTGCGGCGACAGAGGCTATTTGAAAGCCGATTTGAATTTGGATTGTAAAATCAATTTGGCTGATTTCGCGACGTTCGCCCAGGAATGGCTCGCCTGCACAACGCCCGATGACGAAACCTGCATCGACGGCGAAATTTATTAACTCACGCACTTTGTCATTATGAGCGAAACGAAGTGTAGCGAAGAATCTCGTCTCAATTAGCTTATTGCGAGATCCTTCACTTCGTTCAGGATGACAATGGATGCTTTTAAAGGCCATAGCTAATAACTATGGCCTTTTTTTGCTTTCTGCCAGAACCGCAAGAAGCTTCGATTGCGTTTGGCTATCGAATTCGCAAATGTTCGGCAGTTTGTCTTTTGCGTCTAGTTGTTCATCGTCTGATTCGATTTGGTTTTGGTGCGCGAAATTTAAAATCTCGATGCACGCTTTTCTGCTGGTCTCGAAATTATCGCTGTTGCAAAGCTCGATAAGTTTTGCGGACGCAAGCGGAAGATACCTTGCCAGGAAAAGTTTGCTCCGCGTTTTCGCCGCCAGCACTTTGCCCCTGATTTCCTCACGCACGTTTTCATCGTTGAGCCACTGTGCCAATTTCTTGTACGAGATTCTGTATTTCTTCAATATTTTTGTTTCGTCTTCTTCGTTGCTTATCCAGTTGTAAATGATTTTTAATTGTTCTTTGGTAAGTGCCATAAATTGGTTCCTCCAATAGTCATTAGTCAATAATCAATAGTCAGTAGTTACTTTTTACTCGTCCACGCATTCGCTATCAGCGTCAGAGCCGCGGCGGATTTTTCCGCCTTCGTACCTTTGGCGGGCATCGCTTTATCAATCGCCGATTGAACAATTTTCAACTGTTCATCATCAAGAAAGAATACAAGCGAATTTAAAAACGCTTTTCGATTAACTTTGAAATCAGCCATCGATTTAGTAATGTTTTTCAATTTTTCGATAGTCGCTTTTGCGTCGGGCAGTAATCGGCTTAAATCTTTCGCGTTATACTTTTGCGAAAGTTTTTTAATGATTTGCATTTTCATTTTCAATTCGTCTTTGCCGCCGAGCCGATTAAGCGTCGTAAGCAGAATTCTCGCTTCATCGTCGTTTACATTCCACACAACGCAATCAGCCGAGCTTTCGCCAAGCTGCTTCAACGCTTCGCACCTGTGATGGCCGTTGAGTATCTCAAAAAATCCTTCCCTGGCCGGATGTTTGCGGACTATAATTGGTTCGTAATTATGGCTTTCCTTAATATGCAGTTTGAGCTTGGCAAAATTGGTCTTGCTCATTTTGTTTGGGTTTTCAGGGTGAAAAAGCAGGTTTTCTAATTTGATTCCGATAATTTTGGTTTGTTTGGACATAATAATTCTCCTTAAATGGTTAATAGATTAATGTTTTTTGACTTTGGTAATTTCAATTTGTATGCTTTTACAGGTCTAGCAGCATAGTTTTGGGGTTAGGAACTGCAACAATAGCAATTTTAAATTATTATTAATTTTGGAGTTAGGAAACAATGAAAAAAACAATATTTCGCGCTGCGCGCATAATCTGTCTTTGTGCGGTCATTTTGACCCCTGCACAACTTCAGGCCACCATAATTCAGAATATTTCCGGCACATCCTTGACGGGTGATGCCTTGCTCTTTGAATCTCAACTGACAATTACAAACGACACATTAACCGTCAAACTTTCCAATCTATCGCCGACCGCTTCAAACAGTCCCGATGATTTGTTGAGCAGTTACTTCTTCGATATTTACAACAGTATCGGGCAAAGGCCGGAGCTTGTCTTGCTGACCGCGACTGGCGATGTTTATCAAACCAGCAAAAGCGCCGCCGATACTTTGCAAACTTCAAACGCAAATCTCGAAGCCGTCAGTTCGGGCGATAACACCTGGACGTTTAAAATAATTGATTCATCGCTTAATCCTTATGCTGGTTTTGTTGTCGGCACGGTCGGCAACAACAATCTGACGCCGAACAATTTGAACGGCAGTATTGTCGGCGGAATGGATTATTCGATTTATGTCGGCGATGTCTCGACGCAGAGTTTGAACGGCAAGTTTCTTGTCAAAGATTCTATTACGTTCACATTCTCCGGCCTGACAGGCTTTAGCGAGGCCGATATTCTCAAGTCTTATGGCTTTGGTACAGGCACAGCTCCAGATAGTGTTTTAACCCACACTGAATTTCCAGTACCGGAGCCGTCAATGGTAGCTATCCTTGGCGTTGGTTGCCTGCTGCTTGGCAAGAGAACAAAAAGAATAGCACGAAACGTTTAGTAAATTATTTTCAAGATTGTGTTTATAGAACCTGTTATTGGCTTTGGCTTGTAACAGGTTTTTTTGTTTTCACCACAGTAGCCATCAGCCAGTTAGTTAATAGTACGTTCGCTGTCATTTCGACAGAGTCTTGCGCAAGTGTGACGGAATGGAGAAATCATTAAAAAGCAATTCCTCAATTTTTCACTTTTCACTTTTAATTTTCACTTAATATTTTCCTCTCTATGTCTAATAATAAACTGCCATTTCACTTATAAACCCTGTTTTTCGCATAAAAAGCCTATTCTGACTCCGTCGAATTTGAAAAAAATCTCCAAATCTGCTATACTTCTAAACAGTCAGGGGCGACTAATTAATGGGGTTTTGATGAGGGGGTTTTGGAAAACACCAGCATCAACTTATAAAGGTAATCAATGAGAAAATTATTAGTTCTATCGTTAATTTTTTCTGCTATGACATTAACTGCAAACGCTGCCACGATCTCGTACACAGACAGCATCACAGGCCTATTAGATATGACAGAGACCAGAGACCTTGTCGTTTCGCAGTTCGACCCATCGCTCGGTACTCTCAACAGTATTACGCTTAATGCGATCGCTTCTATCGACGCTTCATTCGGCATTGAAAATCTCATACGCTATGCAAGAACATTAAACCTTAGCAATAGTTATATGATGGGTTACGTTTACATCACCGGTCTGGTTGGCGCTAGTTTCAACGAAAACCAGCCATATTACTTATCGT
>MHYA01000196.1:0-10047 GCA_001825675.1 Planctomycetes bacterium GWF2_42_9 | reverse complement strand
GGAACTATAGTCGATACTTTCGGCGATTCACAAACAGCTGCATACAACATTGGCCCTGATCCTTCTTTCATCGGTACAGGCAATATGACTTTCGCCGTTCAGGCTGATGCAATGGCAATGGTTCAAACGCTTTCAAATTTCGCCGCGATATTCAATACCACAGGCGACGCTTCCGTTACCGTTACGTATGACTACACAGCAGTTCCAGAACCGACAACAATGGCAATCCTCGCTATCATGGGCTTGGTTTTGAAATGCAAAAAACGCTAATCGCAAATTGATTCGAATGTTCCAAAGGCAGGCCTTAAAAACACCTGCCTTTTTTTGTAGCCTCGAAGATTCCCTTGTTCGTTATTAACTTGTAAAATGTAAAAGCTATTCCAAAAATATTAAATTTAAAATATTAAATTTCTTTGTGTCTTAGTGCCTTTGTGGCTATTTAAATTTTGAGTTTCACCTTCGCGTTTCGCCATAAATAATATACGGGCCTTTCAGACAGTTTGCCGATAATGTATTCGGTTCGTTTGAGACCAGCAGGCAGATTTTTTATTCTTCTGCCGAACTTCGAGAGAAAACCCGTGATTTGATTTTCAATAAAGTCCTTCGCTTTCACGCCGAGCCTGTCGAGTTTGCTCTGCACAAGTTCAATATCGACCATATCAGCCTCATCAACGCCGACGATACTAAGTGCCTGCCGAAGTTTTGCGCAGTTGCTGCCCTCTGGCGCTTCGTATTTCATCATTCCCGCTTTCTCGAAAAACGGATTAATCTTGCCCATCACCGCCTGCGCTTCGATATAAGGCACATTCAGCATCGGCATCGTTTTTTGTACCAAATCATACGCCAGACCCAATGCTCTGTAACGCGGCTCGATTACAACCCTCGAAATGTTGCGAATGTTCTGGTTGACGAGCTGCATATTTACAGAGCTTGAGCCTAACTTGGTGAACAGTCCCTGCGTCGCGATATTGCGTAGCTGAATACTGCACACCGGCATAGAATAAATGATAACGCCTGCTAATGGTTCGATGTGTTGACGTGCGGGATGCGTATCGATAATTTTATAAACCGCTGCCACAGGCCCCAGTTCGCAAGGGCGATAATGAAACCGCGACAACGATTGGTAATCGTCGACAGTCCCCGGCACGATCTTCAGATATTTTTTAATTGTACAGTCCATAGTTCACCCATTTGAGATTTCAAATTTGCGATTTGAGATTCTTATAGATGACTTCCGCATCTCCTGCCAGATGTCTGATTACAATCACATCCGGCAGTAAATCCGCCAGCAGATCATCGTGAACGCTGGCAAAAATAAAATTCTTTTTTGTCTTCGCCGCGATCTTACGAATATTATGACTGATAACCGCCGCCGTTACTCTGTCGAGATTGCTGCAAAATTCATCGGCGAAAATAAACTGCTTTGAGCTTGCGATTGCGTTTGCGATTCGATAACGGTATTTCTGACCTTCGCTCAAATTCGCAGGCGAATTGAGAACGCAGAAAACATCAGTCAAACCCGCATTACTTAGCGTTTTAAGCGTTTCGAAAAATCCGCCATCAATGCAGTCAACACAACTTTTGTTGTTGGGCAGCGGAATGTCATCAATGTAAATTTTGTTTTGGCTTTGAAAATTATTATAAAACTCCCGCAGCAGAACACTTTTTCCGCTTCCCGATGGCCCGGTTAAATAAACGATTTGTCCTGGCTCGATTTTTACAGTACAGGCATGATTTATCGCGTTTGCTTTCAGTCTTTGAACTGTCAGGCCGAACGCCCGCATCACATCCGAAACTTTTTTTGTTAATGGAAGATTCCAATCGAATTTCTTACTTGCTGTTAATGTCGTAATCATTTTGTGATCCTATTTTTTAATAATTAGCCACCAAGGCACTAAGACACTACGTGTCATTCCCGCGCAGGCGGGAATCCAGTTCCTATTTTATTTCTTCGTGCCTTTGTGTCTTCGTGGCTATTTCGGTTAAGCGGTCATTCTGCTTTTGATGATTTTCCGCACAACGTAATAATTCAGATTTCTGTTCCGCGCGATTTTCAGCATCGCAATACCGTCAACAAAATAGTCCCGCAGAATTTGCATTTCATCTTTCGACAGCTTCTCATCCGAAAGCGTAGCGACAAAATTATTTGCGCTGATACGCGCGGCGATCCTTTTCAATCTGCGTGCGATCGTTGCTTCGTGTTTGCCCGCCATCGCAGCCATTAGCCGAATCTTTTGCGAAACCAGAAATAACCGAACAAACGCCCGATCCTGCTGCGGAAGCATCTCCACTCGTCCCGGTACACTCTCGAAGAAATCAAGCAGTGCCCGCTTGTGAATCTCCAGCTTTGGTCTTTTGGTTTGGGTCTGCATAAACATCTTATTATTTCTCCTAATGATGGGTTAATAAGTTATATATCTATCTAACAAAAGACTATATTATCAATCAAATAAACAAAATCAAGCAAAAAACATATAATTTTGTAAATAAAATTAAATGTTAACTAAGTATATAACAAATAAAGGTTTGCAAAAGGAATAAAAACTTGTTATTCTGATTATTGAGGGCTGAAAAATGGATAATACGGTACAACCCGTTCAAGGAAGTGAGCCTTTCAACATTGGCTCGATTAGGCCGGTAGCCGTCGAACCAAAAATTACCACACCAGACCAGCTTCACATAACTATCAAAAACGCCGACCAGACTGTCAATGAGTTTACGTTCACGCCGGACAAAGAAATAATTGTTGGCCGCAGACCTGATGTTAATGTTGTGCTTACCGACAGCGCAGTCTCACGTCAGCACGCGAAATTCACTGCCGATGAAAATTGCTGGAATATCGAAGATTTGGATTCCGCCAATCGAACATTTCTCAACGGCAATGCGATACATAAATCGCCAATCAAGAAGGGCGACATTCTGAAGATCGCCAACTTCGTTATTGAGGTCGATGTCATCAGTGCGCGTCATCAGATAACGCCCGACGATACCGTCTCGCTCGAAGCATCGCTTTCAACCCCGCGTGATGAAGTCATTGTCCGCAAGCCGGACGCCGGCCACGCGCCCGCGATGCGTCTTGCCGCGCGCAGACTTAGCGATTTTTCGCAGGCCGTCGAAGAAATCGGCAAAGCTGCGAATCTCGATGAATTCGTGCAGGCAATTCTGAAAGTTAGTATTCAGCAGTTTACGGCATTCCGCGTCTGGTGCGGAATACGCAGCTCAAACACCGGACCTATCACTTTCCAAATCGGAAAACGCCGGGACGGCAAACTTGTTCAGCTTTCAGATATACGAATGGCTCCAAAGATTCTGGAAACTTTCGAACGCGGCCAATCGCTTGTTTTTCCGCAGGTTGCCGCCAAACTCGAAACCACAGAACGCATTCGTTCCGCTATGATGGCGAGCATAAAACGGCCAAGCGGCAACTTTGGGATCATATATATAGACAACGCTATGGTGCACCAGCACTACAGTTTGAGCGATTTGGATTATCTTATGATTCTGGCGATGCACACCGCCGCGGTTTTGAAAACTCACCTCTAACGATTGTCATTCCGACTGGAATCCTGCGTAGCTTTTGCGGAACAGGATGGAGCGGATGAATCTATTAAAAAAGCAAATTCCAAAAATATTAAATCTTAAATTTTTAAATTTTAAATCTCTTTGTGCCTTAGTGCCTTTGTGGCTATAATATTTGAAGTAAATTTTGAAAGGTATTGCCATTAACGACATTAAAAAAATGATCGAAAAGATAAAGCAGTTTCGCGACGAGCGCGACTGGATGCAATTTCACGACCCCAAGAATATGAGTGTTTCTATTGTACTTGAGGCGGCAGAATTGCTGGAGCATTTCCAATGGAAAACCCGAAAAGAGGCCGAGGAATACGTAAAAGAGCATAAGCAGGAAATTCAGGAAGAGATAGCGGATGTCGCGATGTACATTTTCGAGTTGGCTGATAATTTGGGTATCGACCTGCTGCAGGCGATGGAAAGCAAACTGGAAAAGAACAAGAAAAAGTATCCGGTCGAAAAAGCTAAAGGCAAACACACAAAATATAATAGACTGTAAACTCTAACTGTGATTAAGAAACGGTTAATAACCCCCAATTTTTCACTTGCACAAACAGCATAAACGTTTCAAATTGCCTGTCTTAACATCTCGCATAGTACTTAGCACGATTTTTCAAAATTTATGCGCAATTTTCTAATATTTTTATACCCGAAAGTTGAGCTAAAACGTATATTGTTTTAGTGAGTTCTGCAGCACGTGTTGAACTGAATGCCTTACGGTAGGGCGTTCCGAAATTGAAGATTACTTCTCTTCAGAAAAGAGGCACGTAATGGAAAAGGCAAGGAAATTAGCTGACATACTCGAACGCGTCAGGTGTGGAGAAGACCCAACAAAGATTCGCCAGCAGGCACGGCAACTTCTTTCAACTCTAAGACTAAGCGATATCAGTAAGGCACACAAGTATCTGGTGGGTACGGGTATTTCACTAGATCAGCTTCGGACGCTTGTGTATGCTTTTGCTTCGATCCTCGGCGATCAGTTCGCGCTTCTTCGTGCCAACCTTTCAGCCGATCATCCCGTCAGAAGAATTTTAGCCGAGCACGAAATGTTCGAATGCTTTTTGGCGGATCTTGAAATCGCGAATGTTCTGATTCAGGATGCCGATGAACTCACGGAACTGTCGAGTGAATTTCGCAGGCTCGCGCACGTCGCAGAGCATCTGCAGGCGATCGATGTTCACGATCAGCGGGAAGACGATTTAGTTTTTCCGGTGCTTGAGAATTATCCGTGCAGAAGTATTTGCGTTGTGCTTGGTAAAGCGCACTGGCGAATTAAAAATATGGTCAGCAATCTTACTATGGCAGTGAACAATTTCCGACAGTTCGACCAGACACAATTTAAGATTCAGATCAATGCGCTGTCTTCGGCGATCGTTCCGATTTTGCGTGAGCATATTTTCCAGGAGGACAATATTCTTTATCCCGTCGCGCTGGATGTTATCAAGGACGATAGAGTTTGGTGGCGGATCAAACAGCTTAGTGATGAGATGGGCTATTGCGGATTTGATTCCGAACCTTGCTGTTCATAACTATTGTCATTGCACGGACCCCTTAGGCGGGACAAAGCCATCTCAATTTTTATGCCGCCAATGGCCTTCATTGTCATTCTGAATGTAGCGAAGCGAAATGAAGAATCTCGTTTTTTCGGGCAGTCTGCGAGCAGGATTTGGAAGAATAATTTAAATAGCTGCCGTGAAATTTTGGCAGCGGTAGTTTTTCTTAAGTAGAGAGCTTCTTGGTTATGGAGCAGCGGGGGATCGCTCCTAATCGGGAAGCTTTTTTTTGCTTTCATTATTCACCAATATTTAACATCAACGTAATACGTTTCTAAACACATTTATTTATCATAGCTTCCGAAAATAGAATTTATTTGGAGGCTATTAAATGAATGTTAAATCAAGACAAGAAAAATGTAAAAGAGGCTTTACACTCGTTGAGCTGCTGGTTGTAATTTCGATTATCGCTATGCTGCTTGCGGTTTTAATGCCGGCGTTAAGCAAAGCAAAGAGAATCGCTCAAGGCACAGTTTGTGCCGCTCATATGCGGGGAGTAGGAATGGGAATGCTCGCGTATGTAACAGAATTTCAATATTTTCCCGCCTCGTATCTTTATCCTTCCAATGCCAACGGCGGATACAGTATTTTGAATCAAGACCCAAGCCATCCTTACGGCTATCTTCATTGGTCATGGTATCTGTTCAGTTCAGGAAAAGTCGATGCGAAACTTTTTAGCTGTCCATCGATGAAAGGCGGCGGTGCACCAAGAACCAATCCCGGATCGAAACAGGACGATTGGGAAAAAGGCCAACAGGACCAGAACGGTCAAGCATCTGCAAATGCTCTTATGGATAAGCAGGCTCCGAGAATTTCAATTACAGCAAACGCCGCGATTATTCCGCGTAATAAATTCACATCGCAAACATCTGAAGGCCAGCGGGTAAACAGATTCGTCAATGCGGGTGAATTGAGAAATCCGTCCGGCCTCATTATGGCAACAGAATTTAATAATAATTGGAAAGCACTCGGTGTTCAAAAGGGCAGCGGGATACTTGTCAAAAGCCACAGACCGATCCTCGCGTTTTCGCATACAGGCACAGGCTACAAAGAAAACGCAGTCTATAAAGCTCCGTTAGGCACTCCATATTACGTTTATGGCGATAACGCAGCGGCCAGAAATTTTGGTTTAAAATCTATCAAGGAAGTTGAGCAGTCAACAGACCTTCTTGACGGCGGCGCAGGTCATCCTATCAATGCCGTAGGCAGGCATCATTCAGGAAGCGGCTCAACGTCAGAGTTTGGCGGCTGTGCAAACTTCATTTATGTCGATGGCCATGTCGCCAGAAAGACAATTCTCGAAACACTTGAGAAACGCGAATGGGGAACAAAATTTTACAGCATTACAGGGAGAAACGATGTCAAATAAAGCAATGATTTACGCGATGGTTTTTAAATTCGGATTAATAACGTTAATGATTATCTCGATGGCAGTATGTGATTATAAAGGTTTTGTAAGAAGAAAAAGATTGAGTTAAATTTAATGGAAGGAAGATTAAGATGAAATCATTTGTAAGAAAAACCTGTTTAGTAACGCTTATTTTAGCTGCCGGCACAATGAGCAATCTGCTCTATGCCCAGCCACATCAGGTAAACATCAGCGGCGCGACATTGTTCGCTGATTTCTTTACTGCGCCTGCGTCAACCAATGATTATATTGACGCTGACGGCGATGGCGAGTATGGCTTTCTGGGCTATTATCCTTATGTTGACCAGTTAGCTCTTACATATCCCAGTTCAGATACGTTCTGGTCGGTTGCTTATCGCGGAGTAGGTTCAGGAAATGGTTTGTCAGACCTTGTAAACTGGTACAACGCAAATCCCGCACTATTTTCAGATTTAACAGTGCCTTCAGATTTTGGTTATATTAACCGCATCGCCTGGGCGACTGCCGGAGTTCTCGGCCCAATAGCTGATTCTTCTCTGCCCGGCGGATGTCCTGTTGACCCGTGCAATATCGACATTGCTGTTATGGACGTTCCGACCACGTGGTTTGTTTACACAGGAGCTGACACCGATGCACTATGGAACAAAAAACCAATGCAGTCAGGTTATGGCAGAAATCCGCTAAAGAGCTGGGATTCAACGCAGAGCAATAAATTAAAAAGCCTTGGCATACTCAACACAAACACAACCTCGGCAAACGCTCAAACTGTATTCGATACAGAAATCGCATGGGTTCCGATTGCAATAATCGCAAATCAGGGCGTTGGTCTACCATCAGGAAATATCAGTGCAGAACAGTTGCAGTACCTTAACGTAACTGGCCGTATGCAAAACGGTGAAAACCTTGCCGTATCAACACGCGACAGCGGTTCTGGTACAAGAAATGGCGCAATGAACACGCTTGGCGTTGACCCAAGTTGGGGACGCGGCGACAACACGGATAAAAAATTCGATGTCGAAGCAGACACGAAACTTGGCAAAACTCACAAATATACAAATTGCGGCGGTTCGGGTGTTCTTGAAAAAGCAGTTGAAACACGAAGACTCGGCATCGGCTACACCGGCCTTTGCGGTTCGAGCAGGGCACGCGGCGATGTTTACGGCGGAAAATACGAAGTATGCAGCGTGAAAAATATCGGCGGCAATGCTTATATCCGCCCAAAACTTGACAACATTCTTGATAACGGCAGTGCCGACAGCGGCTGGAGACTCGGCGGAAATGAAACTTTCGCTACAGTCGGAAGCCCGGAAGCAGGAGCCGTTTATCCAATGGCAAATCCGCACGCTGCATCTTACATCAGAAACATTACTGAAAGTATCTCTGATTTTATTTCTTCACCCGGTCAGGATTTGAACTACAATATGCCCGGCGAATATATGGCGTTCTCATATTTCCTCGTTGCGGGAATCGACGCAATGCCCACTTCTGCCGACCCGACAGTTTTTACCGCCAATGCCAAACTCAACCAGTCTTTGCAGGATTTCGTAAGAGCAAGCGCACACGAATTGACTCTAACGCCAATTCCGGCATTCGGCGCAATTAAACCATCCGGCATCGCTCCAAACAGAACAGTCCTCGCAGATGGTACAACTTACAGTGATGGCAGAACATCGTCATATATCGATAACGGCGGCAATGTCATTACCGGCGGCTCTACAACGCTTTCAGAGCGAAATAAAGTTTCGGGCGATTTCAATTACAGTGGTTCTGAAAAACACAAACGCAATACAAACGATATCGCAAAACTTGTTGAAGCAGTAAAAAATCCGCGTACTTTTGAAGCAGGCATAAACCATGGCGGATATTATGGCACACAGGCCGGTGATTATGTTGTGCCGGAAATTATTGGCGATTTCGATGGCGATGGAAATTTCGTTGCCGCCGATGTTAGATATTTCGCAGACGGTCTCGCGATTGACGCTGTTACGGGAAATCTTAACCGCAGTAACGGTTTTGCCCTTGTTGACCAGTCGGATAAATCTACCGGCGGCAGCGGAAATTATTTTAATACGGTACTTGCGACAGGTTTGGCTTATGAGCCGAATTCAGGTTGGTCGAAAGCTGATATCGCAGGCAAAACAAATCTTACACCGGGTGCTAATCCGGTTGCTGCTGACGGCATCATCAACGCAAAAGATATCGACTGGATTTGCAACGTCCTGCGAGGCGGAATAAAGGCCGCCGCTCTCGGACAAACTCCGGCAGTCAATCCAGATGTTCGCAGCAATGTCTTAAATTGGAACAATCTTAATGACGCATCCTGGATGGATTTAAGCTGTGATATGAATGGCGATTTGATTGTTGACGGCGAAGACCTCGACATAGTTGTCATCGATATCCTAGGCACTAACTACGGCGATGTTAATCTTGACGGTTCAATCAATTCGACAGACAGAGACATAATCGCTGTCAATACCGGTACAACCTACGGCAAAAGCTGGGCAGATGGCGATATTAACGGCGACGGATATGTAACAGCAGACGACTTGGCAACGTATAGAAATACTATTCTTACGATGTTCGCAAGTCATTGGCTTGATACTTGTTCTTCACCGGATTGGTGTGAAGGTATGGATTATAACCACAGCGGCAGAGTAAATTTTGTGGACTTCGCTGCCTTAGCGCAAAATTGGTAAGATTCCGTTGTGAATAGTATAGCCTCCTGTAAAGCCAGTTGGCAGGAGAAGGAAGATGTGCAGGTGTGTTCGAAAGGATACACCTGCATTTTTAACCAAATTTTAACATTTCAGACACACTTACTTAATATTTTCCAAGTAAATTACCAACAAATATCTTGAAATGATTATAAGAATGAACAATAATTTAATATGGAGGTTTTAATGAACAAAGGATTTATTTATGTTTTGCTGCTATGGATTGCTGTAGTTGGTTTTTGTCAGTCTTCGAAAGCTGTTTCGGCCTCTGATGCTAACAAGCCCATAATACAAAAACACGATTTCAAACATCCCACCGATTGGCTCGAACTTGGAGGCGATTTTCGTTTCCGCTATATTTACGATAATAACCGCAAACTCGATAATCAATCTCTTGGCCATGACCGAAGTCAACTGCGTCTTCGTGCAAGAACTTCCGCGAAGTTCAAACTGACAGACGATATTGATTTTAATTTAAGGATTTTGACAGAGCCAAGATATTACATCGAAGCCGCTTCCGAACCAAAACATTACGCATATCACGAAGGATTATTTGACAACTTCAATCTGACTATGCGAAATGCGTTCGATATGCCGCTTACGATTGTGGCGGGCAGACAGGATATAATTCTTGGCAACGGCTGGCTCTTCGCCGATGGTACACCGCTGGACGGCAGCAGGTCTTCATATTTCGACGCATTACGGTTCGTCTATGATTATGATAACGACACAACAATGAATTTTGTCTGGGTGCAAAATTATGCCGACAGTGCCAAATATATGAAACCTTTTAATGACAGAGACATCGACCTTTCCGAACAGG
>MHYA01000195.1 GCA_001825675.1 Planctomycetes bacterium GWF2_42_9 | reverse complement strand
GCCAACTACCTACATCGGCAGCACCAGGCACAGGATTACTGCCTAAAGCGTGGTTCTCAAATGTGTCCTGAAACACAACCGTCGCCTGTGCCGAGACGATGAGCAATGCGCACTCCATAACAGCAACAAAAAATACCCCTTTCATTTTCACTCCTCCAAATAAAATTTATGAAAAACCTGTTTAAACAACACTGTTTAAACCAAATTTTGAAATGTAAACCAATTTTCAACCACTTTGTTCTTACTCATTTATTGTCAGAACGCACTGGCATAGTTGACTGCCCTAAAATCAGTTTGCTTTTTACAGTGATATGTAGATTAGGCTTCATTTTCTCACCATTATTCATGGCAATAAGCAGCTTGCACGCTTCGGCTCCGACTTGATAGCTGCCCACATCTATGGTAGTAAGTGATGGCGCAAACTCGTAATAAGGCTTCAAATTGCCAACGCCAACCACTGCGACATCCTCTGGCACCCTTTTACCCTGCTGCTCCAATGCTTTTAAAACCGCCCACGCTATACGATCATAAGAACAAAAGATTGCGTCGATGTCTTCATGCTTGCTGAGCCATTGTTTTATGTTTTCGATCCAGTCAACCCCATTATGCATAGCTGATTCAAAATTTCTCGGCGCAGAAATGGATAACTGGTACTCGGGATCGTATGACAGGCCCACTTTTGCCAAATTCTGAATGAAGAGGTAGTGGAAAATATGGAAATAATCACGCAGATCAGAAGGATTTACAACGTAACCAACACATGCGATCTTTTTGCGTCCTAATTCGTACAGGTGCTGCACCGCTAATCTAATATTATCCTGTGTACTGTCCCCGATGGATGGCCAATCTGCTCCTGGATCACTTTCATAAAGCTGAACTACTGGAATTCCACTTTTTTTAAGGTCGCAAATCGTCTCGACACTCAAACCTGGCCCCACAGGTTTGCCTAAAAATATACCATAGGCATTACTATCAATCTGGTGTCGAATAACTTCATCAAACCGTTCCGGCGTACCGTTGGTATTGCCAACAACAATATGAAGTTTGTTTTCATGAGCAACGTCCTGAAAACCTTCTAATATTGGTAGCAATTCGGGAAACCGGTTATCAGCTCCCACAAGTGCAATATTACTTTTTGCGGTATTGCTGCCTTCCTGAATCATCAATTCACCATCAGTACTGACATACGTTCCCGAACGAGGCTTGCGAGTAACCATGCCTTTAGCAGCAAGCCTTTGTAGAGAATTAACTACTGTCGTGTGGCTGACGTGCCATTTTTTTGCAAGAATGGTTGTCGACTCCAATCTTTGCCCCGGCTTGAGCTTGCCGCTTTTGATCTCTTTTTGAATTACAGCCTCAAGAGACTTATAAAGCGGATAACCATTCGCCTCTTTTTCCAAAGCTTGCTGAGTCATTAAAATCCTACCGATTAGTTGTTCATTTCAAACACGTATTGACAACACCTAAGTATTCTAACCATGCTAGTTTCAACTGTCAAGAAATAAAATGCCAAAAAGATGTTCAATTTCAATTGACATGCTCAGTTTGCCAATGTAGCATGTTTATATGTTTTTCGCGGATATTTCAAGAACCATAATAGTGTTTCTAGGTATTGTTAGTCTTTCATGGACTACCTGCCTCTTCTAACGATAATCAGAAAGGAATTGTTCGCTGTGATTAAACTTGTTTTTTACTCGACATCACTTGCTTTAATGCTCAATAGTATTGTATCAGGACAGCGTGTTGTTGCACCTGCGATGCCGGATGAAGTGGTTGGTTGCTACATCAGTAACGGTGATAACGATCTTTTATATTTCAGTCCGCCAATAGACTCTGTAAATACAATTGATGGTTTTTACGACTTACTGAAGAATGTATACGGCGTGAAGAGAATTTATTGGCGGGCTGCACAGGTACATGAAATCATGTATTATAGTCAATTGCGGCCTGAGCACTTTCACCATGCGGACCTTTGGAAATGGGTTGGATATCTTTATAAGAATTATGGCTTGGATCGTTATGGCGTTGATGCGGCACATGCTCGAGGAATGGCCGTCTGGGGGGTTGCAGCATTGTTTGATCATGGAGGACAGGCGGTGGTGGATGTCGCAAAAGGTTACGGCCCCTCGCCAGTGGAATCATTTATTCGACTGCAACATCCCGAATGGATTCCAGTAGATCGTTTCGGGATAAGACGAATGAGTGGTCCAATATGCTTTGCCTACCCAGAAGCGCGCAAGGCCCTTATTGAAATGCAGGTTAAACTCGCGACTAGTGCCAAATATGACGGCTTAATATTACATACTTATGTTGAACAGATGGACACAAGATATGATGAGGAATTTGGTTTTAATGAACCAGTCGTTAATGAATTTAAAAAGCGATATGGCGTTGACATACGGACCGAGGCATACGACAAACAGGCTCTGGCAAAACTCAGGGGAGAATACTTGACGCAATACTTCCGCGAGTTAAAAGCGGCTCTAAAACCACACAAGGTCAAGCTGGGCATCTTTTTAAATCCCGCTGAACCCAACAAACCACAGCGATGGCTGGCTGACACCTCCGTTATGTGCAGTGGCAATGTTGATGTTGATTGGCAAAGTTACATCGACCAGGGAATTGTGGATGAAATAATGGTCTATTGCGGTGGTAATGTATATCCCCTTATCGATCAAGTATTAACTCGTACCAAAGGCACGGACTGTAATATTTCTACTTTGCATAGTTCCCCATTTCCAGAAGAAAAAAAATATTTTTCTGAGCAGGGAGTCATACGTGTACTAGACGGCGGTAACAAGGAACTCGAATATGGCTATCTTGAAAAACAGCCCGTATCGGCTTTGGAAAGTGATGATTTTATCGCCAGACTGACAGTAATCCAACAAATGGCCGATGGCACAACTGAACCAGACCTGCAAAAACTTATCATTGCTACTAAAGACAAACATGTAATGGTGAGACGCCGGGCGATAGCGGCTCTTGCTGCGATTAAAGCAGGTGGCCCTAACGTCATTGCGGCACTTGAGCAAGCGATGAAAGACCCTGAAAACACAGTACGCTGTTATGCCTTAAACACGCTGGCAAAAGAGCCCAATATTCCATCTGCTTCAATTGATAAAATCTATGACTGCCTTGACAAACATAATAACGCTATGATGAATTTTGCCGCTCAACTTGGACTTGCTACCCTAGCAGAAAAGCAGGATAAAGACCTGATTCAAGGCTTGCAACATAAAAATTGTGAAGTACGTTCCGTGGTTGCTAATGCACTTTCTGGAGCAAACATTAGCCCTGAATTATTAAATGCTTTGCTTAAACTTACGAACGACCCATCGGAAAAGGTACGCTGGGCAGTTGTTAAAGTTCTTGGCGAATTCGCCTCTACTGAGTCGTCCAATGCTTTATATGAGTCATTAAATGATTCACATCCGACGGTTCGGGACATGGCGGCATTAAAGCTCTCGTCTTTAATCCAGTCTGATAAAACTTTTTCCCAAGAACTCCGAGAGAAAATACTTGTTCGTCTTGAGCAGAGATTTTCCATGTACAACAGCAGTTACACTGGAAAAGATAAAAATTGGGGTTGGCGGTGTCTTGGAGATGCGTTAAATAGAATTGAGCCGCAAGGTCCCGACTTTCTGCAAAACCTGTTAAGCCAGAGTAAAGATATTGCTCTGGCGGAACGCGCATGGGAAGTTTTATATGTTAAACAGTTGCCTGATTGGAAATTTCCTCTTACTACTCAGGAACAAGCCGAAGACGCTTTTCGCAAATACCCGCGTCGCCTCAGTAACTGAGATGAAATAGTATTTTATTAATAATCATGTAATTTAGAGATTTTATAAAAAATGTCAACCAGTGCAGAGCAGATTAAAATAAGCAGCAAAGATCGTCAGATTCTCCGAAAAATAGCTACTGAAATCGCTGAGATTGCAGCCATGGATGCTCAAAAAGAAAAAATTGCACTTTGGACAAAGCTCAACAATCTTGAAAAGGTCAGACCACTCGTCTGGATTAATCCAATGCATGGGCAGGTGCCATGGAATGAAATAGGTATAGAAAAAGAGCTTCTTTGCGATACGCAATTTTGCCGCTGCTTGGAATTAGAACTCAGAAAGCAGATTTATCAATGGCACAATTTTCGCTGTGACATGGTAATCGATTCCACATTTTTTTGTCCGCTTATGATCAAAGTGGACAGCTTTGGCTTAGAAGAACAAGGCAATAAAATATTTAACAACAATAGCAGCGAAGTAGCGTCTCATGCCTATGTCCGTTTAATCAATTCAGAAAAAGATATAGAAAAAATAAAAACGCCACAGGTTTACTATGACCGAATTGGAACTGAAAACAATTTTAATGTGCTTACCGATCTTTTTAATGGAATTTTGAATGTAGTTAAGCGTGGACAACCAGGAATATGGTTTGCACCATGGGATCTTTTGACTACCTGGTATGGGGCACAAGAAATTCTGATGGATCTGGCATTTCGTCCTGAGCTTTTAAAGATGGCTATGGAAAGGCTTGTAAACGCATGGTCCGGCATACTTGAACAATATCAATCACAAGGCCTTCTTGCGCTTAACAACCTGAATTGGTGTCCCGGAAGCGGTACAGGCGGCCCTGCATACACAAATAAACTGCCTCAAAAAGATTTCGACCCATCACACATTAGGACGTGCGACCTGTGGGGAAGTGCCGCCGCCCAAATATTTTCCAGTGTTTCGCCAGAGATGCATCGTGAATTTGCTCTGGAATATGAAATACCATGGCTTAAGAAATTTGGCTTGACCTATTATGGCTGCTGTGAACCGCTTCATTTGAAAGTTGACATATTGCGCGAAATACCAAACCTCCGGAAAATTTCTATGAGTGCCTGGGCTGATATTGATAAGGGTGCCACAAACATAGGGACTCAATTCGTTTTTTCATGGAAACCTAACCCATCCTTTTTTGCTGCTGAACAATGGGATGAAAAGGAAATTACTGACTATTTACGCAAGGGTATAAGCTCGATCAAAAAACACAATTGCCCCCTCGAAATCATACTTAGTGATGTAAGTACGATTCGTTATGATCCTGGCCGATTAAATAGTTGGGCGACTATAGCATCGGAAATTGCTGAAGAATTTCAAGATTGATCTCTTGTTACATTTTTATTAAAAACTTAAAGGAAAATAGTGATGTTCATTGACATTCACGCGCATGCGTACCGAAAACACCCACCCATATTGGTTCAATTCTGCACAGCCGAACAGGTACTTGAGCGTTATGATCAGGTCGGTATTGAGAAAGGATTTTTACTACCGATTGTAAGTCCTGAGATATATCTTCCGCAGGCAAACGAAGATATTCTTGAAATGGCTCAAAAATATCCAGACCGCTTTGTTCCTTTCTGCAATATCGATCCTCGTGCCATAACCAATTCAGTGGATGCACCGCTTGATCGCCTGCTGCGATACTATCGTGATCAGGGATGCAAAGGCCTCGGTGAGGTAATGCTGAATTTTCCCATGATGCATCCCATGGTTCAAAACCTATTCAAGCATGCTCAGGATGTGGGGCTTCCAGTAATATGTGACGGTTCAGATCAAATTGGCGGCGATTTCGGTTTGTATGACGATCCCGGATTACCTCAACTGGAACATACCCTTCAAAGATTCCCGAATCTTATTATGCTCGGCCACGGCCCTGTGTTTTGGGCGGAAATAGGCCGACTGGAAACACCTGCACAGAGGAAAACGGTTTTTCGCCCAGATGGCAGACAGGTTGGTTGGCAACCCCCGATAGGACCTGTAAAAGAAGAAGGAGTCGTGCCTAAGCTTTTCCGCCGATACCCCAATTTATATGGGGACCTATCAGATGGATCCCCTTGCAACGCATTGGCTCGCGATCCCGAATACGGAGTAAAATTTCTAATTGAGTTTCAGGATCGACTGATGTTCGGCACAGATCTCTGCGCCTTTAATATGCCATTTCCACTTGTCAATCTTCTTCTCGAATGGCGTGCTGCAAAGAAAATAAGTGAACAGGTCTTCAACAAGATTGCCCGTGAAAATGCAATAAAACTTTTCAAGCTTTAAAAAAGTGCAAGTATGCCGTCAGCAATTGCATGTTTTTCGAGGTATCTTGATTCATCAAAAATCAGAGTCAGGTGCTGTATAACAAACGCCAAACATGGCGGCCGGTTATGCTCTCGCCAAGCGCCGAAGCAAGCATTACGCCAACTATTACCGATCTGCACCGCGATAACCTGCTTGCATTTTTAAATATCGGATTCAAAGAAGGTCGATATTGATTTTATTTATTTAAAATTTTAAAAAGAGTGCAATTATGCCGTCAGCAAACAGAACCTTTTTAAGGTCTGTTGCTAATCGCTACAAGTTGCTCGGCAGCTGTGAAACATTTAACTCCACTTTGTACGGTTTGCATATCAATGATTATCCACCTTAACTGGAATTCCATCCTCAAGAATTAATTTACTAGGGTTTCTTCAAAATTATGAGATAGGAAAGGAAAACCACAATGTGGAAAAAAATAATTCTGAGGCTTGCTTTAGGGATGCTATTTTTAGAAAATAGTTATTTCGTACATGCAACCAGTGTCAATAATGCAGAGATAAGCTGGGGAGATTATGTTTTTATATACGGCCCCGGTACAGATTCAGCTTTTGATTCCAATGAAGGTATCACCACGATGATGAAGCGACTCAAGGGCAGAGGATATACAGGTGTATACTTTCGTGCTGATTACAGCCATCTTGACCCTAACGATGTAATATGGAATAATGACGAGATGTCCGTTGGCACCAGACTACAAGTACGGGCAGGGGAAAAAGTTAACGATTCTTTCAACTTAATTAAGTACAGCCCGTCAGGCGGCCGAGGCTGAAGACCTTGATTTCTGGTGTTGGTATCCAAATGTGTACGCGGATGGCGCACCACCAAATATACCCAACTCTGATGGTAAAACTATTTGGCCGGCAGAATTAAAATTTGTGCATGACAATCCGTATGTATTAACAGTGGATAGAGCCGGCAACATACAATACAGTGTCTGCGAATACACATATTCAGAAGCTAGAGCCAATAAGGTCTCTCAATTCTCTTACTTCGCTCAACAATATGGAGCAAAAAAGATTTATGCAGACATGCGAAGTGAAGCTAACCAGATGCAGAAAGATCCCAATCATGCCGATCAGTATGGTTTTAGCCCGATACTTGTTAACGCTATGAAAAATGTCTATGACGTCAATATACTCACAGACCCTAATTTTGACTGTTATAGCACTAGTTTTGATCCGTGTAATACCATGGTTCAAAACTGGCACAATATGCGAGGCTACTACCTGACAGAATTCTTTCGCGATCTTCGTGATGAACTTGACACAATAGACCCTAATATTGAAATAGCAGTTGGGATACCTGGTGGAGATTATGTCGGGCCATGTTTAGGCAACTGTAAACTTGACTGGCGTACATGGGTAGATGAAGGATTAGTCAATGAGATAGTTCTCCCTATACCGCTTGAAGCCGACACTGATCCATATTCAGCGACAAAAGATTACCTGACAAATATAAATCAAGGTATCGGCATACTGCCAATATCGACATTTCGGGATTATATTGATAATAGCGATAATCCTGACATAAGGCTGGTTAAAGCCGGTGGAAGTTATCTCTACAGAGAAGACCCTTTGACCGACTACGATGGCTGGAGAACCGATATTACTTACGATCTTTTCGACCTTGCCTGGCATCAGCGATGGGAGCAACTCAAGGATGACGCCAATGAACTCGGCTACGTAATGTTTTTTGACCAGGATTTTAACAACATCAATGTCTACAGCGGCGGTTTGGGTAACGGCTTCTACGATCCGACACTGCAAACATGTCTCGGCATTTGGGAGACACTGGGTGACGGAAATGACCTTAAGCCATTTATGCAAAGCACCATCAAGCATGGTACCACCGGCAAGGCACTTAAAATAAGTCGCGATCCAAATGCCCCCGCTAACTCTTATGTAACGGCTCGTCATTACAGCATTCTTGGCGGATCGAAGAGCCTTTGGTCAGAGATGCCGATCTCAAATGGTACGTGTACTTTTGAATTTTGGTTATACCGTCCTGACAATAATAGTTCTTGTGCAATTGGTTTTCAAAACGATCTAACATCCCAGTATGGAATAGGATTATATATACCAGCAACTGGTAGCGTATATTACCGTTACAACAATGCTGGAGGAGCAAGCTGGTATCAAAGCGGTTGTCAGATAACAAACGCAACATGGACTAAACTCAGAATAGTTGTAGATATAGATAACGAAACTTATTCAGCCTATGCCGACTCAAGCACAATCTGCGCCAATATAGATTACTCTGGTATCAATCCCTATAACCAGTTCAACTGGTTAAGTTTTTCTACGCAGGATAATGCATCAAGTGTTATCTATATCGACGATGTTAATGTAAAATGGTACCCGGATATAGTTTTCGAGGACAAATTCTCAAATATTTATATGCGGGATGATTTTGAGTCGCAAACAGTTGGAGCGACAATTCACCTTGCCGAACCCAATGTAGGTGCCACATGGAAGGTTACACCAACAGAAAACGCTAGCAATGTCTATGTTGAAAATGATTTATCCTTTGCCGAAGGATACAAATGCCTTGCTTTCAAAAGACCGTCTGAAGGTGCCGCACTAGCATATTCTGGAGATACTTCGAAACTGCCCCTCAATATTGCTCGCAAAATCACCGTGGACTATGACGTTTATGTTGTCTCTGGCGCTTCTACGATTCTGGGTTTATGTGAATCCGACACAGGACCTTATACGGCTCTTGTATTTGCTAATTCAAATGGCTATTGGTACTACCATGATGGCAGTGGATATAACTATACCAATAGTAATGTCTCCATCGATGTCGACAACTGGACGCATGTACAAATGGTATTGGATTGCACCACCCAAAGCTATGAAATTTATGTTCAACCAGTTGGTTGCATGCCCACACATATTGGTACAGGCGCATGGCCCAACGATACTTTGGCCGGGGACTCTGTATATCTTTTGATGAGTGCACAACCTGGAACCTCGAACACATGCTACTATGATAACATCGAAATAACTTATGGCGAGCCAAACGTGTCTCCCTTTACAAGCCGTCGTTCATCTATCTACCTCCGGGATAATTTTGAGGCTCATGCTGTCGATGCAACCATCCACACTGAATCTCCAGAACAGGGAGCCGCCTGGACTGTAAGCAATGTTGACGATGCCAACAAGTATCATATAGATACAAACTACTCGCTTGGAGTAGGAAGCCAGAGTCTTTCCGGTTCGCGTTGTTCTAGTGCTGCTACTCTTTCCTCTGGATCCACAGCAAAGCTTACACTTGATCCCAACGATATCGTAACAGTGGATTTTGACATCTACGTTCCTGCCGCCACATCAATGGTGGTTGTCATGGCAGAGATAAGTAGCGGGCCTTTTCCGGCAGCTTTGTTTGCTAATTCCAATGATAAGTGGTATTACCGTGACAATGATACATATATTGACAGTGGTGTTTCTATAGAATTTGATACCTGGATCCATTGTCAAATGACGCTGAACTGCGGAAATGAAACTTGCACATATGTAATACAACAAGGTAATCAAGATGCGGTAACTTTAGGCCAGGGCGACTGGGACAGCGGCACCGAAAGTGGTGATTCAGTGTATTTCATGTTGTCTCCACAATCCGATACTAATGATACCTGTTATTACGATAATATTTTGATCACCTATGGAGCTCAGTAAAACATAAGAATTTGACTAATTGAGATGCCACTAAGCTTCAAAAGATTCATTAGCCGGTGAGGCGAGTTCATCGCCTCACCGGCTTTTTGCAACTATCGCAAGATTGTTGCACTACGTATAGGCAAAAATTCTTAACACGTAAATCTAAGTAGAACAACAACTTACATTTCAAATCTCAAACGGCTTGGATGCTGATATCGGATTCGCTAAATTCCCCGACTATGGAACAGAAATTATGGCTACTTGTACTATTACGGCCAACCACATCTTGCCGAGTTCT
>MHYA01000194.1:15276-23395 GCA_001825675.1 Planctomycetes bacterium GWF2_42_9 | reverse complement strand
CATTGAATAACTGAATAAATTCACAATTAAAGCGTTCGGGAATTAATATTGCCATCATCCGTAATAAGCCTCTGTTCGCAGAAGCAGCTTCCCAGTCATGAACCCAACTATCCGGAAGCCCTTTGGAATTCCATTCTCTCTCCAAATCTGCACGGCTCTCAAAAGTATTAAGTAACTTTGATGCTATAAAATAATCAGAAAATCTCTCATAAGGGAATCTAACCATTACTTCAGCACCATCGTGTTCAGGGGAACTGGCTTGAAGTGTTTCAACGAGCATGCCATTAGATCTTAGGTGTATATAAAGAGACTTGCTCGCACCTCCACCATCAAATAAGGCATCAATCAGTGGCCTTATGGATGAATGAAAAATGGGAGCCCCATTGTTTTCGGCGATTTTTGTTGCAATTAAATGTAATGCGTCTTTTGTTTTGTATTCTGGGCAATCTATGTTTTTCCTTATCATTTCTTGGCAATGCTTTATCCGCTCTTTCATAACGGTATCGAAACCTATAGTTCCGCGTGGAATACTCTTGCCTTGATAAGCTTCACAGAAAGTCTTCAAAAACAGAGGATTACTGAATTCTTCTAAGAGAGGCGGAAAGTGTTCGCATTTAATCTTGTAACCTTTAAAGTATGTTGTTATAGCATCAAAGATTTCGCCGATGAACCCATTATGATATACATATCCCCATTGGTTATCTTTTCGTTCAACCAATTGTTTTGGTAAAACACACTGCTCAAAATCTGATCGACAACTTATTACTAACCTGATGTTAGGATATTTAACTATCTTTTCAGCCATTCCGAATAAATGGCTCATCCATAATCTTCTTTCATTACTTTCATTAACAGCATCAATAGCTATAATAGCCGGCTTTCCATGGATACTTGCTTCGGTATCTAAAGCACCCAATAATGCTTCTGTTCCTTGCTCCCAACCAAGGATTTGGCACATTTGCTCCAGAGGCGGAGTACCTGTTAAAAACTGCTCTCCAGCCAATCATAAACATGGTTGCTTTCTGGCCAGAGCCCTCTCAATTGCCTTAGCCAACAAATGACTTTTTCCCGTTCCAGCTTCTCCGGTTACAAGGGTTAGTTGTTTGTCGTATATTTTGTATTTAGTAATAAAACTGTATAAGGCCTCAATTGATTCATTTATTTCATCTAGTTTGCCTAATTCATTTGCGTAAGGACGAATATGATATTGGTCACGTTTGTCTGGTTCTCTTACGGTTTCTTGTTCTAAACGAGTGCTAAGGTAAAAAGAATAAATATCAGCAATTTGGATATTTATTTTTTCCAGAACGGCCCTTATCTCAGAACTACCAGGAATGCTGGTTTGTGGCACCAATTTAAGTGATTCAACAGCTAGTTGCAAATCAGCTATTTGGGATTTAAGAGAAACGTCTTGGCAACTCACGATGCATTCTTGAGAAGCTGTTATAAGAGATTTCCACTTCTTCATGAATGTTTGGACAAGACGATCGGTTAAGAAAAACGCATCTAATATTTGTTCGCAATCTGTCCTTACATGGTGTTCAGGAGTATATCGCGCATCAAGTACCTTTTTGCAGGATTCATATTTTGCTTTTAACCAATGTTCTGTAAAATGTGGGCAGCCAAACCAATAATAAACTTTTGATTTGTGGGCAGCTTGCATTAAATCATTGCGAAGCTCAGTTTCCCCTTGCCACGTAAATTTTACTTTGTTGGTGTAACCAAGTTCAGCTGCATAATCATCCCATTTTTGCTCATAGTTACTCCAGGTCTTTTTAGTCTTAGAGCGGTTAACAGGAGTTGCTATTCGGTATTCAACTAAGTCTGGAAAATGTGTTTTTAACGCAGTTCTTACGGATTTATTAATTTGAGTCCACTGTGTAGAATCAAGCTTGTCAAAATACTTTGCTTGCAAGCCGATTTTTGTGCTGCCGGTACCAAATGCAATATCTTCAACACCACCATCCCCACCCGCATCGTCAACACGATAAAATTTTGTTTCTTTCGGAAAAGTGCTTCGAAATAGCTGGACAGTTAATTCTTCAAAGCCTTTGTTTTTTGAAGGCCCTAATGTCCGTATTTTTGAAAAATCTATTTCGGGAAGTTGACCAGAAATCATTGCTTACTCCATTTTAAACCCATTGAGCTTATTTTGGTAATAAGCATACAGTGTTGAAACTAAAACTCAAGTTTTATTCTCGACATTTGAGTCATTTAACTCCGTTATTGGTTTTAAAATGAACTGAGCATGAAATTAGTAGTACGCCCAATGAAAATGCCCTGTTTGCAAAGCGTGAGGCTGTGTTGAAAAACGTTATGATTTCTATACAAAATTGTACCGGCAATACGCCACGGACATTCTGAAAATTTCAGTTTACGTCAGAAAAATTATAGCTGCAGATATCATTCGCGATTACCTGGTTGACAAAAGCGCCAGCAATTTTGGAGCGTTTCGAGCAAATTCTGTCGAAGTTTACGGAAAAAAGCCTGCGTCTGAAGTCCGATGATTTTATGAATTAAGTGCTTAAGAACTGCATACATTAAGAATGAAAGGCGGTATGATACAAATTGTAAAAAATGAGGGCGTTAAATGCTTCAAGGAGTGGCAGGCATACTGACTTTCGTGATGAAACAATCGCAGGGTCAAGTGTGCAGTTAAAATTTTTCAAAAATGAAAAGTAAAAGTAACGGAAAATATTTTAATGTACTTTTCTAGGAAGATCAATTAATTGTCTGAAACGCGAATTTGATATAAGTAACCAGCAAAAGGTCATTTCGATTTCTTTGGCACTGAAAGCAACCGCCTGAAAATGCATTCTATGTGCAACTGAAAAATTACAAATCTGCCTAAGTCCATGCTTATCAAGTATTTATGCTTATTTTGCAACGGTTCAAAGAATCGTTCTCATTCCAGGCATCAAAATATCGAGGGCCGGGGGCCTATTTCAGCCACGGCTGCCCCCTAACACCGCGCCTCTATTTTTGCGTTAAATACCTTCCCCAATGACAAGCCTCAAACGGCTCCGACTTTTGCCTCCTGAGCCTCCAATGCTATTACACAATGTACATAAAGATAAATTGATAAAAAAATATAAGATGTCTACGTACATCGTGAAGCTGCATTGGATTTGGGATTATTTGCTCTCAAAATGCATTTGGGTTATAATTCTGAAAAGTGTAAAGATATGGTTACTTAAAACAGTTGACGCAACCTTAGACTTATGAAGATTTCAGGGTCTGTTTATGAAAGCTGATAATGAAGAATGGCACGAATTAGGTATTTCTTTTTGTAAAATTCACAAAAATGCTGGGGAAGTAATTCGGTACAAACGCTGGAAAATCGTTGACAATCTCCTTGAAAAAGCAGGCAAATTGTTCTTCAAGACGATAACCATTGATGATGTTGACTTCTCAATCCTTATTCCCGATGGTTTCTATGTTAAACCAGAAGCTCCTGGTGCATTCAGTAAAAATGTCCAATGCTACCGTGAATATTGGCTTTGCGTGTTATCAATATTTTGTCATGAACACGAGGATTTTTTAGATTGCTCATACCTAAAAAAAATATCATTGCCATTTTATGGTTTTACAAAAAATAAGAAATGGAAAATTGATTGGTCGTGGGTGCAAGATGAGTATGAATTGGCCCAGCCGTTCTTTATAAAGAAGACAAATCATTTAATTAATGTATGCGAGGCATCAATACGGTTATGCAAGTTGATGACTGGAAAAAAGCATGTGTTACGTATCGATTCCAAAAAAGTTCAAGTCCTGATCTATAAGAATAAAGAATACAAATTTGGAGGTGGAGAGACATGGGAACTTTTTAAACTTCTTTATGAAGCACAAGGAAAAACTGTTGAAGATGCACATATTTTGAAATTTGGTCAACCCAACATTGTCGTCGGTGAGCTTAGGCGATACTTGCGCAAACATGGCGCTAACGAGATTGCATCAGCCATCAAAAAGCAAACCAAAGTAGGTTATTGGCTGGATATCGCTTCGCTATAATTCTGTCATCATTTCTCTTCCTATAATTTTCCAATTTCATTCCAATTTTCTTTTTCCACATGCCGGTCCATAATTCTGTCATGTTCATGGACATTGCGTATTAACGAAAACAAAAATGAATGTGAAAGGGAAATTGTATGAAGAAGCAACTTACAGAGTTAGAGCGGTTCAAAGAAGTATGTCGAAAGTATTTAGTCATTGAAAATGACGAATACATTGACGTTCAATTTGCTGTAATTTTTGCAAATCGATTTTTAGATTCAAAGCCTGTTTGGGCGTATTTGGTCGGACCACCTGGTGCCGGTAAGACAGAAATTCTCCAGGCTTTCGGTGATTGTGAGGGCATTTATATGCTTTCTAGCCTTACCGCGAACACGCTTATTTCGGGAAAGATTTGTGGCGAGAATGAAGCCGATCCATCGTTGATTCCACAATTAGATGGCAAGGTACTTATAATTAAAGATTTCACGCCGATTCTGACAGGACGGCGAGAAGTACGTACTGAAGTCTTAGGTCAATTACGTGATGCGTATGACGGCACAAGTTGTAAGGCTTTTGGTACTGGGAAAGCGATTCAGTACGAATCAAAATTTGGCTTAATAACGGCAGTAACTAACGAAATTGACAAGCATCTTGGAGCGTTGTCCTTACTTGGCGAACGTTTTGTAATTTATCGATGCCCAGTGTTATCTGATTTAGAAAAACGAAAAAGAGCTAATAAAGCAAGCCTCAATCTTGATACACAGGAGCAGGGATTAGCTTTGAAAAATGCAGCGCACAAAGTGCTATCACTGAAACCTGCAAAACCCAGATTTTCATTTGTGTTTCGCAAAATGGTTGAAAACACCGCAATGTTTGTAGCTCGGGCGCGTACGTCTGTGGAACGTGATGATCCTTTGCTCTTACCTGTTGTCCTTATGCTGCAAATTAACAAAAGGCAGTACTGAATTGGCAGAAGATATACAAACACACCAATATTTTAAAAGCTGGGCTGTTCAGGCAAGTAATTGCCTCGGGGACACATACGACGTTTGTAAGCCTTTCTTAGACAAAGATAGCCAATGCTTAAACCCACTCGTTCGATTTGTGATCGCTCAACTTCAAATAAGTTGCCACCTTACAAGTGAAAGTACTCTCCTCCTGATACTTAACTGCAAAATATGGGATGCAGATATTTTGCTTCGTTCAGTGCTTGAAGGAACATTCAAACTAATTTTTCTTCTGAAGGGTAGCAATGAAGAACAGATAAGCAAAGCTAAGGAGTACTGGGAACTTTTACCGGATATTATGCGGTTAAGAAGGCATCTTCGGGGCATCTGAAACTTTAAAAACTGTTGATCCCATGAGCTCACACTTGATATGGCGTCCGATCAGAGAAGTTATGCTAGATGATGCTGAGTTGGCAGTTCTTCAGAAAAAGTATTCAAGGAACGAAAGGCAGGAACTCTCAAGAAAATGGTCTTTTACGGAAATAGTCCGGCATTTCTCTATTGATTCCAATAAGAGATATAGTGGAATGGGGGCTCTTGGGTACGATTACAGCATGAAAAGTCATCTTACACACCAAGATGGCGATGGTATAGGAATGGTTTGGGAGCGATATGGACGTAGTAAAGATCGCCAATCTGCCGTTAAGAAAGCTCACGCCGGCAGAATAATTTCGGATATTTGTAATTTTAGTTTTATGCGCGCAACCGAACTGCTGTTTGCCTACAATCAACCCAGAGAACCGGTTTTTGAAATTAGTAGCCGTTATAAAACCTTATTTGATGACATTCACTCATCTTATGAAGATTGGATTAAAATAGAGTATAAGTCCGACCAGCTCAAGCTATGAGTGTCTCGGTATAAATTATCTGTCGCGGTTTAATTGTTCAACAAAGTATTTATTGCTTTTTCTGTGTTTTTGGTTTTATACTCCCGGATGATCCGTACTCGCCAGCCATGTTTTCAGTTCAAATCGTAAGCAATTGCTATCACAACAAAAAATCCTAAAATGACGGCCAAAAAAAATAATTTAGAAATTTTCATCGACTTGCTCTTTCTTCAATTTTCAGTGTACTTGTTGCCATCAGCCATTTCTATAACTTGCCCATGCTGAATCACAAACCAATTAGCATTCCGAACATAGGCGCCAAATGTGTTCTTTCCTCTATATTCGCACCTAACGGTCCAGCCGTCATCATTGTAGTAAACCTTTGACCATTGCTCGAATTTAAGACTATCCGGATCATGCGATATGCGTCTTAGATAATCCTTCACACAACGAACAGACATATCCAATGAACTTTGATTGGGACAGGCTCCAAATTTTACCTCTCTCATTTTTAGCAAATCATCGAGAGAAATTGTTTTATCTTTTGGCACCCATGCAGACCAGCCAGCTTCATTTTCAGTGACACGAAAATTCATCCAGCCGTTCTGCTCTTTGAGCACATACATTTTTTGATCTTGTGATACACCCTCAGATTCCGCTGCATATGAAAAAGCTGGACCTGTACGAATGTACTTTGCAGCAATGCCTTCAATCCTTGTTCCATCTGGTAACTTGTCAAGCTGTTCTAATGCTTGTGGGGCACACACGCGGACTTCAGAATAATCTTTTGCTGGAGTATTTTGCGTTTCTGTATCGAGCGGTGCTGAACTGCTAGGTGAGCTTGAGTCGCTTTTACTGCTAAATGTGGCCGCTATGATAGGTAAAATAATAAGAGCTAGAATTATGTAGCCAAATAACTTTAGCATCGAACTTCGTTTAAGTTTTACTCCGCAGTTAGGACAGGTTCTTGCCTTATTGCTTACATCATTTCCGCATTCTTTGCACTTCGTCATTGCCATTTTATTCTCCTTTATGAATGGCTTAAAAAATAAGAGCACCGCTACATCATGCCCCGGCTGAGGCCCGGCAAGGCCTGTCACGAAACACGCAAGCGGTGCCCCTTGCAAGTGCAAAGAGCACCAACTTATGCGCGAATCGTGACTTTGAAATTTTGCCGGTTTCAGCCGAAACGCTATAAATCAGTGGACTTCAATATTAACTTATAGTTTTTAGATCACTCGAAGAACTCTTTATATGACTTCTGCAGAATCTCCTTCAATAGCTCCTTGTTGTCTTTGACATCTTCTTTTGTTAAGCGAAGCACGTAGCGGCCACGCTTGGTATAATTGGCTATGTCAAGCCCCGCCTCATTAATTTTACTTTCAACTTCTTTAGATTTTTCGAGCCGAACGCTCATTCTAATAAACTTCTTTTTAGGAAAGAATATAGCAAAATTATTTGACTGCCCGTTTTCCGTCAAACCGACGTAACCCGTATTATATTTTAAACTATATTTGGGCGCAAATTCTTTTATAATTTTGACAATGTCATCGGCTAATTCAACAGTGTCTTTTGCACTCCTTTTTTCCCAATAGGACCTATCCACAGGCTCACCATCATCGTCTTCTTCGGTTCCAAGTGTAACTTGGTCCAAAACTTTCGTGAAGACAAGTGCAATTTTTCCATCTATTTTTATTGCTTTTAGTTGAAGTGCAATAAGAGGTATACAGCCGTTAAAAAGACCTATGATATTAAGGAATCTGCTTGTTACATCTTCAGCTATAATAACAGCAATATGGTCATATTGAGGATAACGCTTCCGTTCGATATCCCAATATTCAATTGTTCGAATGATATGACTTTCATCGGTGTGCCCCAACTGAATTTCAACCTCATATCGCTCATTTGTATCAGGGTTTTGCAACAAAAGATCGAGCCTGCCTGCTTTCGGTTGAATTTTTTCTTTGTCTTTTAAGATCAATTCACCCAGGCCAAGAATAGTGGGGTCTTCGGCTATCCTGTCCTGAAGCCATTTCTCGCTGAACTCAGTATGTTCTTTAAGCGATAAGGCTTCGAATTTGGTGTATTGTAAGGGACTCATCTATTTTGTCTCCGTAGTTTTGACACAAGCATTATAGATGAAAGTCATCGCCATGTAAACATTTATAGTCTGCTATATTCAGCTAATCTTACAGGATCGATGATAGCAACGTAGGGCAATTTCATAGATATCTGCCCCAAGAGCTTCACAGAAAATAAAGCACTGAGACATTAATGAATTTAAGATTTCGG
>MHYA01000194.1:10359-15005 GCA_001825675.1 Planctomycetes bacterium GWF2_42_9 | reverse complement strand
AATGAATTGGAGCATTTGCCTGCAACAGCAGCGAGGCATAGGTATGCCTCATGTCGTGTATGCGTATTTGGGGCAGTTTGAGCTTGGTGAGCATTTTATAAAGAACACCACGCCTGAAAATGCTGTCATTCATAGGTTCACCGTAAGAATTTGGGAATACCAACGCTGTTTTATTGAAATCAGACGATTGTGCAACCCTCTCAAAACGGCTCTTTAGAACTTCGTACAATCCATTACTCACATCAATGTACCGAGCCTTGTGAGACTTGGGCGTGTCCCAATGAGCGTGGCTGTAACTCCTGCGAACTGCTATCTGCCTGCTTTCAAAATTGACACAATCCCAACTAAGGGCAAGCAATTCGCCGAGCCTCATCCCCGTGCGAAAGGCGGTGCACATGAAATCATGGTAATCTGAATAATCCTGTTTAGCGGTCTCAAGAAGGAGCGAAACCTGCTCCTTTGTCAAAAACTGAATGTGCTTTTTTGATTCATTTTTTCTGAAGGTTTTGCCTAAGCTGTGTGCGGGGTTCACGGCCATGATTTCGCGCTCGACGGCCTCGGCGAAAACGGCACTAATGCAAATGCGTAAATTGTTGACCACGATTCCGGTCGCCTGTTTTTCGAGCAGCAAGGCCTTGACGTCCTGCCTCGTGATCGAATCCAGACGCCTGTCTTTCCATGCGGACAATAAATGCAAATTGATCAAATTCCTGTACGAAATCCAGCTGTTGCGCTTGAGCCGCCGCATGGCCACGTTCTTTAGGTAGTCCTCACAGAAGCCGCCGAAGGAAAGGTTCTCCACGTCGGGCGTCCTGCCGTTGCTGAAGTCCACCTGCCCCAATGCGAGATGTTCCACATACGCCCTCGCGGCTTTCATCGCCACTTTCTTGTCCGGCCCGACCTTGCGGGAAGTCCTCTGCCCTTTGTGAGTGATCCACACATACCAGTCGCCGCTCGTCTTCTGTTTGTAGATTTTCACGCCCATCTTGTTCCCTTTCCAATGCCGCCGCGCAATGTACGAACACCTCTTATTTTTTTCCAACTATTAACTATGTACATCGTGTAATCGTGAACTCAAATACCATATTTATTATGTCGTGTTTAGCTGGCTTCGCGAACAAGAAAACGGTCATTTTTAGTTGCATGTGGGTTGCATTTTAAGGCGAAAATCAAGCGGCAGGGAGATCAAGGTAAATAAGAGATGGGGGCAAATTAAACAATGAGAATGGGGGTACAAGCCCTTGGTTTGCAAGCGTTTGTTGCTCGTAAAAGAGAAGTAAAACGGAGGAGGAGGGATTCGAACCCCCGGTACCATCACTGGTACAACGGTTTTCAAGACCGTCGCTATCAGCCGCTCAGCCACTCCTCCAAGTCGATTTTCATATCAAAAAAATCCAGCACTGAACATATCTGGATTTAAATCGCTCAGATAAATTTGTGCCTACTTTACATTCTGCCGGCCGATACTGCAAGAATATTAGGGCCAAAGCTGTGCTATTTTGGCTGCAATAATCCAAAATCCGCAACCGGCCGCCTACTTTTAGACGGCCATTTGAATGCAGATAATTTTCTCTCACCAAATTACATTCCTTGACTTTTTAGGCCTAAATCATTATTATATAGTCCTTTAGGTTTAATCTGGAGAGTGTATGATGGTCAAATACTTGCTCAGCGAAAAAGATATTCCAAAACAATGGTACAACCTCGCAGCCGATTTGCCTACCCCAATGCAGCCGCCCCTGGGCCCCGATGGCAGGCCCATCAGCCCCGAAATGCTTGCACCTGTCTTCCCGATGAACATCATCGAGCAGGAAGTCTCGCAACAGCGGTGGATCGACATCCCTCAGGAAGTGCTCGAAATCTTATATCGCTGGCGTCCTGCCCCTCTGAGGCGCGCGATTTTCCTTGAAAAGTACCTCAAAACGCCTGCTCGCATTTATTATAAGGATGAAAGTGTCAGCCCGGCCGGCTCACACAAGCCTAATACCGCTGTTCCCCAGGCTTGGTACAACAAACAGGCCGGCATCAAGCGTATCACCACAGAAACAGGGGCAGGCCAGTGGGGTTGCGCTCTGGCTTTCGCTTGCAATCTCCTCGGCCTGGAATGCAAGGTCTTCATGGTACGCATCAGTTTCGACCAGAAGCCTTTTAGGAAACTAATGATGCGAGTCTGGGGCGCAAATTGCGTCGCCAGCCCTAGTACCGAAACCCAGGCCGGCCGCGACATACTCCTTCAGGATCCAAATACACCCGGCTCGCTTGGCATCGCCATCAGTGAAGCAATCGAGCAGGCTGTTGCCGATAAAACCGGCCAGACCCGCTACTCCCTCGGCTCGGTGCTTAATCATGTAATGCTTCACCAGACCATCATCGGCCTTGAAGCCAAAAAGCAGCTTGCGATGGCAGGTGAAAAGAAGCCCGATATCGTTATCGGCTGTGCCGGCGGCGGTTCAAATTTCGCGGGCATAGCTTTCCCATTTGTCTGTGACAAGATCCACGGCGAAGATATCCGCATCATCCCCGTCGAACCTGCCGCATGCCCGACGCTCACAAGAGGACCGTTCTCTTATGACCACGGCGATGTGGCAAAAATGACCCCGCTTCTGCCGATGCATACGCTGGGCCATACGTTCGTGCCTCCGCCAATTCACGCCGGCGGCCTGCGCTATCACGGCATGGCCCCGCTTGTCTGCCAGGCCGTCGTAGAAGGCCTTATGGAACCAAGGTCCGTCACACAGAACAGGGCCTATGAATCAGCAATGATATGGGCAAGGACAGAAGGCATGATCTGCGCCCCTGAAACCAGCCACGCCATCACAAGCGCGATAGACGAAGCCATAAAGGCCCGCGAAGAAGGCAAGGAAAAGGTTATCCTCTTCAATTACTCCGGCCATGGCCTTATGGATCTCCTCGGCTATGAAAAATTCCTCGACGGTAAACTAACCGACTATTCGCCGTCGGATGACGAAATCAAAAAATTCCTCTTACCTCTTGAAGGCCTGCCAAAGCCCTCGACGCAAAAGACAGGAAAATGGTAATTCTCAAAGGCCGGTTCAATGCCGGCCTTTTTTTTTAAGGAGCCGATCATGAAACGGTTTTACGCTGTTGTCATTCTCGTATTATTTACATTTACCATTCCTGCCATTGCGCAGATAAAGGTGATCTCGCGGCAGGGCAAGGGTGCTCTTCTTGACGTCGACGGTTCCAGGGTGCTGCTTGTTCGAGGAAGTCCATACGAGATGGGTTTCCAGCAGGGCAAACTTCTAGCCGGCGATGTAAATGATCTCACAAAAATTGTGCTCACATCCGCGTCTTTAGCCGACGCCGCGGATGGCAAATCCCTGATTTCAAGTACGCTCTCACAAGCCCTGGACCGAACGGCCCGGTTCGTCCCGGCTCGTTATGAAGAAGAAATGAAAGGACTGGCAGAAGGATCCGGTGTTGCTTTACAATCCATTCGACTGGCCAACATATTTCCTGAACAGTTCCATTGCAGCGGCTTTGCAGTATTCGGAAAAGCCACAAAGGATAATCGGCTTTACCACGGCAGGGTACTCGACTATATGACCGGGATCGGACTCCAGCACCGGGCGATCGTTATCGTTGCCATTCCGGACGGCCGTAACGCCTTCATTAACGTCAGTTACGCCGGGTTCATCGGATCGGTAACGGGCATGAATGAAAAGCTTGTTGCTATTGGTGAAATGGGCGGCGGCGGCGACAAGCTATGGGACGGCATGCCGATGGCATACCTCGTTCGCAAGGCGCTCGAAGAAGCCAATTCTCTCGGGGAGGCGGTAAAAATATTTCGAACTACGCCACGCACATGCGAGTATTTCTATGTCATCAGCGATGGGAAAATACCGTCAGCGGCAGGGCTGGCTTGTCTGCCCGGTTCATTCGAAGTTATCGAGCCGAACCAGTATCATCGCATGCTCGATACGCCAGTTTGTGATGCGGTGATATTAAGCAAGGGGGATCGTTATAAACTGCTGACGGAACGTATAAAGCAGAAATTTGGAACTATCGACAGGCAGGCGGCTATCGATCTTATGCTCCGGCCGGTGGCTATGCAAAGCAATCTGCACAATGCTCTTTTTGCCCCGCAGTCGCTCGAATTGTGGGTGGCAAATGCCGCAGATAGTTCCGAGCACAATTACCAGGCCTGCTATCAGAAATACTTCCATTATGATATGAAAGCGATTCTGGATTTCGCCCAGAAGCTTAACTGATTTTCTCCATTGAAACGCTCACCGGCACACCATGAGTGACTATATCGAAAACCGGCGACCGTTTCTGCGCCAGCTCCAAAAGTTCCGCCAGCCGGCCATCGGGCGCATTGGCCTTGATCTTGCATTTAATATTGATCCGCTGGTAGCCATTGCGAACCGAATCGTCAAGCCCAAGGAATCCCCGCATATCCAGAACACCTTCCAGCTCGAATTCCAGCTTTTCGATTTTAATGTGTCGCGCAGCCGCCTGATAAACAAGCGTCGCCTGCAGACATGACGCAAGCGCATGCAGAACTGCCTCCGTCGCGTTGGGTGCATGATCCGAACCAAGCAGCACATCCGGCTCATCCGACTCAAGCACAAATGCCGAACTCCTGCTGCGATCCTCGTGCCCCGCGCCGTAAAAATCCTTGA
>MHYA01000194.1:8500-10337 GCA_001825675.1 Planctomycetes bacterium GWF2_42_9 | reverse complement strand
GTGGGCACGGAATTTGAAAATGCCCAGCTCCGGATTATCCTTTATTGTTTTCATTGTCTCGATAAGCCGCTCAACATCGATCCCGTTTTCGGTTTTCGTCTCAAGCATCTTTTACCCCCCTGGATGAATTGCTTTTTTACCTAATATAACCCCGGCAGAAAAAATTTGTCCGATTTTTTATAAAATGCGATTTGGCGGTAATCAAAGCGTGCTAGCTCTATTGATCCAGCAGTTTTTTGCTCCGTAGCAGGTGATGGTAGTGCTGTGCGAATCGGTGTGCCTCGTCTCGGACGTATTGGAGCAGCTTTCTGGCTGGGGAACGTGAGGGCAGTCTTAGCGGCTTGTCTCGGCCGGGCAGATAGATCTCCTCGAATTTTTTCGCTATCGCAGCAAGCCTTGGCGGATATGCCCCCATCGCCTCAAACGCCTGCTGTGCCGCGTGCAGATGCCCCAATCCACCATCTATGAGCACCAGATCCGGCCAAAGTTCCTCACCCTCTTTAGCATGCTTATACCGCCGGCTCACGACCTCGCGTATCATCGCGTAATCATCGATGCCGCTTACAGTCTTGATCTTGAACCGCCTGTAACCCGACTTGAACGGCCTTCCGTCTATGAACTTCACCAATGACCCAACCGCCTCCTGCCCGCTTATATTCGCTATATCAATTCCCTCCACTATCCGCACCGGATTGTCTGCATGGAGTATGTGCTTAAGTTCCGCGAGTGCTTCCGTCGGGTCCGCCGCGAATGCCTCCGGCTGAACATTATCTTCAAGCGTACCGCAATCGTCGAGCCTTTCGATAAGGCGTATCCTGTCCCGCAGCACGGCCGCCTTCTCAAATTCAAACGCCTTTGCCGCCTCGTCCATTTCGAATTTAAGCTGGCGCAAAATGACCGACCGCTTCGAATTTAAGAATTTTATCAAATCCGCCACGATCTTGCGGTACTCACCCTTTTCAACCTTCGCTCCGCAGGGCGCGACGCACTGGTTTATGCTGTACAATATGCAAGGCCGAAAGAACCGCCTCTTGGGATCATCCTCGTTTATCTCCAGTGAGCATGTGCGAAATTTGAAAATTTTCTGTAGCAGCACCAGCGTACCCTGCAATTCCCTCGCCCCCCCGGTAAATGGCCCGAAAAGCTTGCTGCCTCTCGCCCGCGGCTCCCGCGTGATATAAACGCCAGCAAAATCGTCGGATGTCGTGATCTCTATGTAAGGAAACGTCTTGTCGTCGGCCAGTGCGGTATTATAAGGAGGCCGCACGTCCTTTATCAGCCTGGCTTCCTTTAGAATCGCGTCAATTTCGCTCTTGGCCTCCAAGAAGTCGATAGTCTCAACCTTATTTATCATCTCGACGATTTTAGGCCCGCGAGTCTCCATCAGATCCGCACTTGGCTGAAAATAGCTCGCCGCCCTCGACCGAAGGCTCTTGGCTTTACCTATATAAAGCACCACATCGCCGGGGCCTTTCATAAAATATAGCCCTGGACTCGCTGGAAACCCCTTGATCTTCTCGCGGATCACATTAATTATTTCACTTCTGCTGGACATACCGGGATTTTACTTATATTCTCGTATTTGGCCCTAAAAAAACTCTTAACAGTTGTACGGCCAGAAATTTATACAGTTTTATCTATTTATTTTGTAAGTCGATAACTCGCAAATACTTAAAAACTAATCAGATTTTAACATAATGTTTGCGCCGTCTCGCAGGCGCTGTGAATAAAAATTTTTTACGCGCGCAGGTGCTTGATTTATAAGGACTAACAATCATCTGAAAAAATTCTCTATTTAGACATTGAGAATTAGCCCGACGTACTATATATAGTGATA
>MHYA01000194.1:0-8485 GCA_001825675.1 Planctomycetes bacterium GWF2_42_9 | reverse complement strand
CCAAGTATGTAGCGTGTGCCGGGGTTATCGGACGTCTTTGTTGGGGTCGTTAAGTCCTTCTCAGCATTGATGTTATTTATTCAAAAAGTTATATAAGAACAGCTCGGAGCAGCTGGCTTATTTTTATTGCATGGAGGCATAAAAATGTCGGAAAAGGGTGAGAAAAAAGCTATGAAGTCGGAATCCAAAATCCAACCATGGCAGGGGGATAAAAAGGGGCAAGGCCTGAAGATTTCAAGATCGTTCGCCGATGCCACTATGCATCCTTTTGAACAGATCCAATGGGAAAACCGCACCGCCAAGATCAGCGGCGATGACGGCAAGGTCATTTTCGAGCAAGAAAGTGTCGAAGTCCCTGTCTCATGGAGTCAGTTGGCGACCAAAGTTGTCGTTTCCAAGTATTTCTATGGAGATGTCGACAGCGGCCAGCGTGAATACTCCGTCAAGCAGCTCGTACACCGTGTCTGCCGCACCATTGCAGACCGCGGCAAAAAGGACGGCTATTTCGCAACCGATGCCGATGCAGAAAACTTCTACCTCGACCTAACCTATTTATGCGTCAACCAGTTCGGCTCATTCAACTCGCCCGTCTGGTTCAACGTGGGCCTTTATGACGTCTATGGCGTTGCCGGCAGCGAGCACAACTACCATTGGGATAAAAAGGCCGCCAAAGCCGTCCCATGTGCCAACAGTTACGAACATCCGCAGGCATCAGCCTGCTTCATCCAGTCCGTCCAGGACACAATGAGCGACATCATGCGACTCGCCACCGCCGAAGCAATGCTCTTCAAGCACGGCTCAGGCACCGGCACCGATCTTTCAACCCTCCGCTCGAGCAAGGAAAAGCTCTCCGGCGGCGGCAGACCCAGCGGCCCCTTGAGCTTCATGCGGGTATTCGATCAGATCGCAGCCGTCGTCAAATCAGGCGGCAAGACACGCAGGGCTGCCAAGATGCAGTCCCTCAAGGTCGTTCACCCCGACATCAAAGAATTCATCACCTGCAAAGCCGAAGAAGAAAAGAAGGCCCACGCCCTTATCGACGCCGGCTACGCGGGCGATTATTGCAACGAAGCCTACAACTCCGTCATGTTCCAGAACGCCAACCTATCCGTCCGCGTCACCGATGAATTCATGGACGCTGTCGAAAAGGATGGCAAGTGGACCACATACTCAGTCACCAGTGGCGAGCCATGCGAAGAACACAATGCCCGCGAGCTTATGGATCTCATCGCCGAAGGTACCCGCCTCTGCGGCGACCCCGGCCTTCAGTATGATTCCACCATCAACAAGTGGCACACATGCCCGAATTCCGGCCGCATCAACGCCTCGAATCCGTGCAGCGAATACATGTTCGTCGACGATTCCGCCTGCAACCTTGCCTCGCTCAATCTCATGAAATTCCGCAAGGAAGACGGCACCTTCGATGTCGAGCAGTTCAAAAAGGCTATCCGCCTTTATATCATCGCGCAGGAAATCCTCGTCGATAACGGCTCATATCCAAATGAGCTGATCGCCGAAAACAGCCACAAGTTCCGCCCACTCGGCCTTGGCTATGCAAACCTCGGCTCCATGATGATGTCGCTGGCGCTGCCTTATGACTCCGACCAGGCCCGCGCTATGGCCGCCGCGATTACCGCCCTCCTCACCGGCACCGCATATGCTGTAAGTGCCGAAATGGCCGCCCTTAAAGGCGCATTCGATGATTTCGACAATAATTCCGAGGCTATGCTCAAGGTCATCAACATGCACCGCGAGCACGCCAATAATATCCCTGAAACTCAGTGCCACGATTATCTCATTAACGCCGCAAAGGACGCATGGGATGTCGCACTTGCCAACGGGTCGCAGTACGGCTACCGCAACGCGCAGGTAACCGTCCTTGCCCCTACAGGCACTATCGGCTTCATGATGGATTGCGACACAACCGGAATCGAGCCGGATATCGCGCTTGTAAAATATAAACTCCTCGCCGGCGGCGGAATGCTCAAGCTCGTCAATAAGACCGTTCCAATGGCTCTCGAACGTCTGGGCTACGGGGTCGAAGACATAAAGGCCATCTGCGACGAGATCGACAAGGATGAGACCATCGAAAATTCAAAGGTCTTGAACCCCGACCACCAGGCCATCTTCGATTGCGCCTTCAAGCCGCGTAACGGCAAGCGATACATCCATTATACCGCCCATTTGCGTATGATGGCTGCCGTTCAGCCGTTTATTTCCGGCGCGATCTCGAAAACGATCAACATGCCCAAGGAAACCACCGCCGAAGAAGTTGCCTCGGCATACATGGAAGGCTGGAGACTCGGCCTCAAGGCGGTCGCCATCTATCGCGATGGCTCAAAACGCCTCCAGCCCGTCCAGACAAAGAAACACGATGATAAGAAAGTCCAAGTTCCCGCTGCCGCTGCAGCAGCTGCGGCAATTCCAGCACCTGCGCCTGCGAGACCCTTTAGGCGCAGACTTGCCGAAACCCGCCATTCAATTACGCACAAGTTTTCTGTCGCGGGTCATGAGGGCTACCTGACGGTGGGGCTGTACGAGGATGGACAGCCTGGTGAATTGTTCATCACTATGGCCAAGGAAGGCAGCACCGTCGGTGGTCTTATGGACGTTATCGGCACATGCACCTCGATGTCCCTCCAGTATGGCGTGCCGCTCATTACGCTCGTCGATAAATTCCGCCATGCCCGCTTTGAACCGGCAGGTATGACTTCGAATAAGGATATCCCGTTCGCAAAGAGCCTCATTGACTACATCTTCTGCTGGATGGGCTGCCAGTTCATCCCCGGCTACGCGGAAAAGAACACCCCCAAGGGTGCCAAGGCCGAACTTGAAAGCAAAAACACAACCACTGCCAAGGAGCTAGTCGAAAAGACAAAAGACCTTGCCAAAAAAATAGCGGAAGCAAAATCCATCGAAAAGCCCGAAGGCAAGGCTCCCGAGGCCGCGCCCGCCGCGGAAAAACCCGAAGCCGGCTCACCGCGCATGGAATCCCGCATCCGCGACATGATCAAATCCACCATCTCCGAAACCACCGGCCAGCAAACCGAAGCCGCCGCCATGGAAAAGTTCAACGCCCAGTTCGAACACTTCCAGGACGACGCCCCAGCCTGCGACGTCTGCGGCAGTATCACAGTCCGCAACGGCACCTGCTACAAATGCTTCAACTGCGGCAATAGCATGGGATGCTCGTAATCGACTGTTTGAATAAAAAAGGGAGCTATACCAAGCTCCCTTTTTTTAAAATATAACAGGATATTCGTGATTGAATTAATTTGAGTATAAATTAAACAATTTTGAGTTTTTAAGTCGAAACTGGCTCTTGAACCAGGTGCACTGCCTCAGGCATGAGGTCAGTATCAACTCCGGCAACGCTCATAAGAGAGGAGATTTTTATGTCGCAATTTCTTGACAGATGGGACCCTTTGGAATCGGCGAGTAATTCTGCAGCAGAATTTATTGCCGCAGCCAAGAAAAAAGAAATCTATAATATTTTAAAATCGTATGTAGGCTTCTATGACCCCTTTTGTGAATTATTACAAAATGCAATGGATGCGGTTGATGCTCGAAAACGAGAACTTGCAGAACCCACTTACCGGAAGCAGATTTTCATAAAAATCAATATTGATGAAAATTATATTAGTGTAACCGACAACGGAATAGGTTTTAACGAAGACAAATTTACAACGTTTTTATGCCCAAACGTTTCTTTTAAAGATTCTAGTTCAGGAACCAGAGGGAAAAAGGGGGTTGGCGCTACTTATCTAGCATATGGCTTCAATTTTTTGCAGCTAGGAACTAAGACTCCGGATTTTCAAACTGTTCGCGAAATAAAAGATGGCCGCAAATGGGTAGATGATAGAGAGGGTGTAATAACAAGACCGTTCGTCACAATCTCAACTTTGATACATTCATCTTTTGTCGATATAGATAGGGGGTCTACGTTTACCATCAAATTTGGTGGTAATACACGTCCTAAGGACCTGCTCTGGGTCGCCGCCAACAATGCCGAACAGTGGCAAACTATATTATTGACCAAGACTCCGCTTGGTGATATTTGCGTCGACGGTGTAAATTCTGATATTTTTTTTGAAATAGAAGTCGTGGACCGGGCAGGCAATTCAACGCGAGTGTCTAATCAGAATGCGAAGTACAACTTTCCTCATCTAGTAATCGGAAAATCCCTAGATTTAAAAGACATTTCGGCCGCTCAGCAGCGTATGATAGATAGTGGTCGTGACCCTTCTGTCATTCCGGCTCGTTTCAAAAATCTGAACGCGCTTTATAGCTACTGGTCCGTTGATGATTTACTTAGTGCATTTCGCGGTCGCGACGAGACTTTTTTGAGTTTGATAAGAGACTTCTCAATCACAGCTTACGGTTTTTTTTGCTATTCAACGAAAATATGGGATGCCTACAATGATAATGTAGTAAAACTGCGTAAAGGGACGCGCATTCTTCGAGGTGGTCTGCAACTTGCAACAAATCGTATGCCGCAGGGCGACTTAATTACAATTCCTCTAACTTCTAATATCGGATATCAGAATCAAACACATGTAATCGTTCACTTTAGCAATGCTGACCCTGATCTGGGCCGCAAAGGATTTCAACCGGAATTACGTGATGTTGCAGAAGAAATTTCTGTTCATCTTGTAAACGTATTCAAGAGAAGGCGCCAGCATTTAAGAAGTGATTCGGATGATGTTCCAGCTATTTTTAATCAAGGTGCGCTTCACGAATGGATACGGCAACAGGAAGATTATGAAAGAGATGAGCCATTATCAATAACGAATCGCAATTTCTTTCTTCCAACTCGTGAAATCGCAATTACCTCTAAACCAGTATCAGAGCAAGATGTAATAGTTCTTTTTAATCAGTTGATTGCTGGTGGCGTAATCAGAGGTATCAAATTAATGGCCACGAGTTCGCATCAGCAATACGACGGTATTTTCCGCTATTTTGTAGGGGAACCGCTCGAACATCATATCTTTGACTGTGCAAATAATCCGCTTGGTTTTGAACAATCTAAACATAGAGGGGGGTATTTAAGCAAACCATATGTTTTAGAGTACAAATACAATGTGGATGCATTGATAGACGAGATTGCAAGCGGTGAAAAAAACGAATCAGATATTGATCTGGTAATCGCTTGGTCTTTAGGTTGTAACTGGAAGAGACGATATCAAGTTATATCATTACTCGATTTGGATAATCTACAGCATAGGAATTTCCATGGCATAACACATATGATTCACTCCGACAACGGCGGCCAGGAAAGATTTGCAGTTATAATTCTATCTGAATTGATTGACTATCTGAACGATCCATTATCGAATCAAGCAAAGCAAAAAGCTTTGTATGGTGATTTGATATAGTTTCGTAGTTTCGTTGGATGGGCAACTATTCTTGCTCATGCGGAATTTTACCCATGAACCCCCACCGACTCTGTCATTCGGTTATAAAAAAAAGCCACGGAGTGGCGATAGGGAGTAGCCCATAGCGCAAGCTATGGGTATAATGGCCGCCAACCCAACCCCGTCCCTCTCTCTAAAAAGCCCCGGATGGGGCGAAAGGAACCACCCGCAAACGAAACCCAAAGAATGTTCACGAGGCTTAAATGTCCGCATGGAAAATTATGCTGTATTCAATCCTGGCTGGTATCACGGCATGGCTTGTGTTTATAATAACTAGCGCTGCTGGCCATGGCATTTATTTGCCTGCAAAACTATTGCTTCCCTTCATGATGATAGGCGCAGGAGAAAATGGAATAACTTTGCCATACATAATTGCGGGATTGCTTGAATTTCCAATTTACGGATTGGCTCTGTGCTATAGAAAAACCAGAATACCTGTCCTAATCATAATTCTGCTTGCGCATTGTATCGCTGTCTTTTTGGCGATCTATTATTCCAGCACATATTTCCCATGATGTTTGTGATTTGCTCTGTGTCTTTGCATTTGATTTTTGGAATTTGTTTCGTGCTTCGATTTTAGTGCTTGTTTTTGTTTAAGCACCCCTGCGGCCCAGTCTCGTAGTGGCATACCCGGTGGCGCTGGTTGGGAACGAATGCCAGAGTGTGGTTTGTGAAATTTATTTTGATTGTCGTATGTGCGGGTGAGTTTCTTTCGCCCCGTCCGGGGCTTTTCAGGAGGAAAGAGGGAGAGTGGCGGGTTATTTTGAACCCATAGCTGCGCTATCGCTTGCTATGGGCAAGAGGAAAGAGAAGAGGTGTGAAAAGTGGGAAGGTGGGAAAAGTGCAAAGTGCTGGCCACCGTGGGGTGGTAAAGCGGGGGGTTATGGGCCGTGGTGGCCGAAAGCTTGCTGGAATTGCTGGAGGAGGCGTTTGAGATCGTCGGCCTTGGCGGGCTGGGCGGATTGTTTGGCAGCATGGCAGGCGCGGGTGAGTTTGTGGATAAGGGTTAGCTGGCGGATGTAGCGTTCATATTGCTGCTTGTCGGAATCGGGGTCAACGGGGGTTATCCGCTGGGCGAGAAAGTATTCGGTGAGGATGGTGCAAATTTTGTTTGCGCATGCGTCCTTTTCGTTAACCCATCGGATGGTCTGGTTGAGGCTGTTGGGGTCGTTTTGGGTTTGGAGGATGGCGATGCAAGCTTTTGAGATATTTTCGGCGGACTCGGAAAGCATGGCAAATTGGAGGTCATCGTTCATTACGCCGCATGGGAGCTGGCAATGTGCGCCTAGATCATTAAAATGAAGCAAGCAGGCCAGAAGAGCAGTCAATATCACCTTTTTCATAGTGCTTCCCCGGAAAACGTGGTTGATAATTGGGTTTACGACGGCCAGTATAGTGCAAAAAACTTCCTATTTCAAGCGAAAGGTGCTATAATCCGCCAAACATAGCAGGGGGCCACTATGGCACAATCCGAGAAAAAAGCTAATCGCCTGGCGAAAGATCCAAGTCCATATCTTCAGCAGCATGGTTTTAACCCGGTGGACTGGTACCCGTGGGGGCCAGAGGCACTGGATGCAGCAAAAAGGGAAGATAAGCCGATATTTTTGAGCATCGGATATTCAACGTGTCACTGGTGTCATGTGATGGCTCATGAGAGCTTTGAAGACGGGGCGATAGCGGAGTTGATGAACAAGAACTTTATAAATATCAAGGTCGATCGTGAGGCGAGACCTGATATTGATGAGGTATATATGGCCGCGGTGCAGGCTATGAGCGGGGGCGGCGGGTGGCCGTTGTCGGTGTTTTTGACCGCGGAGGGTAAACCTTTTTATGGAGGCACATATTTTCCGCCAGATGACGGTGTGGGGAGACCGGGGTTTAGGCGGGTGCTGGAGACTATCGCCGGGGCGTGGCAAAATCAGAGGACGGAATTGCTCGAATCAGCTTCGGCGATATCCAGGGCAATTACGAGCCATTTGGATACTGCACAGGGCGGCGAGGCGGGGCCGGATAAGGCTGTGATCGATCAAGCGTACCTGAGGCTTTCTAGATCATTCGATGAGGCGCATGGGGGATTTGGGGCGGCGCCGAAATTTCCGACGCCATCGTATATCGAATTTTTGCTTTCGTACTGGTATCGGACTGGGCAGGAGAAGGCGCTGCGAATGGCGGCCAAAACGTTCGATTCATTAGCGGCGGGGGGCATTACTGATCAGATCGGCGGGGGCGTGCATCGTTATGCGACGGATCGAGGATGGCTGACGCCGCATTTTGAAAAGATGCTCTATGACCAGGCGCTGATCGCATCGTGTGCGCTGCATTTGTTCCAGGTGACGAGGAACGGGCATTACGCGGAGTTCGCACGCGAGATATTTGATTATGTGCTGCGTGACCTTGGGGCGGATGCGGGCGGTTTTTACAGCGCGGAGGATGCGGACAGCGAAGGTAAGGAGGGCAAGTTTTATGTTTGGGACGCAAAAGAGATTGACGCGATACTGGGCAAGGCGGACGGGGCGGTATTTAACTACTATTATGGCGTGACGAAGGAAGGTAATTTCGAGGGGGCAAATATTCTGCATGTAAACGCGATGCTGATGGACCTTGAAGAGCGTTATGATCTTGACCCGGATGCCGCGATAAATCTGTTGGAAAAATGTCGGCGCAAGCTTTTTGAAGCGCGGCGAAGGCGGGTGCGGCCGGGGCGGGATGAAAAGATAATTACATGCTGGAACGCGCTGATGATAAGCGCACTTGCGCTTGGCGGGACGGTTTTGAAGGAGCCGGCCTATCTTGAGGCGGCGAAAAAAGCGGCAAAATTTATTTTTAATAATTTGTATGTGAATGGGAAATTATGGCGGTTCTGGCGGGATGGCAAAGCTTTTGACAAAGGCTGCCTTGAGGATTACGCAGCTATGGCTCTGGCGATGCTGGGGCTTTATGAGGCAACATTTGAGGTCGAATGGCTGGGGCGTGCGAAGGAACTGGTTGGTCAGATGTGCGAATTGTTTGAAGATGAATCGCAGGGCGGATTTTTCATGGCCCAGCGGGACGTGGGCGGGCTTATCGCAAAT
>MHYA01000193.1 GCA_001825675.1 Planctomycetes bacterium GWF2_42_9 | reverse complement strand
AAAAGCGAAATATTCCTTGCACTACCGCCAACTCCTCACCTTCCGGAGCATTTGATGAATTATTACTACTTGCCAGGATCGACATTTTAAAACCTTGCGTATACATGTTTTCAGATGCCGCATAAACACTAAAGGTATAAGTACTGTTTTCTACGATTGTGACACCCGTATTTTGCCAAATATTGTATTGACGAATCACCATAAATTGCCTGCCGTCGACCGAATGCAAAACCACCGGCCACTCGACGCTTCGCGGGCCGGCACCGTAATAACCGCCGTTCCAGCTCGTATTATCCGCATAGTTCCAGAAACTAACTTGCACTGATGGTGTCCACATATTTAAAACAGGTTCCTCAAAAGACCCATTCAGCAGTTTCGCCTCCGAACCGCCGATTAATAAAAAAAGAAACATAAAAAATATAAATCTTTGCATTACTACCTTAAGTGATCTCAATTCGCACTGCAAGCGTTTGCGCAAATATCTAAAAACTAATCCGACCACATGATACACTTACAATTTTTAAATTTAAAAGACTGCTTTAAATACCCAATACTACCCAACAGGGCCAGTACTATCGCGTATTACAAGCATCGCATCAAGAACATGTCTTTCGATAGGATTCAGAGGCAACTCCGAATTTGTTGCATTTAAAATAATATTCACTGCCAATTTACCCATGGATTCGGTTGGATGGCGTATTGAACTCAGGTTAGGGAATGTAGTACGAGAAACAATTGAATCATCAAAACCGATAACACTAACATCGGAAGGCACCCGTTTGCCCATCTGTACAAGGCCAGCTATAGCACCAGCAGCAACCAAGTCATTATGACAGACCACTGCCGAAAAATCGTCGGCACGACCAATCAGTTCTTTTACTCCGACAAATCCATCGTCAAAATTGCCACCACGTGGCCCTGTAGTAGTTTTGGAACACGTTGAGCTGTTTAGGATATATTTTTTATCTAGGCATATTCCTGCAGCAATCAGACCTTCTTCGTAGCCACGACGACGTAAAGATTCTTCGATCCCTTCGTCGCCTTTTAACGTTCCCATAAACGTTATTTTTTTATGCCCCATTTCGATCAAATATTCCATCGCAATTCGTACAGCTTTGATATTATCGATATTAACGCAAGGAGTGCCAATATCCGCACCATAAGCATCGATTGCAACCACGGGCTTTTGCAAACTGACTAGTTGATTTATTACACTACTTCGCTCAGGACTGGTAATAATGATAAGCCCATCAATACGATTCTGGTAAAGACTTCGCTTGCAACGTTCGATATCCTCTCCTGGATCCACCAAACTCATCAATAGAATATCGTAACCTTGACTATGTGCTGCCTCTTCAATACCGCTAATCACAGCGGCTTCAAACATTCCTATGAATCCCCTGCCAATTGGATCTTGACAAATTCCAACACCTATTGTGTGAGTTTTTGAACTTGCAAGAGTTTGTGCTGCATAATTGGGATAAAAATCAAGTTGCTTTGCCGCAGCAATAACCTTCTTACGCGTGTTCTCGGAAATCCGAATTGCCGTAGCACTGCCGCTGAGAACCCTCGAAACTGTACCAGCACTAACCGATGCTTTTATAGCTACATCTGCTATTGTAACTTTCGGCCCTTTTGGCAATTTAATTGTATCTGCTACAGTCATATCTCCACTTCCAATCTGGCGTTTATTCTAGCTTTTCTTACAAAATTAGTCAAGCGTTTTTATTCAATCGCTATCCTGCATACGCTTGCGCAAAGAAATACTCGCCTTGTAGCTTGCAATAAATCATTGCTAAATAAGAGGTTAGAAAGAAATTCTGTAAAAATTTATTTTTTCTTGATTATATTAAATTTTAAAGAATAATATTATCATGATTGCCGCATAATATCACTGAGGTTTTCCTCTCATTATAGGCACTCATTACCCCAAAACGCAATACGAGGCATTATGAATATATGGATTGCAGATTCGTTAGCTCGAATCTTGCCCGAAACAAAACCGGCTTCAACAAAAAGCATTAAACTCTGCGGGAATCGAAATCAGGTCATTTCTTTTCAGGTTGGATTTAGACCCCGTGTCGACCCGACACCTAACCAACAGCCAAACAAAGTTAGTTTTAGCGGCAATCTATCTAAGTATTGCTCGGTACGACTTTGCCAGCTGGTTCCTCTTAAAAATCAATCAACAGGCACACCACTAAGCCTTACCGAAGGCACAGTACCAGGCTTTGTGCCGGATCCTTTAATAGAGGAGTTTCATGATAAACAGTTTTCATCCGGCCAAAGCCGTTCTTATTGGATAACAGTTCGCCTGCCAAATCGCGCCATGAAAGGCAAAGTTTCTGTCAGCATAGAAATTGACAAAGATAAGACCTATACTGTTGATGCAACTATTAACGTGCTTCCATTTACGCTTCCCCCATTACAGCTGCCGATTACACATTGGTTTTACTCTGATGCGATCGCTGACTGGTATGGAGTGGAACCATTCAGTGCGGCATATTGGCAACTTGTCCATAAATACTTAAAGAACATGGCCGATCATAATCAGACAGCCATTTATACGCCCTTGTTCACGCCTCCGACAGATGGCGAAAAGAAAACCATGCAGCTCGTCGATGTTCACGAAACAGATTCTGGGCAGTATACATTCGGCTGGTCAAAACTTCGTAAATGGATTGCATTGGCCAAAAAATGTGGATTCACGTATTTTGAAATGAGCCATTTGTTCAGTCAATGGGGTGCCAAATATGCCATCAAGATAATAGTTGATCGAAATGGCCGAAAGAAGCTTTTTTGCCCGCTTGATGCACCTGCGACAGGTTCAGTATATCACAATTTCCTACAGCAGTTCTTGCCCGAACTGGTGAAGTTCCTAAAAAAAGAAAGGGTTTTTAAAAACAGTATATTCCATTGCAGCGATGAACCTGAGATGTCGCATTTGGAACAGTATAGCAAAGTCCGGCAGATGATACGCCAAATCTCTCCTGAGATAAAAATCAGCGAAACTTTGAGTAACTACGATTTCTTCAGCCAAGGGCATGTTGATAATCCAATTCCTAATATAATGACAGTTTCTAATTTCATCAGTAAAGATGTAAAAACATGGGTCTATTATTGTTGCGTACCGAGATTCGAGTTTCCAAATAGATTCCTCGATTATCCACTCTTTCGCTTGAGAATCCTTGGTTTACAGCTTTTCCGATTTCAGCTCAAGGGATTTCTACACTGGGGCTGTAATTACTGGTACAAGCATGGCACAACCGAATTGATCGACCCGTATCTGGACAATGACGGCCTCAACTGGCCCAGCTGGTTTGCCGGCGATACATTTGTTTTGTACCCGGGTAAAAATGGTCCTGTTGATTCCATCAGATGGGAAGTATACAGAGAATTGCTCGACGATTACCGGCTCTTGTGCCTGGCCTCTCGAATTGCCGGACAACAAAAAATAATGTCATTGCTCAAAGACATTAAAGCACCTGACAAATTCCCCCAAAACGCTGATTACATTCGCCGCATCCGAGCGAAAATAATTGACATAATCTGTAAACATAAATAAGCAACGGAGTACCCAAAATGAATTTAGACCAAAGAGCTCAAATAGTAGAAAATTACGTCCAATCCAAGCTGCTCGATAAAGATGGCATAGTTTTGGCCATGATCAATGAACTCACCGCCAGGCCCTTGAGGGACAAAGAAATACCAGATTATATGACATTTGACAGGCCCGGTGCTCCTCGTAAACTCTGGAAGGCTGCTTTCTTCAGTTACGAAGACTCAAATATGGCCACAGCCGAATACCTGCTTGCAAATATTTATAAGTACAAAGCTACAAAAGACAAATCGGCCCGCGACACAGCCAGACAATGCTACAAAGCTTTCCAACTTATCGCCGATGCTGGTTCCAAAAACGCTGTCGGCGTAGTAAAACCAATGTTTGGCTTTTTGCCCAAGCCGTATGGCGGCGCCAAAACGGCACATCTTTCCAGCGAAGTCAGCATCGATCAGTACATGAGGACCATGTATTCTCTGCTGGTCTACAAAGAGGTGCTTGCAAATAAGAAAGAAGCTGAATGGATCAAATCTTTTCTTTTGGCTTGTGCAAACTGCTGGTCTATAAATAATTACACATTCAGCTATTTTGGTGTCGTTTGTCGTTGGGGAATTCATTCGCCTCACAGCGTAGCTTTTGGACTGTTTTGCGCTGCTGTTGGTGAATACCTTGGCAATAAGCTGCACAAAAATTGGTTCAATATTTTCATGTCTCGCACGGATGCATTTAAAAAGGAGATGAGCGGCGGAGAGGCCGGCTTGATAACGCTTTCTGCAAGATTTCTGTGCGACATAAAGCCTGAACTAACCAAAACATGGCATGCTTATTCAAAGCGATGTATCGAAAATGGTTTTAAATTCCTCGATGACAACGGACATACCGCCAATGCTGGCTTTATAAATTGCGAAGACAATAAACGCGGCTGGAGCAAAACGCCCCACCGCTATTGGCAGTTCCTTGCCTGGCAAGGGGATATACGTTTGCCTGAAACGCAACTCGTCGGCGCATGTGTTGATTATTATGAACTTACCGGCCGTGATACATTTTTGGCTGCTGCAAAAGATTTGATGTCCATGCACGCGGAAAACGGTTATGTAAAATGGATCCAGCCTCATACAAAGCAGGATATCCCTAAAGGCTACGAACTGCTTGCAAACATTGTATCAGGAGTAAATACCACTGCATGGCTCCGGGCATATTGGCAACTCAAGTACTTGGGAAAAATATGAACGGTTTAAGCCGAAGAGATTTTCTCAAGACAGCTGCCTGTGGGAGCGCCGCTTTGCTTGCCTCCGATATTTTATTCGCTGAAGAATCAAATGTTAGGAATGCACCCATGAACAAAGATGCGTTGATCATAGATTCGCATATCCATATCCCCAGTCCGGGATGGAATGGCCACACCTCATTTTTCTCATCTCAGGATGCGGCTATACGGTATCTACGAGATGCCGGAATCGGCGGAGCAATATTCACAACATGGCAAGGTGTATTTTCGAAAACAGCCGAAGACCTTTTCGCTGCCAATGAAGATGCGCTTAAACTAGCCAAAACTTATAAAGGCTTTCTCCTGCCTGGCGCCAATGTAAACCCTCTGTTTTTTGAGGAATCACAAGATTGGCTGTCGCGGTTTTCAGATGAGGGGCACAAATGGGTCGGCGAGCTTATCATCATCGATGATGCTGTGCCCTATGCTTCTGCAAAATTCATGAAGCTTTTTGAGATCTGTGCCAAACACAACCATATCGTACAATTACATCAACACCATGACATAATCAAAATAGCGGAATCTTTTCCCGATATGAAAATTGTTTGTGCACACATACCACCAAAAGAAGTCATGCAGAAGCTTTGTAATCTCAAAAACGTATGGCTTGACATGTCTGGAATGAGTGGAGGTCTTATTATTGGACAACTTGAATTGGCCCTTGAACTGTTCGGTCACAAACGCCTGCTGTTCGGCACTGATTTCGATGGATACGAGCCACGCGCGTTCATAGCACGTGTTAAATCCGTAGTTAAGAAAAAAGATGAGCAGGAAGACATCTTCAAAAATAATCTGATCAGATTGCTAGCGTGACTTGGTTTAATAGCATTTTTATTAAAAGTTAAAAATTCAAATTTAAAGGAGTAAAATGAAAATTTTCACACTGGTTACTGTTTCCATTCTGGCAGCATTGTACTCTTTGAGTTGCACCCAGAAAAAACTTCAAATAAAACTTATACCCCGCAACACACATGCCGCCGTAACTCCCGAGCCGAGATATGACCAATGGTGGACCACACGTCACAATGGCATTTTAGAGCGTGTTAAAAAAGGCAATGTAGATATGATCATGGTTGGCGACTCAATAACACAGGGTTGGGAAAATGATGGCAAGGAAGTATGGGAAAAGAGTTATTCCAAATGTAATGCTTTGAATTTAGGTTTTGGTGGCGATAGCACACAGCACGTTTTATGGAGGCTTAGTAATGGTGAAATTGATGGCATTTCTCCCAAACTCGCCATTGTACTTGTTGGAACAAATAATGTCTCGGATTCGAGCAAAGAAACTAGTGAGGGAATAATTGCTGTAGTACAAAAACTCCGACAGGCTTTGCCAAAAACCAAAATCCTTCTGCTTGCGATATTCCCGCACACAGAAATGCCCGAAAATCCAAGAAGAGCCAAGAATGCACAAGCTAGTGAACTGGCCTCTGTAGTCGCAGACAACAAGTGGGTCTACTATTTAGATATCAACAAAGCATTTCTCGACGCTAACGGGGTGCTTTCAAAGGACGTAATGCCTGATTTCCTTCACCCCAATGCAAATGGCTATAATATCTGGGCTCAAGCAATGAAATCAAAGCTTAATCAGTTTATTAACTGCAATTAATATTGCTATGCCAACATGCTTAACAGCTATTTCGCAGGGTTGTTGCCGACGTTTATACCGTAATCTGCCCATTCACGATATTCGCGGTTTCGGCGGCGAGGCGTTTTTTGCGGTGCGAATATCGCTCGGCCATTTGTATGCTCTGGTCGCCAAGGAGGGTTTGTATCATAGTCAACCCCCTATCGTTATCGCCGGTCGCTTCCCGCAGGATGGTCGCGGTGGTATGCCGGATTTGGTATGGGGTCCAGTTAGGTATGGCTTTGAGGTCAGCGGCTTTGCGGTCCTCGTTGAGTTTTTTTACTGCTCGCCGGACCGCGACGTTGTAGACGTGTGAATCGTAATGATCTGAAAGGCGAAGAGCTTCAGTTCCTTTGCATTTTTCGCCTGGGCGGTTGCCGAAGATATGTGGAGTCTTTCGGTTCCGAGTTCTATTTGACCTTATTTCCTCTACTGCGGCGGCTGGCCGGAAAAGGTACTCGTCGATGCGGCTGGCTTTGATATAAGGTGCGAGAATTGCCTGTGCCTGATTATTTAAGGCCAATTTACGCCCGAACTTTTTTTCGTCGTTCCTCCATGCGTTTTTATGGAGGGGGTCGCGGGTGCCCTTTTTGGTCGGGGTATAAAACCAAGTTACGCCGGTCTGGTCGATATCTTCTGGTCGCATGTTCAGTATTTCTGAGGGTCTGGCGGCGGTTAAAAGTTGAACTTTAATTACGGCTTGAAGCACCGAGGAAAGATACGGAAGCGTGAGTTTTACATGCTTGATTTCTACGTCCCCGCGCATGGCGGCGGCTTTAACTCCTTTAGTCCGAGCTTCCACATTTTTTACGAGAGTCAATCCAAAGGCAACCTCGCGGGTTATATATTCCCGCTGCGCTGCCCAAGTATACATTTGCCGGATAATTCCGATCCTGCCGTTTACCGTCCGGAGGCTCAGCGGCTCTGTCGGCTTAAGCATCTTATCTATCGCCTCTTGGAACCGACGTGGGGTAAAGTCGGCGGCTTTAAGTAGGTCATTATCCAGCAGGTCAAGAGCGCGTTTGACCTCTCCGAGTATCGGGTTTCCGGCAGAGTAGTATGCCTCGCAATGCGCGTTATATAATTTTTTGAGTTCGCCAATGGTTATATAATTTGCTTTGAGGTGGTTGCCTTGGGTTTTGACAAAGGCTTCGTCCCAGATTTTTTGGGCTATTGCCTCGGCATCAGCGCGTTTCTTGGCCGCAAGCTGGCCGGGGTTGGCCAGCGTTATTGTCCGGCGTGTATCCTCGCCGGGAAGCTGGGTTTTCATGTACCAGCGGCCATTGTATTCGTACAGGCTGCCTTTGTAATCGTATTTGCGCCGCTTTGTTTTGATCTTTTTGGCCATCTCTATTTTCTTTCGTGTTTGGCTCGTTTTTATAGGTCTTTTGTCTAAGTAGTGTCTAACCTTTAAAAACCATGAAAGCAAGCACAAAAAAAGAACCCTCGTAAGTCTTGCGGCTTACAAGGGTTACAAGAGATGGGCAATGGGGGATTCGAACCCACGACCCGCTGATTAAGAGTCAGCTGCTCTACCAACTGAGCTAATTGCCCGAACACGCCAAAACCGAAATAAGAACGGGTACTTTAGTCAAAAAGCATTCCGATTTCAAGTGTTACAATCAAATATTACACAAAATAATACGAAAATCTTCTGCAAAACGTCCATTCAGGATATATTTTTCGTCCCGAGGGATACACGAACACCCCCTGATCCCCCCCACTTTTCACGTTTTGTAAGCTGATAATATCCTGCTCGCGATCTGGCTGGCCGCCTCAATTCGCCCCGCCTGCTTGGCCGAAACCGCCATCTTTTCAAGCTGGCCGGGGTTTCTCATCAGCCTTTCAAGCACCAGCCAAAGCTGCCCGGCATTCTTTTCCGCATCGATATGATCTTTCATAACTATTGCTCCGCCAACACTTTCCAGCTCAGCGGCATTCAATTTCTGATGATTATCCTTATGGAACGGATACGGCATACATATACTTGGCACCCCCGCCGCCCCGTACTCCGCCACACTTACCGCCCCCGCCCTGCCTACCACAAGATCCGCGCACGCGAACAGATCCGCCATGTGATCATAGTAATCAGCTACCCTGTTTTTGCTTGCGCAAGTCCCGTATTTTGCCACAACCGACGCGTATTCCTGCTTACCAGTGAGGTGAACGATCTGCCAGCCGGCAATATCACAAAGTTTATCCAGCAGCAGGCAAACGGCGTCGTTTATCGTCTTTGCCCCGCTTGATGCCCCCGTTACCAGCAGCACTTTCTTAGCTGGATCAATGCCCAGATCCCTCATGGCACGAGATTTATCCGGCGAAGCAAAATCCGCCCGCAGCGGACATCCCGTTACAATAGCCTTTTCCGGGCGAGAAAAAAACTTTCTGCTCGACTCAAAATGCACATAAATCTCATCTGCCCAGCGAGTTAGGAATTTATTAGCTTTGCCGGGCACCGAATCGGTGTTTATAAGCATTACCGGTATGCCGATCGAGTCCGCCGCCATGACCGGGCCGACCGAGACAAACCCTCCAACCCCTACCATCACCGTACCTGTCGAGCTTGCAATAAGATTTTTCGCGATCTTATAACTTTTGCGTGTCGCCTTGAGAAATTTAAGCAGTTTCAAAGGATTAGGCGAAAACCCTATCGCCGGCAGCGGAATAAAATCAAAGCTCGTTTTTGCAAGAATATCCGCGTCGATCTTGCGATCTGAGCAGAAAAACCGAATGTTAACGTTTGGGTTCTGTGTTAGAAGCTGCTGGGCAACTGCAAGGGCTGGGTAGATATGCCCGCCCGTACCGCCGCCGGCGAAAAAAACGTTTTGAACTATCATTATAAGGTAATCCTGTACTTAAGCCTTGGCTGGTATGGCAGCGGGCCTGATGGAGTTAACGTTCAACGACTGCATATCAAGCTCATAACTGCTCTGTTTAGCGATGTTTATCAGCACGCCTACCGCCGCCGCCGAAAGGAGCATACTGGTTCCGCCTGCGGATACGAATGGCAGGCCTATGCCTTTTGTGGGCAAAACCACCGTCGCCACGCCAAGGTTGATCGTTGCCTGTATCGCTACCGCTGCAACGATCCCGCCTGCTAAAAGTTGGCCCAGCCTATCCTTACACCGCACAACTATCAGCGTGCCCGCAAAAATAAATATCAGAAACATGAAAATCAGGAATGTCACCCCCACAAACCCCAGTTCCTCACCTACGATAGCGAAAATGAAGTCGGTTGTATCTTCCGGCAAGTGCCCATATTTACATATCCCATGCCCCAGGCCCGTGCCCCAAATACCCCCGCTCGCGATTGCGATAAGAGATTGGCTCGCCTGGTACGCCGCTGAACCTGCCATTTTGTCCGGCTCAAGGAATGCTTTAATACGGTCTATGCGGGCCGGATGCGTGATTATCGCGTAAAAAAGCCCTGCTATCGCAAGCGGCATCGGGCTAAGCAGGTGCCACACCTTCGCCCCGCCGCAAAGCAGCATAATAAAGGTGAGCAGGCACACAAAAGCCGCCGTGCCGAAATCTTCCTTAAGGATCAACAATACAACCACCCCAACAACCCCGCAAATGGGCAAAAATCGCTTGAAAAAGCGGCGTATGTCCTCGCCAAGGTATTCAAGTGACGCAGCCAGAAAGAAAATAGTTACCCATTTTGCCAATTCCGATGGTTGAAAGCTCACCGAAAGCGGCCCCAGCGGCAAACTAAGCCATCGGCGGGCGTTATTCTTGCTCACCCCGATACCTGGA
>MHYA01000192.1:9006-10133 GCA_001825675.1 Planctomycetes bacterium GWF2_42_9 | reverse complement strand
GGCAGATTCGTTATCGGCGGTCCCAAAGGCGATTGCGGCCTCACCGGCAGAAAGATTATCGTCGATACCTACGGCGGTATGGGCGCTCACGGCGGCGGCTGCTTTAGCGGCAAAGACCCGTCAAAAGTTGACCGTTCCGCAAGCTATATGGCAAGATACGTCGCGAAAAATATCGTCGCCGCAAACCTCGCCGATGTTTGTGAAATTCAGTTGTCCTATGCTATCGGCGTTGCCCACCCTATTTCGGTGCACGTTGATACACAAGGAACCGCCGTTGTCAGTGAAACATTACTGCAAAAAGCCGTTAAAGATGTTTTCCCGCTTACACCCAAGGGCATGATCGATCGTCTTAAATTGAAACGCCCGATTTACGCGGCCACTTCTTATCACGGCCATTTCGGCAGAACAGGCGATTCGTTCACTTGGGAAAAAACCGATATGGTAAAACCGTTGCGAAAAGCCCTCGGTTTAAAATAATTTGATACGACTGTTTAGCCCCGTCAACACTTTGACGGGGTTTTCTTTTAAAAATACACCCTGTCATTCTGAACGGAGCGTAAGCAGTGTTGGAGCGTAGCGGAAACTCCCGAATTTTTTGGAATTTTATCTTTCAATCCCCTTTGGGGATTTTAAATAAAATTCAGAGGGAGAAGAATCTCGGTTATTCGTATTTCGGATTTTAAATAAAGGATATATATGTCTTCTGACTTTGTCCACGAAGATTTTTTGTTGGAAACTGAAACCGCAAAACAGCTTTATCACGAGCACGCTGCAAAATGTCCAATATATGATTACCATTGTCATCTTCCCATTCAGCAGGTTGCAGACGATTTAAAATTCGAGAATATGACAAAGATTTGGCTCGCAGGCGATCATTACAAATGGCGGGCGATGCGTACCAACGGCGTCGAAGAACGCTTCTGCACAGGTAATGCTTCCGATTGGGAAAAATTTCAGGCTTGGGCTGCAACCGTTCCCCATTGCCTGCGAAACCCGCTTTATCACTGGACGCACATGGAGCTTAAAAAGCCTTTCGGCATAACAAAACTTCTGTCGCCGGATTCCGCAAAGAAAATTTACGATAATTGTTCCGAGCTTTTGAAAATGCCCAAATTCAGTACCCGCGG
>MHYA01000192.1:685-8966 GCA_001825675.1 Planctomycetes bacterium GWF2_42_9 | reverse complement strand
GACGATCCAATCGACGACCTCCGTCATCATAGAAAGATTGCAACAGACGGCTTTGAAATAAAAGTCTATCCCGCTTGGCGTCCCGATAAAGGAATGGCCGTTGAAGATTTAAAAGCATTGAACGAATGGATTGATAAATTGGCCGCTGCTTCTGGCATAAAGATTAAAAATTTCGATAACTATATAGAAGCACTTCGCAAACGCCACGATTTCTTCCACGAAAATAATTGCCGACTTAGCGACCACGGCATCGAAACCGCCTATGCTGCGGAGTACAAAGAAAGCGATATTAAAAAAATATTTGAAAAAATTCGCCATAATAAAAAACTCACTAAAAAAGAATCAATCCAATTCAAATCAGCTATGCTGTATGAATTCGCGATTATGGACGCCGAAAAAGGCTGGGTTCAGCAGTTCCATTTCGGCGCATTAAGAAACAACAACACACGTTTGTTCAACTCGCTCGGCCCTGATACCGGCTTCGATTCTATCGGCGATTTCGAACTCGGCAGACCACTGGTAAAATTCCTTGACCGCCTCGATTCGCAAAACAAACTCGCTAAAACAATTCTGTACAATCTCAATCCTCGCGATAACGAACTGCTCGGCACGATTATCGGCTGCTATCAGGATGGCTCTGTCGCCGGCAAAATGCAGCTTGGCTCCGGCTGGTGGTTCCTCGACCAAAAAGACGGTATGGAAAAACAAATGACCGCTTTATCAAATCTCGGCCTTTTGAGCAGATTCATTGGCATGCTGACTGATTCGCGAAGTTTCCTGTCATATCCGCGCCACGAATATTTCCGCAGAATATTATGCAACATCCTCGGCAACGATGTGAAGAATGGTTTGATCCCAAATGACATCAAACTTCTCGGCCAAATGGTGGAGAACATTAGTTTCAACAACGCCAAAAATTATTTTAATATGAAATTGTAAGACCATCGTTAGCCCCTCGATTTATTCGAGGGGTTCGTCGTTTAGCCGTGGCCGCTGCGGCCACGCGTCATTTCGAGCGCAGTCGAGAAATCTATTTTGTCATTGCGAGAAGTTTTTGTGGCGTTTAGCCCAAAAACGACGAAGCAATCTAAATTCTTTGAATTATTAGAGGCGCCCTCAAGTTAATTCCTTTGCCTAAAACCGCCCAATAAACTATAATTACCCCATCGCTTAAAAATCTTTTCGTATTATGGAGAATGTGATGGAAGACGTAAAAATTCAATTAAGTGAAAAAGACATTCCAAAACAGTGGTACAACATCGCAGCCGATTTGCCTAATCTTCAACCGCCGCTCGGCCCAAACGGCAAGCCGATAACGCCCGAAATGCTCACGCCTGTATTTCCTATGAACATCATAGAGCAGGAAGTCAGCACAAAACGCTGGATAGATATTCCCGACGAAGTCCTTGAAATTCTCTATCAATGGCGGCCCGTGCCATTAAGAAGGGCGATACGTCTTGAAAAATTCCTCAATACGCCCGCAAAAATTTTCTACAAAGATGAAAGCGTAAGCCCCGCCGGCAGTCACAAACCAAACACCGCTATTCCGCAGGCATATTACAACAAAGTTTTCGGCATAAAGAAAATCACCACCGAAACCGGCGCAGGCCAATGGGGATCAGCTCTCGCTTATGCCTGCAATCAATTCGGCCTTGAATGCAAAGTGTATATGGTTCGAATCAGCTTCGACCAGAAACCATTTCGCAAATTAATGATGCAGGTTTGGGGTGCAAATTGCATCGCAAGCCCCAGCGACAAAACAGAATTCGGCCGACAAATCTTAAAAGAAATGCCCGACACTCCCGGCTCACTCGGCATCGCGATTTCCGAAGCCGTCGAAGATGCCGTCCACGATAAAACAGGCCAAACACGATATTCGCTCGGTAGCGTTCTAAATCACGTTATGCTGCACCAGACCATCATTGGTCTCGAAGCGAAAAAACAATTAGAAATGATTGGGATCAAAAAGCCGGATATCGTAATCGGCTGCGCTGGCGGAGGAAGCAATTTCGCCGGCCTGACATTCCCGTTCGCGGCAGATAAAATCAACGGTGCAGATATTGAAATTATTCCAGTCGAACCTAAAGCCTGCCCGACATTGACTCGCGGCAAATTTGCGTATGACCACGGCGACACCGCCTGTATGACTCCGCTTTTAGCAATGCACACCCTCGGCCACGCGTTCGTACCCGAAGCTATTCACGCCGGCGGCCTGCGTTATCACGGTATGGCGCCGCTCGTTTGCCAGGGCGTAGTGGAAGGTCTCTTTACCCCAAGAGCATATCATCAACTCAAATGTTATGAATCCGCTCTTACATGGGCAAGAACCGAAGGCTTTATTTGCGCACCGGAAACAAGCCATGCTATTGCAGCCGCTATCGATGAAGCGGTAAAAGCAAGAGAAGAAGGCAAGGAAAAAGTGATCTTGTTCAATTACAGCGGCCATGGCTTAATGGATTTAAGCGGCTACAATCTTTATATGTCAGGCAAACTCACAGATTACGAGTTGCCGGACGATATTTTGAACAAATCTTTGGAAATTTTGAAAGATTTACCCAAACCAGAGGTTAAAAAAGGCAAAAAAGAATAAAAACTTTGAAAAAAGCTCAATTTTTTGCAAATTTTCAGGATTGCATTTGTATTTATTCTTTGGTAATATTATATTTTTATGATATTTGATTGAAGACATGGGAATGCTTTAAATCTTCAATTTTAAATATACAATATTAAACTTTAAATGGGTCGGTGCCCGAGCGGCCAAAGGGGACGGGCTGTAAACCCGTTGGCGCAAGCCTACGTTGGTTCGATTCCAACCCGGCCCATTTTTTGAAGTGAAAGCCCTCGATTCTTCAGGATTTTTGCCCTAGAAAGCAAAAATCAGTGAGAGTTAAGTCTGTGCCAAAAATCCTGGCGGCGTAGCCAAGCGGCCTAAGGCGACGGTTTGCAAAACCGTTATTCCCCGGTTCAAATCCGGGCGCCGCCTGTTATCAATATGTTACAGGATGTTATAGTGTCGGCTGATGTTCAAAATTCCTCTATTTCTAACAAATCTCTCAATCTCATTTTGTTATCGTTCTTCATCCTTCTCATCAGCATCACTGTTTTCATTCGGATTCGCACACTTGCCGTACCTCTCGAACGTGATGAAGGTGAATATGCTTATACCGCCCAGTTAATGCTTAAAGGCATCCCGCCATATTCATTAGCATATAATATGAAAATGCCCGGCATATACGCTGTCTACGCTGTTATTTTGGCAATTTTTGGTCAGACCGCATCTGGCATCCATTTATCAGTAATATTTATAAATATCGCGACGGTAATATTGCTTTTCTATCTTGTGAAGAAATTTTTTGGTTTTGCCGCCGGAGTCGCATCGGCATCTTTTTTCGCCATCCTTTCTATAAGCAGCTCTATTCAAGTATCCGCCAACGCCGAAAACTTTGTTGTTTTGCCCGTAATCGCTGCAATTCTGCTGTTGTACAAATATGAAGAAGCCAGGAAAATTTGGCATTTGCTCCTCGCGGGATTGTTACTTGGCATTTCTTTTATAATTAAGCAGCACGCATTCGGTTTTATTCTTTTCAGTTATTTTTTTATTTTTTGGAATCAGATTCGTCAAAAGCCCCGAAGCATAAATAAAATCACAGGTATCTTCCTGCTTTATTCATTTTTTATCTTTTTGCCTTTTGCTGTTACTTGTTTAATTATGTATTGCACCGGCGTTTTCGAAAAATTCTGGTTTTGGACTTTCGATTACGCGCATAGATATGTTTCCATCGTAACTTTGGAGCAGGGAATAAATGAATTCAAGGCGAATTTCTTCCCAATTCTCGCTCAATCTCCATTTATTTGGATTATATCGTTAATCGGTTTGCTTTGCGTTATATTAAAAAAATCGCTTCGTAAATTCGCGATTATTTCCACAGCTTTTCTAATTTGTTCATTTTTAACGGTTTGTCCGGGCTTATTTTTTCGTCAGCACTATTTTATGCTGCTTCTTCCGGCAGTTTTGATTTTTGCAGGCGCAGCTATTTATACAGTTCAGCAATTATTCAAATCTGAAAATAGAAAAAATGTTATCGCGATAGTTATTATTGCCGCTGCCTGGTTCCAGACATTTTACAATCAAAAAGATACCTTCCTCGAAAGCGACCCTGTAAAACTTGGCAACATTATTTATAGCTGGAATCACGTAAATGAAATGGCTGAAGTTGCGAAATTTATTAAGGCTAATTCCGAGCCGAACGATAAAATCGCCGTCTTGGGCAGCGAACCTCAAATATATTTTTATGCTCAACGTCTTTCTGCAACATCGTATATTTATATGTATCCTCTGCTTGAGCCGCACCCTTACGCGATTGAGATGCAGAACGAATTGATATATCAGGTCGAATCTGCAAAACCCAGATTTATCGTTTTTGTAAATAATTTCTATTCCTGGCTTCCGATATCTAACCAAAAAAATTTAATATTGGAATGGATGCCGAAATATGTGAAATATTATTACAAAAAGTTTGGTGCTGTAGAATATCTTCCCGATAAAAAAACTATGTATTATTGGAAAGAAAATATTCCTCCTAATTTGGAAAAAGTCGGCGTGATTATTTACGAACGCAATGATTAAAACGGAGTCGGGCTATTTGCTTGCACGGCTAAACAGCTTTCAGTGCCAATTTATTTGCGCCGTCCACCACAAGTATTTTAACATCCGGTCGTTCTTTAATCCACCCGTCAACGACATCCTGAATATTTGAAGCAGGGTACAAATGACCCGCTTTGACCATCTCCTCGGATAAACTGGAATAAAGCCATAATTCACGCAATCTCTTAATTAGTTCCGCAAATCGCAGAGGCTTATGACTGAATAATTTATAAGGCTCATTTTTCACTTGTGCAAATATTTCATCCATTGGCTTAACCAGCAGATTCCAGAAATGCTCCATTGTTCGCTCCGCCCCGATTCCCTTTTCGCACTCGCACGCGAATAAAATTTCGCCGCCGTCAATTATCGCCTGTTTTGTCAATTCCAGCGCCCGCTGTCCGATATAAAGATCAATATCATTGGGCGTTCCTCCGCAAGAAACTATCATTCTTTCGACAGGCTCCACTTCATAAATATTCCATTCATCAGCTTTCGCAAAAGCCTCCGCAGCCGCCTCTTTAGCCTTGCCGAATTTTACCCATTGAATGTTATTATTCGAGCTTATCATTACCACTGCCCAGAAATCACGCGAGCCGATAATTTTTTCCATCGCTTCAACCTGATCTGCCGCTAGAGGATTATCTTGCGAATCTACTTGCTGCAAATGCCACGGATGCCGTCCAAATCCCGACCGCTCATCGAGACTGAGGCTGTGATTTTGTTCCGTTGTTTTATATGAACATATCCCCGGCACAAAATTTTTCACCGGGTTTGAATACCCAGCAAAATAATGATGCTTAACATCGCTCAATGCCAAAAAAACTTCCGCGTCCTTCACGGCAGAATTATATAAAACCTCTGTTTTCCTGCTCGTAATACCTGCGTTGAAAAATTCGGCTTTTTCGCAATCGTGAACAATTATGTCGAAATTGCTGATCCCTTTTTCAGTCATCAGCGACTTGATTTCATTCATCAGCATTTCATTACGTTCAGTTTTGGCGTTATGCGTTCCGGTGCAAATGATGAATCTGATTTGCTTTGCGGCCTTTAGAAGTTCCGTCGCTGATTGCAAAATAGTTTTTATCGGCAGATCGCGTGTGCCATCCGGCGTAAGTACACACAACCTCTTACCACGGACTGCATTGACAAATTCCTTACTTGCATCGACGTTTAAAATAGCGGCATTGATTTGCTCGCCCGTTAATCCGGGCTGCGATTTCCCCGGCCGGATTATCCCTGCGATGTTTTTTTCAGGAACATCAAATCCCACTTTGCCTTTGCCGTATGAAATCTCAATCTTCATAATTGTTTAGCCCCCGCACCTGCCTGCCCTCGAAGGGGGTGGCGGGGGGATAGTTAGCCGCGCCGACTATTCATTAATATTCATTAATTTCCCTATACCGTAGGTTTGCGAGATCATTTTACCCGCGTTTTCAAGCTGACTTCTATCCAGCACAATAGCAGGTTTATCCATCTCAAATTCGATAACGATGAATTTTGATTCAGGATTTAATGCAAGAGCAATCGGCACATCCTTCATTTCCTTGATTTTCATCCCATTAATTTTATCGACAACACATTGATTTAAACTATGATACCCCAAATTGATATTCGCAGGCAAACAATAGCTTAAAATCACAATATCTTTTCTTTCTTCGCTTGGCTTAAAAGCTTCGTTCAAAAGATAACTATACAGATGCGGCTCGACTTTTCCACGCCATTCATCACCTCTTGCCGCAAGATAACTCTGCGTAAGTTTTTGCAGAATACATCCGCCGACAATAACATATTCCGGCTGCGTATCATATTCATAGAATGGAACAAGCATTTCACCAACATCGAATCTTTTCGCTGCACCGGTTAAATTTTGTTTCTTACCGTCTCGCCAAACTTCGAATGTGATTGTTTCACCTGCCGTTTTACTCGTAATAAGTGTTTCAAATGGAAGGGTATCGAATTTTTTATCATCGTATCGGCCGTAAGGATTTATCGCAAATCCGTCAATGCCCAGCAGCACATCGCCTTTTTTCAATACATCGCTGCCTGTGCCGATCGTGTAAATATCCGAAACATAAACACCGTCTCTGATTTCATTTGGAATCTTCAGATATTTCCGCATAGCAGGGTCTACCAGATTTGAAACGCTGAACCCTCTCATCGCTATGCCGTTATACGTTCCTTTTTGGACATCGTCCAGAAATCGGTTGATAACTTTTGCCGGAATAATATCTGCTTCCGTTTCTTTACCCGATAAACTTGCGATGCCGATTGGCTTTTCACCCAGACAATATAATTGCCCAAGATTGGTCGCCTCGGAAATGCCCGCAGCTACAAATGTCAGTGATTTCGAATAAAAGCCCGTTACGTTAGCTACAGTTACTCTATCGAGAAAGCCCCTGCCTATAAACATCTGTCCTTTGGCTGATAACCAGTAAAAATTAACGCCCGCGCCTTTGACGTACTTTTCATCGAATTTCAAAGGCTTCAATTCTTTTCCAATCGAGTTTGGGTCCAGCTCTATAAGTGCAAGATTGCTTTCGTAATCCACCGCGAGAATTCTTGCGGGTATGAAATCGTTCCGGTCAGATTTTCTTGCCTGTACAAAGGCCGCATTCGCTACGCTTGACGCAAGCGTAATTACTTTATTGTCATCAACCGCGCAGCCCACAGCATACCCTTCGGACAATTCCATATTTTTCCACGGCTCATACTGTGTATAACCATAATATGCAACTTGAAGGTAAACCAGCGAATCCTTCAACTTTGCCGAAATATCTTTCGCGAAATTTAAAGAACTCAAAATACAGATAATAAAGATTATAGTGTAAATCCTTGTCGTTTTCATAATTGCTCCTCCGGATAAGTCCATACCGGTACATTATATTTTTTCATAATTTCGTCATTTTGCGCGTGTGCTTGTTTTGCGTCCAAAAGCAGGGGAGCCTCCGAACTCATAAATTTCAAAATATAAAACTCGCATTCTTTATTTTGAAATGCTTTGCGTACATCATCAAGACTTCTCACGGGCTGATCATTTATGCTTGCCAGCGGCTTGTTTAAAAATTCCCCGTCATACAAATTAATTTGTGCAGGCAGTATTTCCGAAAGAATCACGTATTCCTTTCGTTCCCTGTCGGTGTTCAGCGTTTGCGATTCGCTAAGCAAATAACGCAGAATATGAGGAATATCCTTTATCCATTCTCTGCCCCATGTCTCAAGAAAATTTCTGCTTGCCGAAACAAACGTCAATCCCGCAAAACATACATAAGGCGGCTGCGAATCATACATCCTAGCAAATTCAAACACAGGCCTGTTAAGCTGAATCGTTATTTGCGCTGATTCTTTTTTCCCGTCTCGCCAAAAAACAACTTCCACAGTTTCACCTATCTGCTTGGCTTCAATGGCTTCGGAAAGCGAATATTTCTGCCCGTAAATTACGATCATTCCGTCGTTGTCAACATCGTAATTATCGACTTCCGTTATACAGTCGTTCTTCTTAAGAACATTTTCCGCCGAGCTGTTCATCATCACCGAGGTTACGACAACGCCTTCGGTGTCCGCGGGCAGTTTCAAATATTCTTTATAACTTTCATTATGCAGCCCATCAAACAAACCAACTCCAAGAGAGCCAAAGCC
>MHYA01000192.1:348-513 GCA_001825675.1 Planctomycetes bacterium GWF2_42_9 | reverse complement strand
CCCCCCTCTTTCCTTTCTTACTCAGCTTTTGCAATATCAATCGACAGCTTACCGCGACTTGACTTCTACCGGCCAGCTACATGAATACCTTACACAACTTACCAGCGCCCTATTCGCCTACTGCGAACGGGCCGGATTTGCCGGTCGCCAACACTTTCGTCATGG
>MHYA01000192.1:0-190 GCA_001825675.1 Planctomycetes bacterium GWF2_42_9 | reverse complement strand
TCGGGGTGCTCTTCCCTGGCTATTTCAAATGGGGCTTGGCGTGCGGCCTGGTCGCGCTCATCTGCCTTGCAATCACCAGAAACAGCCGCCGCACTGTTGCCGCAATCATCATCGCGGTCATGCTCTCCCTCACAACCATCCAGGCCTTCGTGATCGAGCCAAAGGCCGCAGCCCTGAAAAGGGAAATCCC
>MHYA01000191.1 GCA_001825675.1 Planctomycetes bacterium GWF2_42_9 | reverse complement strand
TCATACTCAGTTTTCGTTATCAGTCTACCGCGTTCAGCTATTGAATAGATACTGTTATGCATCTGCCTTATTTTTTCAAGACACCTTGGACAACTTTGCAGATGCCCGATAAGCGGCTGCCTGAAATTTATATACTCATCATTGGCAGGATTAAAGTTGTAAGGAAGTACATAATCAAATAAATCTGAATGCTTGATATTTTCACAGAATAATTTATCTCCTGCATTCGTCTGATTAGCATATACCATCATTTTCTGACGGCCATCATAAATCGTATCCCTGCAAGTTCGACACAAGCATACATGATTCAAAATATCTGTATCAATATTTTCATAATGCATTCGGATAATCGATTCGATGGTTTTTGCGTTATTTTTAAGAATTTGCAGACAATCATCTGATTTTTCAAAACTCTGCTTCGAAAGAAATTCAGATAGTCTCAAATTCTTTTTATAATCCAGCTTCCATGAACGAATCGTTTCAATATCTTCTTTACACTTATTGCACTGCTCAATATGCGCAACAGCGGCATCTGGCACTTTTATCTTTGTTTCTACATCTGCAAGCATTGGCAAAAATCTTTTTACCTGTTCACAGCTTATTTGTGCTCCCTGCGACCAATTGTTAAAATTTGCAGAACGACTTTTATCAAAAATGTCCAGACCATAGGAAAGGTCAAGGTTTTTCTCTTGTTGTTCGATTTCATAACATGATAATACGCCGCAATCCTTATGTTCATCAATGGAATACAATATGTGGCCTACATCATTAATTTTCTTAAGGCATTCCGGACATTGCGTGATATGGTCTATAAATGGGCCGCGATATATGCATTCTTCTGTTTGAATACTATCCAAGCCAAATGGAAAAGCCATATCAAATAAATCTGATGGGGTTATCATTTCACATGGATAATCTTCAACTTTCTCAGTTTTAAGTAATTGCTCGCTGATCATCCTTCGCTTGTCCAAAAGCAATTCTCTGCAATTTTTGCAAAGACAGATATGCTCAAGAATTTTCAATGGTATCTTATCGTATCTGAATTCCGCGGCCAAATCGATTACGCCCCATGCTTCCTTACATTCAATGGAATCTGACTGCGAAGACATTGAATAAAAAGCTGATAATCTTTCAAGCTGCTCAGATCCAAAATTGAATTCTAAAAGAGTTTCCAGGTCCTTACGACATTGATGGCAACTATCGATATGCACGGTTACCGGTGTTGGGATTTTTATTCTCAATCGCCAGTCAAGCAAAGCCGGAAGAAAACTTCTAACATCATTACAAGAAACTTTTACGCTAATAAGTGAAAAATGTCTGATTAGCTGCTTTGTTATATTTTTTATATAGGATTGCTGCTCTTCGCTTAGTGGTGTAAGGAAGTGAAACGAATATTTAAAAAAGTTTTTGCTGCATTGCTGGCAATTAAGAACATGTTTCTTGATTTCTGAAGGGACGGTTCGACAGGCGTCTTTGTACATCAGAGTATCGAAATATTGTTCTGCGATCTCACACAATTTTATCCCTCTTTTCATTTCTTCAGCTAGCTGCCACGGAACAGATTCTGACTGGAAATTTTCCATTTGTTCAATAGGTGCTGAATTCTTGAGCATATTTAGGAAAGCATTCTGAAATAAATAATTCAATGCAGAAGATGACAGGTTTGAACCCAAAGGGGTATTATCCAGATGGAAACGAGTCGTCCGGAAAATAAACTCGCCATATTCTTCAAAATATTTTATTATGGTTTTTAAATTCAAGCACAGCCTCATATTCGATTAAAAATCAATGATAAAAAACACAAACTATTAATTTTTTTACTAAGCATTTCTCTTAACATACTTTTACCGTCACTAACATATTTAATGGCAGTTTTCTTATCAATGGACATTTTTGTGGCTATCTTTTCAACCGTATATTCTCTTCTCAGTCGTAATTTTACAGCTAAAGCAATACGTTCGGGAAGCAACCGAATAGCTTTCTTTAGAATGAAATGGTATTCATCCTTTTTGGACAATTTTTCCCAAGGATTATAAGTTTCCGACCATGCATGTACCTGTGCAAAGTTGGAAATGTGTTTCTCGTATACTATGCCATTTCGTTTGGCATCTATTATAAAGTTCTTTAGCATTTTATAACAATATCTTTTTTCCGTAAACACTTCTGGAACAGGCTTGTCCATTAATCGTAGCATAAAACTTTGCAGAATATCCTCAACATCACCGTTGGAACCTACAGCTTTGCGAATTACACAGCGAAGCCAGAACTGGTGCTCATCGTAGAATCTTCCACATTCGTCGGGTTCAATAGGCCGATTCCGTTCAGCCATCATAACATCACTCTACACTTATAAATTATAACAAATCAATGAAGATAAAAAGCATTAAATCATATTGGGAAATGACTATACACGAGGCATACTAAGCTATTTTTTCTTTTTTGTCAAAAAATTATTTACTTATCTTGTCTGTTTTTATATAATTTTCTGTTATTTGTTTTTCGGAATACAATGCAAAAAAATCAAGCAATGTTATTTTGAAATTAGTTAAATGGACCATTCAAAAATTACAAGGCTGTTGAAACTACTGACCGCCCTTAGCAGTGGTCAGTTTTATACGATTGATAAATTGTCGAAATTATTTTGTGTAGCCAAAAGAACTATTTTTCGAGATTTAAAACTGTTACGAGAAATAGGCATCCCTTATCTTTACGATCGCAAAAAACAGTGCCCTAAAATAGAGCCAAACTTCTTCTTGTCCCCTCCAAATTTAACTAAGGATGAAGCATTTGCCTTATTTCTGCTGGTCAAAATGTCAAAAAATACCGTTTCTCCTTTTAACGATGTACTTACGAAGGCTGCCGTTAAAATATACAATAATCTGTCTGAAGATATAAAGCAATACTGCCGCCAAACTTTGGAGGACATTACCATTTCTTCAGACTATCAAATCATAAAAGACCGGCATGATGAGTGGTTCATGAAATTAATCGATGCCATCACAAATAAGCGAATTATTCATATACAATATTACATGTCAAATAGTATGAAAGCGGTTGAACTAGAGCCTTATCACATAAGGTGTTACAATAATCAATGGTTTGTGATTGGCAAGTCAAGGCATAATAATTCTCTCGTTTCATTTGATTTTAGACAGATACGCGAAATAAAACTGCAAAACAAATGTTTCTTTATCGATGAAGAGTTTGATATCGATGAATATCTCGATAATAAATGGGCTATGCAGCCGCAAGCCAGGCTTTATGATGTTAAACTAAAATTCGCTCCTGAATTAGCTCAGGAAATAACAGCAAAGCAGTGGCATCATACCCAAGCAATTTCCTATCAGCCGGATGGTTCAGTAATTATTAAATTCCAAATTGACAGCCTCAATGAAATAAAATGGTGGATTCTCAGTTATGCTGATAAAGTACAAGTGTTAGAGCCACCCATCTTACGTGAGAAGATAGTCGCAATTGTAAATAATGTTATTAAACAATAGTTATCTTATCCTTCGATAAAAGAAAAATCCTGTTGAAATTGTTCCGAATGAATAAGATTTCGAAGTTTTCTTAAGCCCGTACAAAGGTAATGCGATACGCTTCGTCTGCTTACGCCCATCATATGTGCGGTCTCATCGGTGTCCCTGTCATAACGATATTTATGGATGATAGCCTGTGCCTCATGCTCTAAAAGCTGACTTTCAACGATTTTAAATATTTGGTGAACATCTTCGGCATGACTCATAATGCTTTCCGGCGTATCCGAGTCAAAATGTTTTGTGTGTATCTGGGCATATTTACAATTTCGCGCATAATAGCTTTTAGATCGAGAAGCGGCATCAAGTACATCATTTTTGATAGCTTTGTGAATAAAAGCTCTAATATTTTGATCTTTACGCGGAATTGGTTTTTCGACAAGAGATATAAAAAAGTTATGGCAAATGTCATCAATACTTGATTTGTCATTTACATGTAACCAGATCTCGGTGCGTATTTTGTCGCCGTATTTTTCAAATATTTCGGCTGCTACTGCTACATTATTTTCATCTTTTGTGTCTGTTATCATTCTTTCCTCCAGATTACAACCCTTCTTACAGAACACCTGCTGTCTTAACCGGCACCTAACCGACTAAGACCAGCAGGCATTTTGCAGGAGATTTTTAAATAATGTTAATTTGTGGGAGGAGTGATAAACAGTAACAAATAAGTAACATTTTCAGGCAAATACGGAGAAAACTCAAAATTGAATGCAATGTATGTAAGGCATACCATTAATTCAAAACTTTTTACACGGAAACCAACTCTGTCTTGCTCTGTGATTGTTCCCACCGCGGTCAGTTTCGTTTTAGCGGCGAAGGAACCAAATTTTTTTTATCCTTTCCCCCTATCCAGATTATTCTTCTGCATCAATTCTGCGCGCAAATCTCGGCGTTTAACGCTGCTTTCAAGATTTCCTGATATGGTCTACATGCTGCGCAACTTTGATTGCCACGCACACTAAATCATAAAATCAAAATTATTGGCGGAACGAAATAGCTGCTGGGGTAAATATATAACTATAGAGGGACATTTTTTTTGATGTTAAATAAATTTGAATTTGTCCTAAAAGAATAATCAACTGATATTTTTTTGCAAAGGCCGTTACAAAAATACCACTTTGGGTAATAGATATCTTATAGAGGGCAATAATTGTTGTCCTTGATTTGGGTTTTTAAATGTGCCCCTAAAAAAAATTTTTAATTTTTTCATTTTTTGTTGAATTGAGGGGCGCGAGATTCGATTACCTGTATAGAGGGCAATGCTTTTTTTTATAAATAATAACTGACAGGAAAAGTCATTTATAGCTTCTCGAAAGAAATTTTAAAAAATTTTTCAAAGTAGCGTTCCCCGAGAGCAATCTCATTCGAATACCTATATAGAAAGACATAAAATTTTAGCTTAACTCATTATTTATTACTAAGGATTTTAAAATGTATGCAACAAAAATGCCACTCGTGTTAATAAATAACCTATGGAGGGACATGTTTCTTCTACCGTTTTTTTGTCAAAAACGCATTGATCGGTAGTAAGAGAAAAAAAATTTCAAAAATATTTGCATGTAGAGTGAAACTGACCCCTTCTCATTCGACTAACTATATAGAGGGCTTAGTTAAATTGGAGCTGAGATGCATGAAGTATATATATTGTTAAAAATTTAACAACATTAAAAAAAATAGAAGCGGTTTTTTAGGAATATCTTAATGGCATTAAAAAAATGATTCTTAAAAAAATTATTACATATATGTAACGATTTTTCAAAGTAGTACCAATCTTAGTCATTCTCATTCGAATAACTATATAGGAAGAGATGAATGTTTACTGATAACATAATTTTAAAGAAATATTATAAAATATGAAAAATTTTTAAATTCCTCGCAACAAAATTGCCACTTCGGCTAATAAATAACCTATAGAGGGACACATTTTTTGTCCCTGTTTTTGGAGTAAAAGAGCGATTGATGAAGAAGATAACAATCTATTCTGCGGCGAATTATAAAAAAAGTTCTACATATGGAACAATTTTCGTTTTCAGCCGGAATTCCATTTAAATGCAGAATTGAGTTGCTATAAAAAAATATGAACCAAAAGTATTGGTTTAAACCAAATCATTGAACCTGAAAATCTGAACCTTAACCGAATCTAACCTAAAACTAAAATCGAATCCTTAATCGTTGTTTGTCTTAATTTTTGTAATTTTAAGGTTTTTATTGTTTGGAGGAAATAATGCAGCAGCAGGAAGCTGAAGTAACCAAGAAGATTGAAAGTACCAGTCCGGCAGTTGAATATCAACTCATAGAAATCGATTCAATCGCGCAGATGTTAAAATGTTCAACACGGCATGTGCGTCGATTAGTCGATTCAGGCAGGATTCCGCGTCCTATTAAATTGGGAGCTCTGCTTAGATGGATAAAATCCGATATTGACCATTGGTTTATAGCTGGTTGTCCCAGTTGCCGTAAGGGAGGAAAATAATGACTGCTGAAAATAATACAACAACTTTGAATCTGACACTTGAGGCTGCGCGGGATTATATGCAGAAAGGCTGGATGCCCATTCCGATTCCTCATAAATCTAAGAATCCTGGATTTGACGGTTGGCCCATGTTCAAAACTACCCCTGAAGAACTGGACAAACATTTCGATCAGGAAAAAAATATTGGCGTTCTGCTGGGTAAACCATCAGGATGGCTTATTGATATTGATTTGGATCATCCACGGGCAATCGAATTAGCAGATCAGCTGCTGCCTCAAACGCCGGCGGTGTTCGGCCGACCGAGCAAGCCCAGGTCTCACCGCCTATATTATATCACAACACCTGCTGCAACAAAGAAATGGCATTCAAAATCGGAAGGTATGATAATTGAATTCCGCTCGACAGGAGCACAAACAGTTTTTCCTCCAAGCATTCATGAAGAAGGTGAGCCTATTTCATGGGAAACTCCTGAAGCAGAGCCTGCATTGGTAGATACCAATTTATTATTTAATGCAACATTGCAAATTGCTGAAACTGTAAAAATAGAATTAGGTGAAAAACAGGCTCCGAAGGAAAAGAAGAAAAAGAAAACGATTGTTCCTGCCACTTCTGAAATAGCTCCCTCCCTCGATGACCATAAAAAGCGGTACAATGCCTGTCTAAAATCCCTTAACCGAATTAATATAGTAGATAAAAATGATGGCTCTTACAGACTGTATGTTTGCGCATGCCGATGTATTGCATTTGACCTTACGGATGATGGAGCGATTTTATGTATCAAAGAATATGCAAACAAGCGGCCGTTTCCAAGAGATTATGACGATAATCAGATTTTAAAACGCATTCATGATGCTGAAAAGAAAGTTACTAGGGGTGAAGCATTAGCAGTTGACAATGAAGGCTTAATAAAACTTGGTTGCCATGACCCTGAAACCGGCAGCGTAGTTCTCTCTCAAAAGCGAACCCTCCCTACCGCTAAGGCATACGTAAATGAATTCCATACACATCCTGAGGGACGAACGCTTATCAGTTATGCTGGACTGATAATGTCATGGCAAAATAACAGATATGTTGAGATGGAAGATCAATGTTTAAGAAACCGTCTCCAGCCCTGGCTTCATGATGCCCTGCGATACATCTATAATAAGGCAAGAGGGCAAAATGAATTGGTTTGTTTTGAATCCAATCCCGGTACTGTAAATGCTGCTCTTGAAACTATCAGGGCATATGCGCATATTCCGGCAATAATTGCTCCGCCTTCATGGCTTGAAGATAATTCCAGCTTACCTCCGGCAAAGGAGATGCTTGCCTGTCGGAGCATGAATCTGCATATTCCTACTTCGACAATATATCCGGCAACACCGAGATTATTTACCACAAACGCTCTTGAGTTCGATTATGATGCCGATGCCGAGGAGCCTATAAACTGGCTGACATTTATTCATGATCTCTGGGACGACCAGCAATCCATAGAACTTCTCCAGGAATGGTTCGGTTATTGCCTTACCTGCGACAGCAGTCAGCAGAAAATGCTTCTTCTTGTAGGACCAAGGCGCTGCGGCAAGGGAACTATAGGCCGGATATTAACAAAACTTATCGGGGCAGGTAATGTTGCCGGACCAACAACAGGTTCGCTGGCTGGAACATTCGGACTTCAGCCGCTAATTGGTAAAAGTTTAGCAATTGTAAGTGATGCCAGATTTACAGGTCAGGATATTGGGATAGTTGTTGAGAGACTCCTTTGCATCAGCGGTGAAGATTCACTTACTATCGACAGAAAGCATAAAGAATCTGTCACTATGAAACTTCCTACCAGATTTATGTTTTTGACCAATGAATTGCCTCGCCTCACAGATGCCAGCAATGCCCTGGCAGGAAGATTTATGCTGCTGAGAATAAATAAAAGCTGGTATGGCAAAGAAGATATCGAATTAGGCAATAAGCTTGAAAAAGAACTGCAGGGAATACTTCTTTGGGCATTGAAAGGTTGGTTACGGCTTAAAGAACGCGGCAGATTTATTCAACCGCAAACTTCACTGGATGCAATTGAAGAATTAGAAGACCTTTGCAGCCCTGTGGCTGCATTTGTCAGGGAAAAATGTATCGTTGAGCCAGGTTATCGCATTTCTGTAGATGCATTATATGCCGCATGGCAAATGTGGTGTCAATCCGAAGGACGAAGCATTGTAAGTACCAAACAAACTTTTGGCAGAGACCTGTCAGCGGCATTCCCAAATGTTCGATATAGGCGGAACAGCCATATCTATGAAAAATTCTATGATAGTATTGCACTAAAAAGCTGACAGTGCGGCACAGTGTCGCGACATTTTGATTGCACGCGCGCGAAGATCAAAAAATTAATAAAATATTTATAAAAGAAAGAATGAAAGAAAAAAAATAAGAAAAATATAAACAATAATAGGATGCAATGGCAAGTGTCGCAGCACTGTGCCGCACTATGGAGAAACAAAAATGTATGACTTTAAGAAATCAACTTTCAAAAAACGGCGAAAGCCTGATTCGCTTTCCGAACAACAGCGATTCTTATGGAAAGAGCGAGTAGCCATTTGCACTATAGATGGTGGGATCAGTCAGGAACGTGCTGAGCAGATAGCTTGGCAACAAATTGATAACAAAAATATAGATTTTATTTTTTAAGGAGTTTAGCTATGCGTAAGTGTACAGAAAAAGTTTGTTATGAATGTGAATGTTGTGTCGAAAAACCTGCATGCAGATGGTGTGAGTATTTTGTACCGGATGAACCTGAAACAATGCTCAGGAACGAATTGCTTGATGGTGACGATAGCTGTGATGGTTTCTGCCAATGTCAGCCGCCTCGCATGGGACAAATGAAAAAAGATAAACATGGCGAGCTTCAGCAAAAGCCAGCTGAATGGCCATTAGTTCATGATTTTTATTGGTGCGGACATTTTAAAGAGCGCAGCGATCTTCAGAATGTAAGCGATGAAAAAATTAAAACCGCCGAAGATTTCATACGTTCGCTACTTCAGACAGGACCTTTAACAAATAATCAAGTAAGGTCAAAAGCACGTAATGCCGGCGTACGGCCAAATGCTCTCTTGCTTGCTTCGCGTAATCTCAGGATTAATTATGAACCTACCGACAAATTCCATAGAGAGTGGAAGTGGCAATTGCCCGAAGGTGTAATAAACAAATATTCTGCGTCACGTTGTGCAAGTTGCGAATGAAAACTACGAATCATAAAAATTGTCAGCACCTGTCACAACGTGTCACGATTTTTGGGTCCTCGGAAAAAAATAACTTTTTTCATTGGCCGCCGGAAGGGTAGATAGATAAAAGACATTCGGTCGGAGTTGAACATTTTTTTGAGAATTGGCAAAACCATTTGTTTTTGCGTTAAAAATGCAGATTTTTAGCAGAATTAACTTGATGTGTTCCGAAATTTAGTGCTCACATGTCACACCTTGAAAGGAAAAGAATTATGGCAAGTATATATCGAAAAACTTATACGCAGCATCTCCCAAAAAATGCTGCGATTGTCGAAAGAAACGGCAAGAAAATGGCCATGTGGATAGATGGCAAAGGTAAAAAGCATTATGACCAGATTACCACCGGTAACAAAGGACAAATAAAAATCCTTCGGTATTCTCCTGTTTATTTAGCACAATACCGAAATGCCGCAGGTGAAATGGTATATGAATCAACCGGCTGCCGGGATGAACAGGCAGCAAAACATGTGCTGGCCGAACTTGTTAAACGGGCAGAACATATTAAAGCAGGTATTCTTTCGGCTCAGGACTGTCGAACGGCGGACCATGCTAAATTATCACTAAATGAACATGTTAATGCTTATATTGAGCATCTTCAGGCCAAAACCGTCAGGGGTAAACGGGTATCTATCGCACATAGAACAAATGTAGAAAGGCAACTGGAAACATTAATTATAGATTGTAAATTCAAAAGGCTTATTGATATTACTCGCGATGCGATGGAAAAATGGATGAACCGAGCAGAAAAGGATAATATGGGAGCTCGGACCAGAAACACATATCGTGCGAGTGCAATTGCATTTTGTAATTGGTGCGTTGAAACTGATAGAATGACGGTCAATCCATTATCAAGACTATGCGCTGCCGATGAACATGCGGACAAACGAAAACAACGCCGAGCGTTGACGGAAGAAGAACTGAATAGATTGTTTATTGCTGCCAAACTCCGTCCCCTTGCCGAGTACGGCCGAAAATCTTTGCCATTGCCGCCAGAAGAGAGAAAAGGTCATAAGTCCTGGCACAAAGAACCGCTTGTTTTTGAAAAGCTCCACGAATTGGCAAATACAGGCAGAGAAGTCCTTAAAAATAATCTAAATTTTATAGCTGATCTTGAATGGTTGGGATATGAACGTTCATTAATATACAAGGTATTAGCATTAACTG
>MHYA01000190.1:1480-10564 GCA_001825675.1 Planctomycetes bacterium GWF2_42_9 | reverse complement strand
CCAATTCGATAGCTGCATAACAATCCGCTCAATGCAGATAAAAGACCACACGGCTTTTATTCGCGCCGGCGGCGGAGTCGTTTACGACAGCGTTCCAAAAACCGAATTTGAAGAAACACAGCACAAAGCAAATTCCTGCCTTCGCGCAGTCCGAGGTAATTAATTATGAATCCAAAAGTATTATTTATCGATAATTTCGATTCGTTTACTTACAACCTTGTCGATGATTTCTGCAAACGTGATTGCGTGCCGAAAGTGTATCGCGCGGATACACCTTTGGAAAAGCTTAAGAAAATCGAAAGTGAATTTGCGCCCGATTTACTTGTGATCTCTCCGGGGCCGGGCAATCCTTCTAGTGCAGGCGTTACGCTTGAGGCTATAGATTATTTTAAAGACAGACTCCCGATTTTCGGGGTCTGCCTCGGGCATCAGGCGCTCGTACAATATTTCGGCGGCACTGTCGGCCACGCGCCAAAAGTTATGCACGGAAAATCGTCAAGAGTTACACACAACGAAAAAGGTATTTTCGAAGGCGTTGAAAATCCGCTTCAGGCAGGCAGGTATCACAGCTTGTGCGCAACTAAAATGCCGGATTGTCTGAAAGTAACCGCTGAATATGAAAACATCGTTATGGGTCTGAAACACAAAGACAAACCGATTTTCGGCGTGCAGTTTCATCCTGAAAGTATTCTCACCCCGGCGGGCGGGAAAATAATACAAAACCTTTTAAACATTTCTTTAAAAGCAAGGAGAATTGCGCTATGACAAAGATTACTGAATATCTTGAGGTACTGCTCGAAGGCGGCGACTTAAAATACAATCAGGCCAAAGACCTGCTGGACACAATTTTCAAAGGCGATGTCGCGGAAGTTCAAATCGCGGCGTTTCTGGCGGCAATGCGAATGAAAAAAGCAACCGCGGCTGAATTCGCAGGCTTTGCACAATCTCTGCGAAACCACGCTATAAAAGTTACAACGAAAATTCCAAACCTAATCGATACATGCGGAACAGGCGGAGCTCCTTTGAAAACTTTCAATGTCTCAACCGCTGCCGCATTCGTTGCGGCTGGCGCCGGCGCGTATGTAGCCAAACACGGCAATCGAAGCATCACGAGCAAATCGGGTTCTGCCGACGTACTTGAATCATTAGGCGTAAAAATCGACTGCACACCCGAAGTTATTGCCGAGTGTATTGAAAACGCACATTTTGGTTTTATGTTTGCTCCGATGCATCATCCTGCAATGAAGTTTGTGCAGCCAATTAGAAAAAGCCTCGATTTCAGAACTGCTTTCAATATTTTAGGGCCTCTGGCAAACCCGGCCAATGCGCACGCACAGGTTATGGGTGTGCCGGATGAATCGCTTCTGGATAGGATCGCTGAAACTTTCGAGATTCTAGGCGTAAAACGTGCGTTAATAGTAAATAGCGCTGGGCTGGACGAAATCAGCGTTTCATCTCCTACGAAAGTCGTAGAAATCAAAGATAAGAAAAGAATTTCTTACAAAATTTTGCCTGAAGAATTCGGAATTAAATCACCGAAAATGGCCGAGCTGGTAGGAAGCAACGCCGACTATAACGCGGGCATGATAAAAGATATACTTTATGGAAAAAATAAAGGGCCGGCAAGAGATATGGTGCTTTTAAACGCGGCAGCCGCTATAATGGTCGCAGACCTTGCCGCAGACCTCCATGAGGGGTTCAAAAAGGCAGCCCTGTCCGTAGACAGCGGTTCGGCGGCAAAATGTCTCGAAGACTTAATAGAAATTTCTAATGGAAGAAACAAATGATGCCGAAAGTTAAAATTTGCGGAATCACTAATGTTGAAGATGCTGTCGAAGCGGTTCAGCTTGGCGCAGATTTGCTGGGGTTCAATTTTTATCCGAAAAGCCCCCGATACATCGAACCAAAAAACGCGGAAAAGATTATTAAAAAGCTGCCTGCGTATGTCGATGTAGTTGGCCTGTTCATAAACGAAAACACCGATTATGTCCGCAAGGTATCAAGCGAACTAATGCTAAATTGGGTTCAGCTTCACGGCGATGAGAGTCCGGGCTTTTGCGCTTCACTTGATAATATACCGGCGAAAGTCATAAAAGCCATTCGCATCAAAGACGGCAAAGATATAGAGTATGCCCGTAATTTCGCGACCGACGCATTACTGCTCGACGCTTTTCATCCGCAACTTTACGGTGGAACAGGCGAACGATTCGATTGGAAATTACTGCCGCAGTTAACCGGCCATAGATTCGGACGAACCTTTCTCGCGGGCGGCATCACTCCTGAAAATATCGCAGAAGCTATCGGGCAAGGTTTTTATGGTATCGATATTTGCAGCGGTATTGAAAGTTCGCCAGGCAAAAAAGATCATACGAAAATGGCTTCGCTTTTCAATAAAATCAAAACTCTTATTAGCGGCAAAGGCACACAATGATTAAATCCGAAATACTAATATCTAAATCCGAAACAAAATACAAATGTTCAAAATTTGTAAATTTGAAATTGCGTTGTTTTTATCATTTGTATTTTGAAATTTAGTGCTTGTTTAGTATTTCGATATTTGGATTTAGAATTTAATTTTCTGATGCTAATTCTTGAATGAGGTTTTAAATGAAATACAATGGACGATTCGGACAATTCGGCGGCTTCTACGTTCCCGAAGTTTTAATACCAGCCCTTGAGGAAATGGAGAAAGCCTTTTACAAATTTTACAAAGACGAGAAATTCACTGCTGAGCTTGACACATTATATAAAGACTACGCGGGCAGACCCACGCCTTTATATTACGCGACAAGATTCAGCGAACTTGTAGGCTTCAAAGTTTATATCAAACGTGAAGACCTGCTGCACGGCGGCGCACATAAAGTCAATAATTGTCTGGGTCAGGGCTTGCTGGCAAAATATATGGGCAAGACAAAATTGATTGCCGAGACAGGCGCAGGTCAGCACGGACTTGCGACTTCGATGATCGGCGCTCTTTTCGGAATGCAGACAAAAATTTTTATGGGCGCAATCGATGTTGACCGTCAAAGCGTGAATGTACATAAAATGAGACTTTGCGGCGCGGAAGTTATTTCAGTTAAAGGCGGAACGGAAACTTTGAAAGACGCTATCAACGAAGCGCTCCGCTACTGGACGGCAAATGTCGCGGATACATTCTATCTTTTCGGAACAGCCTGCGGGCCTCATCCATACCCTGTCATCGTAAAACATTTTCAATCGTGCATTGGTACTGAAGCACGCAAGCAATGCTTGGGAAAAATCGGAAAGCTGCCGGATATTGTTACAGCCTGCGTCGGCGGCGGAAGCAATTCAATCGGAATCTTCAGCGGATTCCTTGATGATAAAAATGTGAAACTTGTTGGCGTAGAACCGGCAGGCAAAGGCCTTGAGACAGGCAAACACGCCGCTCCGCTCAACGCAGGTAAAGTCGGTATTCTTCACGGAACGAAAATGTATTTGATGCAGAACAAAGAAGGCCAGATACTCGATACCGAATCCGTTTCAGCAGGTCTCGATTACCCCGGCGTAGGACCGGAACACTGTTACTTAAAAGACATCGGCAGAGCAAATTATGCCGCCGTTAGGGACGATGAAGTTTTAAATATTTTCGATATCTTCACAAAATGCGAAGGTATTTTGCCGGCGCTCGAAAGCTCACACTCCCTCGCATGGGTTTACAATCAGAAAGGCAAATTGCCGGCTGATACTACCGTCGTCGTATGTCTCTCCGGCCGCGGCGACAAAGACGTTGACATTGTCGAAAGGAACAAAAAGTGAAAACATACAAACAAGTCTTTGCTGAAATAAAAAAACCAGCTTTAATACCGTTCTTTGTTATCGGTGATCCTGATTTTGATACAAGTCTTGAAATTGTGAAAGGGGCAATCGACGGCGGCGCGGACGTACTCGAACTCGGCATAGCTTTTTCAGATCCAATCGCTGACGGCCCTACAATTCAAAAAGCAGACATCCGAGCATTGAACGCAGGTATAACAGTCGAACGTGCGAAAGAATTTATCGCAAAAGTGAAAGAATACAAAGATATACCTATCGGTTTGCTGATGTACTACAATTTGATTTTTCAATACGGCACAGAAAAATTTTTCTCTGATTTCGCACAGGCAGGAACAAACAGCGTGCTTATCGCAGATTTGAGTATCGATGATGTTGATGAAATTTATGAACCCGCCCGCAAAGCAGGACTCGATACCGTTTTTATGGTAACACCGAATACCGAAACAGAACGCGCGAAAAGAATCGCCGAAAAATGCACTGGTTTTATTTACACCGTTTCGCTTCTGGGCGTTACAGGCGGAAGAGATACTTTATCAGATATGATTAAGCCGCTGATTAGCAGACTAAAATCTCTTACCAATGTTCCGGTGTGCGTTGGTTTTGGTGTTAGCAAAGCTGAACACGCAATAGAACTTGCGAAAGCTGGCGCTGACGGCGTTATCATCGGTTCAAGAGTAGTAAAAATTATCGAAGAAAATTTGAATGATACAAAATCGATAGCACCGAAGGTAAAAACTTTCGTGAGTGAAATCAAAGAAGCATTAAGCAAAATTTAAAATATTAAATTACGATAAGTGCTGTTCGATAAAGCTCGTATCGACTTTATTCTGCAGATAGCGATTATGCGAGAGAATTTTCAGACAAGCCGGGATTGTGGTTTTAATCGGCCCAATGCGGAATTCAGTTAAAGCGCGTTTCATCGTTATCACAGCTTCTTCACGTGTCGGCTTATGAACGATCAGCTTGGAAATCATCGAATCGTAATTCGGCGAAATCATCGCGCCCTGGAAAAGATGCGTATCAACTCGCACGCCCATACCGCCGGGCAAAATAAACTTATCGACTCTTCCCGGACACGGAGCGAAATTGCGATCCGGGTCTTCAGCGTTAATTCTGCATTCGATCGCAACGCCTTTATGTTCAATATCTCTCTGCTTGAGAGTTAAATTTTGTCCGCTGGCGATTTTGAGCTGCCATTTAATCAAATCTATGCCCGTTACCATTTCCGTAACCGGATGTTCGACCTGAATTCGGGTATTAACTTCTATGAAATAAAATTTCTTATCTCGGTCGAGCAAAAATTCCACTGTCGCCGCGTTTTCATAATTCGCTTCTTTAATAACTCGCAGTGCAGATTTGCATAATTCTTCGCGCGTATGATTATCGAGCACAGGACAAGGCGATTCTTCGATCAATTTCTGATGCCGCCTCTGAATTGAACAATCACGTTCAAAGAAATGCAGCGTATTGCCGGATTTATCAGCCATTACCTGCACTTCAACGTGCCTAGGCTCAACAATATATTTTTCGAGATAAACTGTGCTGTTTTTAAATGCGATTTCCGCTTCGGCTTTGGCAGTCGAAAATGCATTACGCAAACTTATATCGTTATGCGCAACTCTCATACCGCGTCCGCCGCCGCCTGCTGCCGCTTTTACAATAACAGGATAGCCGATTTTGTTCGCGAGTTTGATTGCTTCGTTTTCGTCTTTAATCTCACCTTCGGAACCGGGTACAACGGGTACTTTCGCCTTTTTAGCAATTTCTCTGGCCGCGACTTTATCGCCGAGCATCCTCATCGATTCCGGCCTTGGACCAATGAACGCGATATTGCAATCGGCGCAAATCTGTGCGAAGTGTGCATTCTCCGCTAAAAATCCATAACCCGGGTGGATCGCGTCGACATCGCTTACTTCCGCGGCGCTGATAATCGCTGGAATATTAAGATAGCTGTGCGCAGGACTTGCCGGACCAATACAAATCGCCTGGTCTGCAAGCTCGATGTATGATGCACCTCTGTCGGCTTCGGAATAAACTACAACCGCGCCGATGCCGAGCTCTTTGCATGCACGAATAATTCTTAACGCTATTTCGCCCCTATTGGCTATGAGTATTCTTGAAAACATTGCTTACCTATACAAAACGGATTAATCCGGCCTGACTTTGAACAATACCTGACCGTACTCTACCGTTTGACCATTATTAATTAAAACTTTTTCGATTGTTCCTGTGGTTTCCGCTTTTATCTCGTTCATCACCTTCATAGCTTCCAAAATGCAAACGACTGTATCAGCGGTAACGTGATCGCCGACTTTAACATAAGGAGGCGAATCGGGACTTGGAGATGCATAGAATGTACCGATTATCGGTGATTTAATATCTGCCAGCTTATCATCGACTGGAGCCGCTGCCTGGGCAGGTGCGCTTGCAGCAGGAGCAGAAACTCCGGGATGTGCCGCCTGCATCATCATAGGCATTGGTGCTGTGATTGGCATTGAAAGATTGGGCCGTTTGAGATGGATTTTGCTGTCGCCATCGACTATTTCCACCTCTACGAGGTCCTTTTCAACCATAAGCTCAATCAATTCCTTGACTTTTTTAAGATCGTTCTTTTTTTCGTCGCTCATTTATCGTCCTTTTTCGTTTTATTAAGCCCGAACAGTATAGCCAAAATCGGCCTTTTTGCAACTTAAAATTAAAAACCACTTCCAACAGGTTCTGAGTTTGAACTTTCTCGGAATATGTGTATAATCCAAAAATTACATTTTTCAGGAAAATAATGACAAAATTCCTTGTTGTTGCGTAAAAATCCTATTCCTGATAGATTAAGGAAGATAATGACTGAATTAAACAAACTTTTAGACAAACAGATTGTCTTTGGCGATGGTGCGATGGGCACTATGCTCTATTCTAAAGGTGTATTCATAAACACCTGTTTTGAAGAGCTAAACCTTACAAATCCACAGCTTGTCGGCCAAATACACGAGATGTATGTCTCGGCAGGCAGCAACTTTATAGAAACTAATACTTACGGCGCAAACGAATTGCATCTGGCAAGATTCGGCCTTGCGGAGAAAACAGCCCAGATTAATACCGAAGCGGTAAAAATCGCAAAACAGGCGTCTGCCGGCAAAGCCCTTATTGCTGGTTCTATCGGCCCGCTTGGGGTCAAAATCACCCAGGCAGGCTTGATAAGTGAAAAGGATATCTCATCGGCTTTCACAAATCAGATAAGTGCACTTTATCAGGCAGGCGCTGATTTTCTGCTCTTTGAGACCTTTCACAGCCTTAAAGATTTATTAACCGCAATTGTTTGTGCATCAAAAATATGTAATTTGGCAATTATAGCGCAAATGGCGGTAAATGACCAAAACGAAACCCTCTACGGCGACAAAATCGACTATGCTCTAGCCAAAGTTGCCGAATTTGAGCAAGTTGCCGCTGTCGGTCTGAATTGTTCGATAGGCCCTGCCGAGATGCTCGAAGTTTTGCCTTTAATAAAGAACGCGACCTCAAAACCTATCGCTCTTCAGCCGAACGCAGGGTTGCCCCAAAATATCGATGGCCGAACTGTATATATGTGTACTCCAGAATATATGGCCGAATACGCGAAAAGGTTTTATGAAAAAGGCGTTAAAATTATCGGCGGCTGCTGCGGTACAACTCCTGCACATATTAAGGAAATGGTTAAAACTGTTCGACCGCTGCACAAAGCCGACTTAAGCTCTGCTGTGATTGAACTTAGAAGCCCAGAGCCTACACATATCAGTCTGCAAAAACCTGTCGAGCTGAAAGATAAATCAAAATTCGGGGCAAAACTTGTTTCAGGCGAAAAAATTTATTCGGTAGAAATTTCACCGCCGAAAGGCACGAATGTTTCCGCTCTGATCGAAAAAGTTAAACTTTGCCAGCAACACGGAATTGACGCTGTCAATATTCCCGATGGCCCGCGTGCAAGCTCAAGATTAAGCGCGATGATAACAGCCATAAAAATTAACCAGCTTTGCCCAAACATCGAAACGATTTTGCATTTCTGCTGCCGGGATAGAAATATTATCGCGATGCAGTCCGATTTGCTTGGCATACAGGCGGTAGATTTGAAAAATGTTTTGATAATCACCGGCGATCCGCCAAAACTTGGTGAATATCCCGACGCGACCGCCGTTTTCGATTTGGATTCGATTGCACTAACAAAAGTTGTCAGCAATTTGAATCGCGGCCTTGATATCGCGGGAAATAATCTGCCTTCAAAGACTGCGCTTGTTACAGGCGTTGGCGCAAATCCTGTCGCGTCTGATTTGGACAGAGAAATTCTGCGATACAAAAAGAAAGTTGAAGCGGGCGCGGAATTTTCGATAACGCAGCCGGTCTTTGATGAAAAAAGTTTATTTAAGTTTCTCGAACTGACGAATGATTGTAAGATTCCGGTAATCGCGGGCATTTGGCCGTTCACGAGTTATAAGAATGCTGAGTTTATGGCCAATGAAGTGCCGGGCGTTGTAGTGCCTTCCGAAATTTTGCATCGAATGAGCAAAACCAAAGATCAGCAGGACGGCAAACGCACCGGCGTTCAAATCGCGATGGAATTGATGGATAAAATTAAAGATGTTGTCGCAGGCTACGCGATCAGCGCACCGTTTGGAAATGTGAATATGGCTCTTGCCTGCGCGGGCAAAATCGGTATTGATAAAATTTAGCGTATAATCCTAAATGGAATCTTTGTGTCTTAGTGCCTTTGTGGCTAAAGTTTGTAATGTTAATTTTTGGTTAATATTTATGAATAATCCTATAAAAGTTACGTTGCTTGCAATTACTCCTGAACCTCAAAAGCTCATTGAGGAAGCGGGCAGAACGTGTTATTTAAGTTTTGAAAAAATCGGCGCAAACTCCGCGAGCGATTTTATTCAGCGTCTTATCAAAATGGGGCACGATTCGCCGCTTGAACACGCGTGTGCGACTTTCCGCATTGAAAATTGTTCGCGTGCAATGACGCATCAACTTGTGCGTCACAGATTAATGAGCGTTTCACAGCAATCGCAAAGATATGTCGATGAAGAGAATTTTCATTTCGTAATTCCTGAAACTCTGCCGAAAGAACATATCAAGGAATTTCAAAACGATATGGAAACAATCCGTCTGATGTACAAAAAATGGCGAGATAAAGGTCTAAAGCGTGAAGATGCGCGTTTTGTTTTGCCGAATGCCTGCACAAGTGAAATTGTTGTTACAGCGAATTTCCGCGAATGGCGGCACATTATAAAATTGCGCACAAGTCAAAAAGCTCAATGG
>MHYA01000190.1:0-1451 GCA_001825675.1 Planctomycetes bacterium GWF2_42_9 | reverse complement strand
AAGGATTTTGAAAAAGCACGCGCCGGACTGTTTCTGCGATGTCCAAATCAACCAGGATATCGCTGCGCAATAAAACCTAATCTTTCGTTGCCGCGATCATCAGCGAACCAAATGGGTCTTTGCCAACTGGATTAATATATTTTGCCATTAAGATACTTAAGCCGGCTTTTTGAATTTCCTCGGTGATAATTTTCCGAACGGATATTTTTCGAATCGGCAGAAATCCGTTTTTGTTTGGAATATACAAAATATCTCTGACGATTTTTTCGCCGCGGCTGTTTTTCAGGAATTGTTTTTTATTAACAGTGCCGCACATCGTCATAATAATCAAAATTCCTTTTTGATTCAAAATCCTGAATGCGTTTTTCAAAAACTTTTTCCGATTCGACGCCGCTACAACACAATGCAGACAATGACCATCGATCACGACATCGAATTTTCCAAGTTTTTCAATTTCTTCCGCGCAGACATCCATTCTTTCAAAACGAATATTCGCCGCCGGCGTTTGTTGTTTTGCCATTGAAATCGCGGTTTTGCTAATATCGGCCCCGACGCCATCAAACCCCTTCTCGCATACAAACCTTAGAATAGGAGCAGTTCCGCAGCCTAATTCGATTGCTCTGCCTTGCTTGGGAAACCATTTTTTAGTCAAAACTTCTTTAAGGAATTGATGTGATTGATCGTCTATTTCGTTGTTTTTTGGTGAGAGCAGTTTTTCCCAGCAGCAAACGCCCTTCTGCTTCATTATTTTATATGCCTGCTCGTGATACTGGTGCGTTTTTTCATCCATATTCACACCTGTCAAAATGTTGGATGGGCTTTATCCAAGCGGTTATGTTCTGAACTTATAATTTTTCTCAAACACCGTTTCAAAATCATAAATATTATGAAAATCTTCGATCGAATCTTCCGGCCGAGCGTGCATCCATTTATTATCGACCATCAGATAAACAATATTCCCGAAATCGATTGTTGCTTTGATGCCAAGTTTGTTGAGCGTCAATTTCGCCATTCTGCCCCATTTATCCGAGGCTAAATCCGCCAACCCTTCGCAAAGCTGTTTGCCGGTAATATGATGCGGCTCATCGATCGGCGTATCCGAACCGTAAAATTTCTTCACGGAATACTCCAGCCCTTCGTGCACAAATTGAAACGCACGCAGCGAATATCGCCCGTCATTCTTCGCAATTTCCTGAATACTCTTCTTCATCTATACCTTAATCACAGATTGCACATATTCCACTGATAGTATTAATTAGTGTAAATTCGTGCTTATTCGTGGTTAATATTAGTGTATCCGTTGTCCCGGTTTTGCGCCGCTGTCAACGTTGAGCATAAACACTTCAGCGCCGCCCGGACCTGAAGCAAGGATCATTCCTTCAGAGAGGCCGAACTTCATTTTTCTCGGCTGCAAATTCGCAACACAAATTACTAATCTGCCGACAAGTTTT
>MHYA01000189.1:10615-11665 GCA_001825675.1 Planctomycetes bacterium GWF2_42_9 | reverse complement strand
AAAAAAGCGAAACTTATCTTACGTTATCGCCAATCAGAGCCAAGCAGATGGAAATGCGTCTGCGCAACAGGATCAGCAACATGCTCCTGGGAATACAGCTTGGGCAATCTCTGGCGAAGTTCAGGGGTAAGCAAGGGTGAATCATCAGACTGCACAAATTTGCGACCCAGGCTAGAGAGGAAATCCAGAATATTCACCTTCTGCTCCTCTCGCGACATAGGATCGCTCTCGATTGCAGGTATAGGCTGTCCTACTACTTTGACCTGATCAGCTTGTAATTCCAAAACCACTCTGCCGTTTTCATCTGAGTACCATTCAAGATACGGATATGGTGCATAATCAGCCGGTGGCAAGCCCGCTGTGATATCACCAACTTTACCGGTTTGTCGAACTGAGAAGCCCTGCATATAGCTGTCAGCATTTTTCGGGGCATTTCCTGCAAAAGCATCACCTATGAATTGTATTTTGCACCCCTGATATCCCGGCGGAAATTACCTTGTAGGTCAAAATGTACTGTACCATCTAGCCCTACAAATTTCATCCAGCCTGTTACCTTGCCTGGATTACTGTTATCTAGTTCACCTTCAATCAAGAATTCATGCGGTCGCCATGCCATCTTAACTCTCCTCTGGTCTGTAGACCAATTACTTGCTGATTGTGTATTGGGTCAACATCGCCTTTATCCATTGTTTTTCGGTCGTAGGCGTAACACTTTTGATGCGCACCCTAATACCATTGTCGAACTCAAAATAGTCTGGGTGGTTGGGTGGGCTGTGGTCCATATGATCATCACAATACCAAGTGTTGAAAAAGACTCGTGCAATCCGAGTAGCTTCGTCAATATCCTTTGCCCTTACTAAATGACTGTATGAATACTCCTGCTCACCATTATCTTCAACAGACCTAACCTCAAATAGTGGTGGCTTCACTATTTTGTGAAAAGACAATTTAATGATTGGTTGATCTAAGTGCGGCACAGTACCTTCAAAACCATACGCTTCATCAACACTATCCCCCGCAGGGTTCAATTTTATGAATAAGCCTGAGCAG
>MHYA01000189.1:0-10598 GCA_001825675.1 Planctomycetes bacterium GWF2_42_9 | reverse complement strand
CATCTTGACTGTCAGTGATTAGCTTGAACTTTGCTCCCAAGTCGCCGATTTTCATCATCTTCTTTGTCATGGCATGAACCCTTCCTCGATTTTACGAATCATCGACTTGCTCATGTTTTTGTCCTTGAGCATTGTTATATTGAAACGCTCGTATCCGGGATGGGATTGTTTGGCAAGGCGCTCTATTTCATCAGCATCCTTTCCGGCGATCAGTAGCAAAAGAGGAGCAAGCTTACTGTCAACTATTTCAATAATGCGTGCCAAGAGCATTTCATTGTCATCCATGCGATTGTTATATTTCAACGGTGTCGCATCCCGATCTACTGTTGCAACCTCCAAGAATAAGTTGTGTAAGAACATTGAGCATTCCAATGAACCCTTTTTGAGTTGATATTTGGAATCTAGCCCTTTGCCTACCAGCTTGAATTCAATGCCATTTTCTGCGAAAGTACTTTCAAGCGTTAGTAAAACAATGGGGGCAATCTTGGATAAGCATCGGTTAATCTTGTCATATTCAATTTGGTTTTTTTCGATTTCAGGATTTTCAGCTTTCATATTGTACCTTTGTAAAGATATTTGTTATGAGCATTTTAACTCTCCTCTGATCTTATAGACCAATTATCAATTGTGAATTTCAGTTCATCTACACACTTACTGCACACATCAACTTTGATGGGCCTGTTTTGAATCTGGCCTGCGATATTGATGCACAAGCCTCTAACCGGGATGATATTGCAGCAACGCTTGCATAAGCGCGGGACAATGGCCTGTTCGACTTCTATATACATTTTACTTCCGCTGCTCCGATACAGGTTCACTACTCTTTTGCCGATCCTTCTGCGCAGCCTCAAGTAACGTCTGTATGCTGTTAGCAGCTAACAAGCGATGTGTTTTGTCAACCTGATTATAGAATTCTGCTGTTGTTGATATGTCCGCATGACCCATCAATTCTTTCACGACATTCATCGGCAGCACATCCGCCCAATTCTGGCCGCAGGACTTACGGAGGGTATGAATGCTGAATTTGCCATCGAGCTTGATCCCGGCATTTTTGAGATGTCTACTCAGTTCTCTACCGACGTTATTCACCATAAGCCGATTACGCCAAGGCTTGCCCTCTTTACGCAACTTACGCCATTTAGCCAAAACAAGTTGATATCGCTCATCATCGAGCATGACATACGGAACACCTTGAGGTGCCTGAGCCTGCCATTGTGCAAGGATGCTTATCGTGTGAGCAGGTACGGGAATGAGCCTGCTTTCGCTGTCCTTGACTTCAAAGGGTGGAGTGCGATCAGTTCCCTCACGGCTTGCAACCGTGATGGTGTTCTTCTCGAAATCGACATCGCCCCATTGCAGGGCAAACAACTCACCCATACGCAGGCCAGCGGTATATGCAACAGCATAAAAAGCCTTCCACCGCAAATTGGGAGCAGCATCAAGCAGCTTAAGGTATTCTGCTGTTACGAGCCTATGCCATCGCTTTATCGATGGCTTTTTGAGTTTGATGTTCTGAAACGGGTTGCTTCGGATGAGATTCCATGAAACCGCCTTACCGAAGATCGTGCGGCATTGACGCTTGAGCAGATTCCGGGTCCAGTCGTTAAGAGGCTCACCTTGCCTGCTTTTGCTGAGGATCTTCTGCTTGGCGATAAAGGATTCCGCTTTCTGCTCATTTATGTCAGTCAGCAAACAAGCGGAGCCGAAGCAGGTTTTCAGCCGGTCAATTGCACCCTCATAAAGCTCGATTGTGCTGGCCCTTAGTTCCTGTTGTCGGGCAGCAAGCCATTCCGAAAGGAATTCCCCCAGCGTGACTGATCGGCCTTTATCTCTAGGCAACCCTGATTCGAACTCCTTGCGTTTAGCGGAAACGAAGTCCTCGGCTTCGGCACGGGTGGCAAACTGCTTAGAATACCACGTTTGTTTCCCCGTAATCACCGAATAGTCGCCCAGCCAGCGAACACACCACTTTTTCTTGCGGCTAGACCTTTTCTCTTTATAAACTCCTATTTGCTGACCCATTGCTTCCTCAAAACCTCCAGATCGTTCACATTGTATAGGCAATCAATACCTGCATTGTCTTCTTATATGCGCGTTAGAAAAGGTCAAAATACAAGTTTTTAGCTGTATATTTACGCCAAACCCTTACGCCGGAACTTTGCTGGCATTGCAAGTCCAGCATTTGCAATGACTTACGATGGCAGGACATCCTTTTAACCTGGCTGAATGTCCTACTTTTCTGTAACCTTTTTTATGAATGTCTCCAATTCCCACCGGGAATAGAAAAGCTTTTTCCCCACCCTGGTCGGTCGCAGCAGCTTTCGATCCCTGTAATGTTTCAGAGTTCGCTCCGGATGCCGGTGACCTACGGTGTCGAGCCGCAGATACTTAATCGCCTCTGCTTCAGTCATCAAATCTGGACAACGTCTACCGTCTGGAAACACACTTTCGGCAGCAAATGTACAGGCTGCGGCATTACTCTCATTCATCCAAGTCCCCCTCCTCCCCCAAATCAGAACCAACCGGCAAAGGTGATGCCTGCTGGCGTGGATGCAGCACCATCTCCTCACATCTAATTAATTTTTCTATATCGCCCAGCTTTGCTTTGATCCTTGGGATGGGCACGATTACCTCTTTATTACAATGAGGGCAGAGAGTTTTGGCTGAGCCGATCAGTGTTGAGGCATAAACTTTCTTTGCTCCACGCAAGAGCATCAGATTTTCTGCCATACGTTTTGTGGAATCCTGGTCTATTTGCACTTGCGCCTGCTCTCGTATCTTCCTAAGTCGTTCATCCCAGTTCAAAGTTCTGCGGTATCGGCGAACTGTTTTTTCTGAAATCCGGTACTTTGCGGCTATTTTGGCGGTATTTTGGTTAACCTGATACTCCGCCCATAGCTGATCAACCAGCGATTGCGACAATATGTTGGACATTCTTATTTCTCTCCTCGCAGCTGATTCCGTAGATGTTCCGCCCAAGCTTACCTTTGGCGAAGGCCATCATGTTTTCATAATAGGAGTTTTTTGAAAATCGGCTCGCCTTCGTCTGATAGAAGGTATTAAAGCATCCACCTGTACAAGGCAGCTTCATGCCTTCAGTAAATTCGGCGTCATTACCAAAATAGATATGGTTCAGGTTGGCGGTATTGACAGCCCATCCATCGATACCCTCAACCCCACAGCAGCAAAGGCTTTCACCCATGTACCTGAGCCGGTTCTCGGCACTATAGAACTTGAGTCCGAGGCGATGGCACTCACGCCGAATCTCCACAAAATCCCTTTTAAGAATTTCTGCAGGTAAACAGAAATCTGCTCCGATACGTACTGTAAGCGGCCCTGACCTCTTGAAAATTTTCAAACCTTCAATCGTCACACCGTAAGCGCCAATCTCTTTGTACAAACTTAATAAATCCAGCACTTCACGCTTATATTGGGGAAGATATGGCTGAATACGAATGATCAGCCTTCGCACGTTGGGAGCGAGTGCACGAGCTATATTGACGCGATCATCAAAGCTTGGCGCATAATGTTCAAACATCTCAGCACTTTTGCAGACCATCGAAACCTGGGCAGCGCAATTACACTGCTTAATTAGATCGAGATACTTAGGTTCTGCCACCACCTTACCCTTGGTAGAGAATACTACCGGATAACGATGCTTGGCAAAAATCTCGAGGAATTCATAGCTCTTGCGCCTATCGGTTTCACTTGGCTGGAAAGGGTCGCTCATTCCACCCCAATGGAGTGGTATGTCCCAATCGCACCAGGTTGTCTCAGCGCTACGAGCACCAAGGATAAAGCGTTCCAGTGTTATTGCTGATTCACCACCAGCGATGTTCATTATATCAATATTTCTTCTGGAAAAACAGTATGCGCAACCATGACCGCAACCGGTATAACTATCTAACCTGATGGGCAGGTCACACAACAGTACTTGCGAGCCACACTTAGGCATTTTGCACCCCCAGACACATTTCAAAAATTCCTGCAACAACCCACGGCTTGCCTTTACGTTTAATTGCTGATTCAACAATTTTGGCCTGAGCCATTTCAAAAGTGAACGTAATTGAATGACGATCTGGATCAGTACGAACCTTCTTAACTGCATCATCATCAAAAAATGATGATGTGATTTGTGGTTGCGAACTCTGGAAGTCCTTTAACTGGTCTGTATCAAATGCCGTTAATTCAAGGGGATAGTCAACATTTTCCAATTCTTTCAGGACTTCTGCTAATTTCACATTATCGAACGACGCCAAATCTGCAATCGCGTTATCTGCGACAAGAACGGCATATTCCTGCGACTTGCTGTCAAAATCCTGATAATCGACAGGTACACAATGCATCGCAAGCAGCCTTGCCGCTTCCAGCCTGGCATGGCCCGATACTACCTGACCGCTCAGTATGCTGACGGTAATTGGAATACGCCAGCCATGAGCTTTCAATAAGCCTGCCAACTTTTCGATTTGATATTGGGGATGAACATTAGGATTTAGAGGATTTGGTTTTAAATCCTCAATTGGCACTAGATCATCATAAACACAGTTAATTGTGATTCCCTTGACCTGTACCAAATCTGATGCCGTCGTATTTTCAGCTTGCATTGTTCACCCCATGATCTTCGTTAGTAATCGAAGTGGTACTCTCAGCAACACTCATCCTGCTCTGCTTTAGAAGGTCATGTCGCTGAGATATCATTACATTGATGGTGGCACTTTTTTGTTTTATTGCCTTGCGAAGACTTCGCAGCTGCTGACGGAGAGGCTGAGCTTGCACTCTGAGTAGCGTGAATTCCTTAAAGCTTTCCTTTTTGCGAGCAAGTGCCGCCTTAAACTCGGCGCGAGTAGGTGCAAGACTTTTGCGAGCGACTTTAATCTCCTCTGTCACCTTCTTGAGTTCTGCCATGACCTGAGCAACCTGATTACGCTTTTCAAGAATCCTCGTACGCTCTGTACTGATTAGCTGACGTTTGTGTCTTAGCTCTGACCTCAATTCTTTATTCATACATAGTCTTTCTGCGGTAAACCGCTAATTAATGGGGCTATATGACTGAAGCTCCTTTGAGAACATCCCAAAATGACGCTTACGCCAGTTTAGCCCTTAGTTCATTTTATCGCGTCGATTTGCATTGTTTTGGTTTGGGATGACCGGTATCGTCCCGAACTATTGCCGGTATGTCGTTCTGCTTTTCTAGCAAAACATCGCCACTATCAGGCTGTCGCTGTGGTCTGGATTGGTTTCTGTAGGGATACAAAGGACACCCTAAATCAGTGCATTGCTGTACCTCATTGTATTGCCACCCAACACATTCTAGACAGAAGGCTCTCATTGCAGCCTTGCGGCTTTTGCCTGTCATTGCAGTCTTGTAAAGACCCTTGAACATCGGCGGTATAGATGCAAGACGTTTTTGAATTTGATCTGATTGGTTTGATTTAGAATGCATTGTTTCTCCTTAAAATTATATAGTTTCATCATTTTTAACATTAGTGTGATCAATGCCTAAATTGATGGCCTTAGTACGGCAGGCTGCATCAAAATCACGGAGATCCCACCATGTGGTCAGTTCTGTAGATAGATGCAGAATCGTAGCGGATAGGTCGGTCTTTCCGCTAAGGATGGCAAAAGCAGGTAAACAGCCAGAAATGTGCGCAATGTACCAATGAGGGTCAGACTTACGCAGTTGTATCGCATTCCTGGTCAAGTGACTGACTGTACCAAACTGGGAGGCAAGGTTCTGCACCTCACTCCACCATGGATGCACGGGACGCCGTGAAGGATTGTTGTCGAGGGGTAGCCTGAGAGAGAGCCAGCGGGTAGTGAGATAATTCCACAGACTACCCAGGTTGAGTTGAATATCATCGAAGTCATCAATCCGGTACCTATGCAGGGTCTTACGACCAAGTTCAAACTCCACCCGCCATATGTGCTGCAACAGTTCATGGGTAACACCGTCGTAATGATCAAAGCTCTTGCCATGCTTAACGAGATCGGCGGTTTTATTATAAATTCGACATAATATCCTGCCCCGCGTACCTCGATAATATGTGCCGAGTTGGTCGTCAGTGTAGATGCACCGGCTCACACGAGAAACAGAAACAATGTGTTGCTTCAGAAAAACATCAGTAAGATGATGGGGCAGAGCAACATCTGCATAGATATCCAGACGAGTAGGTTGTATGCGTATTACATTGCTACCGAGCTCCTCGCGTATAAATCGGATCAGCATATCTTTGATTCCGGGTAAACCCAATTGCCAAAGGGCTTGAGCCGTAAATTGGAAACAGGCATTGGGTGCGAAAGGCGAATAAGCCGTGAGATTCAGGAAAAGATCAAAGTATCGAGTTTGAAGATGATAAGCATAACGTAATGACCCTACAGGGTATACTATCACATCACCGGCACATGACTGCTTCCATAGGATTCCATTCTTGTTACGTGATGCAATTGACTTGCTGTGAGATAACATGGCAGATAGATCAGGGTAATTCAGGTTCTCCGCATAGATGTTAAGATAAGTGTTATCGATGCCATAAACCAAGACAGAAATAGGGGCATGAGAAATCGTGCTATCCCCTCTTAGAGGGCCGGACGGGATTTCTCCGGCGGCATTATGATTCTGAAGCTCTAAAATTTGTAAATGGTTTTGCATATCTTTCAATTTTTTTGGGAGCGCATGATTCGAAACTCCTTTGCTCCGTCAAATTTTAGTTAGCCAAGTTGAGGCTCAACTTGGGCCATCTATCATATTGATAGCTTTCATGAAACCATAGCATGAGAAAACAAGGATTACAAATCATAAGGCGTGTTAGTATAAGTACTTAAGAATGAGTCTTGGGCAAAAAACACCGCACTTTCGGGCGACTTTTGAAAGTTACGTGGGTTAGAGATTGCTTTAAATTCGGGGTGTTTAGAGCAAATAAAATAAGATTAGGGTTTGTTCTTGCCGGGCAATATTTGTATGAGAAATGGGCGATTTTCGGGTGAAACTATTTCTGCAAAAACATTTGTCCGTAAGGAATTGTTGTCGTTATACGACCATCTATCACCGTGAGGGTATCAGCAATATCATTTCGCTTGTGCTTTTTCAGGTATGCTCTCAAGTCATTTCTAAGTACACGTGTGCCTTCAATGCCAGTCCTTTTTGCATTGGAATCTATTTCTCGCAACAACTTTAAGCTTTTACAATTCCACCATTCGCCCTTACCCAAGTCGATTGGAGGAATAGTTTCTGCCGGCACTTCCTTAGACAACTGATTTGATTGTGTCTGAATAAGGTGCTTGAATCTCTCGAACTCTTTAATTAAATCTGATAGCTTTCCGGGATCATCAGAAGTAAGCATCGCCTGTACACTTTTCCGCTCAAATATTCCCCAAGTGCCGTGCTGCCCAAAATAACGCCAGTAAGGGAATAAATCCAGCTCGATATCATCTATCAGAGGTTGCACATGTCGGCCCCACGAGTCATTCCGCAATGCCTGAGTTGTTTCTTTTAATGCGGCTCTCACATAATCACAAAAATTTTGTTCTCGGCTTTCCTCTGGCGTTGCAGTAGAAGGCATCCTGCAAACCTCCCTTGGCTTTTTTACCTGCTCTCGTATACTTTCTGGTGTCACTAGCGCAGTTATTTGGTCTATATCTGGGAAAAGCATGTTAATTCGTTTATTGGTCAATACAACATTTACCTCAGATGCAATATTGATAAGCTGCTCTACTGTTACCCTAGCTTTAGCAGGTTTCCTAATTTTTGATCCCAATGATGATATAAGCTGAAACTCTTCCTTTTTGGCCTTGAGAATTTTGATTTTCTCGACAACATCACACATTAATTTGTAGCTGGGCTTTGCCAGCTGGTGCCCCTGTTCAGCCATTTTTTATGCTCTGGCCTAACTAACCATTTAATCATGCAGTTATATAACCATTGTCGTATTATATACGAAAATCCCCCAATGGCCAACAATTCATATCAGGTTATCAGCCTCAACATGATGCTTACAAACCCGGTCTTTTGCCCACCTTTTGACGCCTGTTTGAAAATATCCCTTAATCCAAGCCCCTGAAACCACAAAATCGACGTGAATTTAGAGTACACCCTGTTCTATAGTTAAATTGCAGCCTTGTTCTGTTTGCCATGAAGTAAGGCTGTATGTCATAAAGCTATCTCCGCCTCACCGCATTCCTAAATAGTCCGGCTAACATTTCGATAAGAAATAACATTGCTCCAAGTATTGCCAAGCATCGCAGAACGTAAAAAACAGCCATAAGAGCCAGTACCACTAGACCTACAACCAAGGCTGTAACAATAATGCAGACTGTCACAGGAGGAATCAAAAGCTGATATGGCATACCGGGATCGCACACAACCAGTGTTAGCTCTTTGTACACGCATGTACATTATGACAATAATTGCGGCCAAAACTGCAATTAAAACAGCCTCGTAATGTCTGCTAAGGAATGCCACTGGTCTATCATTGTAGTAGATATACAATAGAGTTGACGCCACTGCTATGTAACCGACTGAACACAATATGATGTTCGCACCGTCTTTTAGAATGGAGCATGCATGTTTCTGCTCAGTGTAGCGGTTCAGGGCTAAAACAGAACGACTACGATGATTACAACAGCCAAGACTTCTAATATTGTTGACCAAACCTTACCTTTTAAATCCTGAGGGGATTGGGCCAGGGCAGTTGTATCATTCAAGTCGTGGACTGTTGTCATGACCTGCTCATTATGCAAGTTTGGTTCCCTTGTTGTAACATTATGGTCAGGTTGGGTCACAATAGGAGCAGGTTGCTTAAAGGTATATTGTATATCAGACCCGCCGACTTCTGCATCTATTGCCAGTCTTGTCCCATTTGTAAGTTCAGCAGTGCCAGTGTACTTACCATCAGAGTTCTGCACGAGTGTTATGGATGTACACTTGTTGCCCGGAGCAGCATTCATTCGAGCTTTTATCTGCTCCTGAAGCTCTTGTGTATTTGTCGCAGCCAGAACCATGAATGGAGTAGCGACAATTATCAGTAGGCAATTGATAAAGGTCTTTGGATCTCTTAAGCAGAACATTTTCTTTGTCCCCGCCTGAGTGCTATCACACCCAAGCCAAGCAGTAACAATGTGGCAGGCTCTGGGACTAACTCAATATGATTGTAAAAAGTTGAATCGCCTTGAGCATTCATTAGTTCGAGTTCAAAAGCCCTGCCGTCGAGCCAGAAGCCAAGTAATTGTCCGCCTCCGAAAGAGCCGCCCGATGCATCATAGGTGAAGTTATATCCATATATCTTGACGATACTGTCGCCCTCAGCCATGATATGATTTACAACCAGCCCCTCGTATAATTCCGCTGCCGCCATATCACTGAGCAGTAGTTCATTGACAGTACCGCCTTCAAGTACTGCGTATCCACTGCCACTCACAGCTATAGTTCCCACCATCCCATTACGCAATTGCAGCAAGCTTTTGTCTGCTAACAATACCCTATCATATTCACCGCCTTCTATATTTATCCGGCTTTGGTTCGAGCCGCTGATGCCCATAGATCCAAAGAATGAGCTGATATCTATGTTAAGTATACTATTGTCTTCCATTGAAATATAAGAACCTATATTCCCACCAGTCACATTGACTATCATGTTATCACGTCCGACTATTCCACTTACTCCTCCGCCGGTTATATTGAAAATATTATTGCCTTGGCAAGCACTAGAGCCTTCACCCCAACTCATTAGCATTACTTGCCCGCCAGAAATGTTGAAGATTTCGCAGTCACTTCCGGAACTGCTAATATTGTCGATTTTTCCCCCGGAAATGTACGTTGCTTGAGGCCCATCATTGTGACTAATATTTAATTCCCGGATATATCCGTTGCTGAATTTTAAGGAACTGTTATCGCCCAGGCTAACTGTTACAAACTCACCACCGGTTACATTAAGAGTACTGTTCCCACGGCCTGAAAGACTGCTTGACCAATAAGGATTTGAGTGACTTATATTCAAGACGCTATGACCGTCCATCTCAAGCCGATCGCCTACGTTTCCACCAGTGACGTTTATGGTCATATTATCACGGCCGACAAGTCCCCCCACGTCTCCGCCACTGATATTGAAAATGTTGCTACCTCGGCAAACGCTTTCGTATGAGTCGCCCCATCCATTTAGGTTTACCTGTCCACCTGATATATTGAATACTTCGCCATAACCACCACCATAACTCCGAATGCTGTCTATCTTTCCGCCCGAAATATATGTGGCTTGGGGCACATATTCCCAGTTATCATGATTAACATACAATTCGCGAATATAGCCATTGCTGAAATCGAGCTTGCTGCTGTCAGATATTGTTACATAATCATATTCCCCGCCTCGTATATTTATTCGGCTTTGTTCCGAGCAGCTGATGTCCATAGATTCATAGGACGGTGTAGTATCTATATTCAGTGTGCTGTTGCCGCCCATCACAACACTGTTACCAATGTATCCACCGGTCACATTGATGACCATGTCGCCACGGCCACTAAGACCCCATACTGCACCACCGGATATATTGAATGTACCATAGGCATCACTGGCAGAAAGTATGCCACCGGAAATATTAAATATCCC
>MHYA01000188.1:20853-54993 GCA_001825675.1 Planctomycetes bacterium GWF2_42_9 | reverse complement strand
CTTTTATTTCAATGGTAAGCCTTTTATGATCCAGGGAACCAGTAAAGACCCTGCTCTTTTTATGCCTTCTCACCGAGCACATATAAGATGGTTTTACGCCGATTATACTCAGCAGGCGAATATCAATATGCTAAGATGGTATCCAGATGGAACAAGTTATCCGAGTTTCGCAGATGTTGCTGATGAGATGGGAATGCTTCTTAAAACGTCCGCATCATTTGAAATATTAACACAAAGATTATGGTGCTGGGATGAACAAGGCAATTATCTTGAAAGCGAAGCAGATAAAGTAATGGATTGGGTGCTTGTTCAGCTTGATTATTTGAAAAATCATCCATCTATCGCGATGTGGAGCACGTCAAATGAAAACTTTACCGTTCGTTCAAAAGAACCGGCCACAAAACTCGAAAAAGAGATAGTTTCTGCGATGTTGAGAATGAGCGAAAAAGCTCAAAAATTCGATCCCACACGAGTTGATCACTTACAAGGCACTAATGGCTTGATCTACAAAGGTATGACCGATGATCCGCGTTTGCAGGTAGTTGACGGGCATTATGTGGAGTTGGATGTATTTAAAGACTGGAAGAACAAATATGGTAAACCTTGCAGTGAAGGCGAAATCAGCCTGGGGGGAGATTTTGCCTGGACATATCAGAATGAGGCTTTAGCGAGTATTAATGAAGGCAAAGATCCCACAGAGAAGTTTTGGAGGCGACTTAATTCAGGTACAAAAACAGTAGCACAGAGAATTCAGTATTGGCGCAGTATTGAACTGCCCGGTATATGGCCTTTTGAGGGATGTATGACATATCATCCTTTAATGGAAATTTGGCCCAATGTTAAATTTGGACAAATGACACCTGTTGTAAACTGGCCTGCACAGTCTGGGCCAGATACTAAGCCTGAATCGTATGTAAATGGCAGAACGAGCTATAATTTTTGGGACACCAATTCACCTCGAACAATGCATCTAAGGACTTATGATGCATTGAAAGACAATTTTAAGGAAGTTCCGAAATTACAGCCGAAGTTTAGTCCTGAAATAATCGTTCAGGTCATTGATGAAAATGATAATCCTGTCTATAATAGTATCGTCTGGCTCATTCCTACGAACCAGCCAACCGGCCCATTAGGTTCATTAACGGACAAACAAGGCAAAGCGTGGTTTTGGTGTAAGGCCGGCGGCGGAGAATATACTGCCTGGGTCAAAATCAATGAAAATTGGTACAGCACAAAGGTTGAGCCGGCGGTTATGGGCGAATGGATGCAGGTGAAAACGGTCAGAACGAAAGTATTGAATACTCGTTAAACGTCGAAGATATTAACTTTGTGTAATAAAAGAAAATAATATGACTGAAGCAGCGAAAAAGAAATACGTTATTGTTGGAACTGGTTCCCGTTCAAAGATGTTCCAAAAAGCTATTACTGAAACGTACAAGAGTACTTCTGTACTTATTGCGGTTTGTGATATTAACTTGGGCAGAGCTGATTTGGCGGCAAGAGCTTGCAGCCATGATGGGATAGCAGTTGAAGTTTATCACAGTAAAGATTTTGATAAGATGCTTCAAAGGCATAAGCCAGATGTTGTGGTAGTCTGTACGCGCGATAAGGAACACAGTGAATATATCTGCCGTTCTCTTGAAGCCGGTAGCGATGTTATTACAGAAAAACCAATGACAATCGATGAAAAGAAATGTCAGCAGATAATTGATACAGTGCGTAAAACCGGAAAGTCTGTACGTGTAACATTTAACTATCGTTATTCGCCTATTCGTTCGCAAATAAAAGAGATCCTTATGCGAGGTGAAATAGGTGATATTCAGTCAGTTATATTTCAATGGAATCTTGATACCAAACATGGCGCGGATTATTTCCGCAGGTGGCACAGGAACAAAGAAAATTCTGGAGGTCTTCTTGTTCATAAAGCCACTCATCATTTTGATTTGGTTAACTGGTGGATTAGATCAAGACCTGTCGCGGTTGCTTCAATGGGAAAGAGGGGGTACTATGTACCGGCTCAAGCAGATGCTTTAGGTCTAAACAATCCCGGTCAGCGATGTTTTGATTGTGAGTCGAAAAAGATATGCAAATTCTATTTGAATTTAAAAGACAGCAATGAGATGGAGCAATTGTACTTAAATAATGAAAAGCAAGATGGCTATTATCGCGACAAATGCGTGTTTTCAACTGCGATTGACATTGAAGATTCCGCCAATGTTATGGTCAAATATGAAAATGGCGTTCTGCTTAGTTACGCTCTGACGGCTTTTTCGCCATGGGAAGGCTATCGGATAGAATTCAATGGAACTCGCGGCCGACTTGAGCATAAATGTATTGAATCTTCATACATAAATGGAGATGGTACTATTCAGGGACAGATTAATAAAAATGAATCGACCATTACAATGTATCCGCATTTCGCCTCATCGTACAGCATTGAAGTCCCGGATGCCAAAGGCGGACATGGCGGCGGCGATGATGTGATGCTGCAGGATTTGTTCGGAATCAGGCAAAATGATCCTTTGGAACGCGCAGCAGACTATGTTCAGGGAGCATGGTCAATTTTAACAGGTATAGCAGCAAACCGCTCTGTTGAAAATGGACAGTTTGTTTCAATAGATAGTTTAGTTGATTTTTCGACTAAAAAATCGTAATAACGAAAGGTTTGAAATGCAGGCAACCGTTAAGTCAAAAGAAAATTATTTTCCAATGCTCTTGTCAAATGGCGCAGATGCTGCACTCGTTGATTATTCAGGCAGTATGATGGCAGGTTGCGTTGCTCACGCTCATTTTGAACAGTATCAGGGTGTTGCGTTAGGATGGTATAAAACTTCACATTCGAAATATGCCGAAGAAACGCATAAGTTTATTCAACCGATTATTCGTACCGGATACCAAGTCATTGTTGATGGTGAGTCGTGGGACATAAACGATTATTGTCAGCAATTTGATCCTGTTAAAGCTGTCTTGACGACTAATGTCAAAATCGGCGGAGTTGATTTACGCATCGAATCATTTATGACCGACCGGCATATTCTTTGTGAAAATTATCATATTCAAGGCAAGCCGGCGAAGTCGAAGGTTCGGATAGCTTTCTATCTTGACGAACCGATTTGTGGGATGAATGCCGCAAAACTTCGTGAAACTTCCGCTCTGAAATTCAAGTATTTGCAGGACAAAAGCCTTGCGGTCGATTATGCGATAAGTTTGGAACAGGGCTATGGTATTATGGCATCAGATGTGCAGCCCGACGGTATAGATAATTATCCATATAATGGACGCGGAGTTTATTTTGATGATGTTCAAAGGGGATGGACTGCCAGCAAATTCTTTGTTCTGGTTGATACTTCAGACCTGGAAGATTTCAAAAAGGCCGCTGTTTCAACCATGAAGAACGTTAAGCGAGATGGGTATGCCGCTGTTAAACGTGAACATATTCGTATCTGGAAAGAATATTCGGACAAATCGCGTATCAGTGTTCCAGACAAGCAAATGCAATATCTGTACGATTTGAGTCAGTACAGTATTCGTGCAAACCAGCACCGCGAAATAGGCGGTATTACTTGCGGAATGCTGCCGAATCTTTGGGGCGGCGGTGTCAATGTTCCGTATGACGCGTTTTTTTCACATCAGGCTCTGTTGAAAACCAATCATTTACAGGAAGCTGATCATCATCTTGATTTTTATAGAAGACAGGCCAATGACGCGAAAAAACTTGCAGCCCAAGCCGGGCTTACGGGAGCTGCCTATTCTGGCTGGAGCAATTATCTCGGCAGGCATCTTAGGGCTAACCTGAAAGAACATATTCTTTTGAACAAGCCGGTAATGGCAGGCTTTATAGTTCTTAAGTTTTACTGGCAGTGGAAAATAAGCGGGCACAAAAATATTACAGAAAAAGATATTGTTCAATGTCGAGAGATTGTTGATTTTGCAAAAAAATATTTCATTGAGGATAAAGGTGCTTTTGCCGTTGCGAAAGATTGTCATGCCGGCAACGAATCGGATATAACGGTATCTAATGATACTTTTACGTCTCTAATTTATGCACGCACATTCGCGGCTTATGCAGAAATGGCTCCTTCAGCCAAAAGCAGTGATAATTCATATTATAGGGAAATATCAGAAAAGCTATACAAAGGTTTAGAGGCTAATTACAAAAAAGGCGTTTTAATGCCGTTTGTCGGCGCTCAATATCTTGCCGCTTTGCAGTTTGATTTTTTTATCTTGAACCTGCCTTTGGGAGTCAATGATAAAAGCGTTTACGCCTGCATTGAAGATTCCAAAACACCCTGGGGACTTAATACAATTCAGCCTGAACAGAATTATCGTGATTGGCCATGGCTTGGTTTGAGAGCTGCGATTGCTTTGTCGCATATCAAAGACGGCAAAGAGTGCTTAAAATGGATAACGCACGTTAAGGAACATATTAGTTCGCTTGGTGCTCTCCCGGAAAAGATTCGCATCGATGGATTTCCGATTGGGTATTGGTATTCGACTTGTCATTCTTTATTTGTATGGGCTATGGCCGACGCTCTTTGCCATGATGGAAAAGATAACGACATCAGAATTCTCTATGGCCTTGACGGGCAGTGGAAAGATATTGAGTTTAAAAATATTAGACTTGCGGATGGATTGGCAGTTTCTGCGAAGGTTTGTAAAGGCCGGCTAAAATATTTGAAAATTAAAAATACAACACATGAAAATATAAAAAGAATTATCGATGTAAATCCATTATACAAAAACATTAAAAAACAGATTGTTACGATTAATAAATTAAGCACAATAACGGTGAGGTAAATGGTTTGGACAAGGAATATGAGTCTGGAAGAGTATACCCAGACATTGCGGGATATGATGCAGTTACAGATGTGGTATGTAGTGCATCTTGTTCAGCAAGGCAAGGCATTTTCGGAAGTTTTGTCTAAACTTTCAGAAGTATACGCGTATTGTGATATTTACAAATCGGAGATTTCGCCGGAATGTAATGCTGATTTCTGCAAAATCGTTCAGCATCTTGAGAATACTTGGCGTGCAGTTGGCGATGCAAAATTTCCGCAGGCAGGATGGGAAGCGTTGAAGCCGCATTTTGAAGCTCGGATGGAAAAAGATTTAACTGCCGCACGTAAAAATATTGAGAATTCGTATGCTGGTTTTACTTTCGAGTATCACTGTGAATATTTTGGCCCTGAAAAGCCCGATTTTCTTACGCTTCATTTTCGTAATTATTATGCGCCTGATACGCCTTTTAATCATAGAAAAGAATTGATCGCGGCGATTTTAAAGATAATAGAAAAATCTGAAAAGGCTCGTCCCGACGTTGTAAAGGTGCAATGTGCAAGCTGGCTGAATAATATTGAGCCGTTTTATTCCCTTTTTCCTGACCAATGGTTTAAAACGTCTTACGCTTGTCCGCTTGAAGGCAATGCAGGCTGGTGGGGACAGTTTGTTGATCGTACAGGGCAGCTTCATAAAAAAAATGTCGCGAAGTTTATGGAAACAGGTCAATTCCTGTATCCTAATCGGCACTGTCGTTGTGATGTTATTGAACTGAAATCGCATCTATCGAATATATAGTTATATGCAATTTATAAGGTTTTATTATGTCTAAAGTAAGATTAGCCATTGCCGGTGGAGGCGGGCGGGGTTTTGTTTACGCAAGTTATGCAAAGAAGCATCCCGATTTGGCCGAAGTTGTGGCGGTCGCCGAACCGCTCGAATATCGCCGAAACAAAATGGCAAAAGAGTTTAGCATCCCGTCTCAAAATGTATTTTGTGATTGGAAAGAACTTGCGTCAATGCCTAAACTTGCGGACGCCGTGATAATAGCGACGCAGGATTCTATGCATGTTGAGCCTTGTTTGGCATTTGCCAATAAGGGCTATGCGATATTGCTTGAAAAGCCGATGGCGACAAAAGAAGAAGACTGCAAAATGATAGCTGATGTGGTCAAAGCCAATAATATAATGTTTGCCGTCTGCCATGTTATGCGATACACGGATTATACTCAAAAAGTTAAAAGTATAATTAAGTCCGGCGTGTTAGGCGATGTTGTTTCTGTTCAGCATCTGGAGCAGGTTGGATTTGCGCACCAGGCGCATTCGTTTGTTCGCGGAAGCTGGCGAAACCAGAATGAATGCGTGTTTATGCTTATGGCCAAATCGTGCCACGATATAGATTGGCTGCAATATATAGTAGCTTCTCCGATAAAAAAAGTTTCATCGTTTGGGAATTTGAAACATTTCAGAAAAGAAAACAAACCTGTCGGAGCCGCGAATAGATGTTTGGATTGTTTATGCGAAAAGAACTGCCCATACTCGGCTGTGAAAATATACCTTAAACCTGCTCAAGAAGGTAATTACGATTGGCAGGTTCGTGCGATAATAAACGAACATACGGTGGAAAATGTAATGACCGCGTTAAGAAATGGGCCTTTTGGCAGATGTGTTTATGCGTGTGATAATGATGTCGTTGACCATCAGGTTGTGGCTATGGAGTTTGATAACGGTTCTACCGCGAATTTTACAATGACCGCTTTCTGCGAACAAACAGACAGAGTTACCAGGATATTCGGTACTCGCGGACAACTGATTGGAGATGGAAATAAAATTTTGCATTACGATTTCCTTACCAGAAAGACCGAGTGTATTGAAATCGGTTTTTCAGATGGTGGTATCGATACAGGCCACGGCGGCGGCGACTACGCAATAATGCGTGAATTTATCAAAGCTGTTTCTACAAAAGACACTTCGTCAATATTATCCGGTATAGACGAATCGTTGAATAGTCACATAGCAGTGTTTGCTGCCGAAAAATCGCGTTTGAATCAAAATGTTGAAAAAGTAATTTGAAATGAATATGAATAGAAAATTAGATATTTGGGATATATGGCAGAACGTTGATGCGACTGATGTCAACGAATCAGAAAGGCCGCAATTAATTGAATTTAGGCCTGCTAATCCTAAATGCGCAATCATTATCTGTCCGGGCGGCGCTTATGAGCATCTGTCGATGGAAAAAGAGGGTTACGCGGTAGCAAGTTGGCTAGCTTCTAAAAATGTACTTGCCTTTGTACTCAAATATCGTTTGGGTAAATCTTCTTCCTGTCCGCTCCCCGTTAGAGACGCTGTAAGGGCAGTCAGCTATGTTAGGGCCAATGCCGAGCGGTTTGGGATTGCATCGCTCAAAATAGGTATGCTTGGCTTTTCGGCAGGCGGTCATCTTGTTTCGACTGTTGCTGTGCACTGGCCGCAATTCGATAAGGAAAATAAATTATTGCTTGATGGATATTCAAGCAGGCCTGATTTTACGGCATTAATCTATCCGGTCATTTCTATGAAACCGCCTTATGCTCATAGAGAATCCGCTCGCAATTTAATGGGCACTGATATGTCTGATGAGTTAGTCGAGCAATTTTCAAATGAAATCTGGGTAAATGAAAATACGCCGTCTGCGTTTTTGGTGCACGCATCTGATGATACATCTGTTCCTGTTGAGCATAGTCTTATGTACTACAATGCCCTTCGCAAAAACAGGGTTGAATCGCAATTACATATTTTTCCGTCTGGCGGGCACGGATTTGGTTTGGGACAGGGCTTTCGTGAAGTTTCAATGTGGCCGTTATTATTTGAGAAATGGTGCGACTATCAAGTTTAAGTACTAATTAGAAGCATAAGGTTTAATATGAATAGAATTAATTTTACATCTTCCCCGTGGGGCTTTCGCAATGTATTTTTTGAAGACCAGCTCAAATGGCTAAGCAGTAGTGGCATAGGTTACTATTGCGGCCAGTTTTTCGCCGGTGCATCCGGTTTGTTTGATCCTGATATGACAGAGAATGAAATATCTGTCGCTCTTAAGAAGGCGGGCAAATATGATATGAAATGTGCAAGTTTCAATGTCAATGGTGATTTTATGATGCCGGACTTTGAAGCTGAAATTGACAAGTGTTGCGATGAAATTGACAAAGCCGCAAAGTTTTTGCCAAAGGTGCTGATTGTTTTTGCCGGTTGGCAGAAGCGAAAAGATGAAGAAGTATATCAGCAGGTTAGTTTTTCTCTCAAACATATTGCAAGGCACGCAGCGAAATATAATTTAACAGTTGCTCTTGAAAATCACGGGGGATTGACAACTACAGCCGAACAGGTGAACAGAATACTTGACGGTGCTAATGAACCCAACATTGGTTTGAATTATGATCCTGCTAATTTCTTTATGTATGGTGTTGACCCATTTAAAGCCTTGATGGAAATCAAACATCCGATTGTGTTTACTCATTTCAAAAGCGTCAAATTTGACGGCAATGTAAAACAATATTGCAGAATAAAAGATGGTGTAATTGATTTTACGCCTATTTTGAAGCGTTTAGGCGAAATCTACACCGGTTTTTATGCGATTGAATATGAGGACACTTCAGATGTTTTTGACGGCTCAATAGATGATCTCGATACACTCAAAAAAATGTTAAATATATAATAGGAAAATAATATGTTCGAAATATGCAAAGCTATAATAATTGAAAAACCTTTGAAAGCTGTTGTTAAGGACATCAGGCTTTCGGAAGTTACCGATGAAAGTATTGTCATAAGAACTATGTACAGTGCCATAAGCAGCGGTACGGAGGTTAAAACGTGGAACGGCAAAACTGGCAAACTTGGCGGTGAGCTTTGGTATCCGCTTGTTCCAGGCTATGAACAGGTTGGCGTGGTTGAATATGTAGGCCCGAAAGCTAAAATGAAATCGGCGCTTGGTGAAACATATAAAGTTGGAGATAGAGTAATGTCCAATGAGATTCGCAATTTCCCGGATTATTGTGCGGCTTGGGGTGGACAGGTCGGGATATCTATCAAGAATAGTTTTACTGCGCCGTCTCCCTTTGATATGCCTGCGATTATTCCCGATAACCTTAGCTTTCAGGATGCCGTTGTTTGTTATCTTGGGGCAGTAGCTAAAAAAGGTATCGATAAAGTTGGAATCAAAAAAGGTGAAACTGTAATCATTACAGGTATGGGGGCAGTTGGTCTTTCTGCGTTGCAGCTTGCAAAACTTGCGGGTGCGAAAACAATCGCGATTGACAAAGGACAGTGGAAAATCGACAGGGTAAAAAAATATGCCGATTATACGATCTGCCACAATGCCGCACACGAAAATCTGATATCGTTAGTTGCCGACATCACGGGCGGAAGAATGGCAGATGTGGTTATCGAAGCTACGGGCGATGCGACGGTCGTTAATAATCTTCGCAAGCTGGTACGAAATGGCGGATGGGAACGCGATGATGATGGCGGAAGAATTCATCTTCAGGGCGATTATCCAGACCCAATCTGCCTGACGCCTTATCAGGAATGGTTCAACCGAAATCTTCGAATATCTATGAGTTGCGCTTTAAGAGCAGGCGACAAAGAGAGTATCCTAAAATTGGCATCAGAAGGCAAATTTGATACAAAAATTCTTTGGGATAAAGAAGTTCCTCTGGAAAAAGCTCCGTTTGAGTACGAAGACATTGACAAAAACCGCGACAACAGAATAAAAACACTTATCAATTGGAAATAAAAAAATATGAAACCTAAAATTATATTTTTGCCGCATGGCAATTTACAATATTCACAACTGGAACCTTCCAAACGTGCATGGGTTATTGAACAGTGCTATGAAAAACTCTTCGATTTAGTTGCACGTAAAGGTTATAAAATTGGTTTTGAAGCATCAGGTTTTACTGTTGACGCGATTGCAACGCTTTGTCCGAAAGTGATGGATAAACTTGCAGCCTTGGTGAAATCAGGCCAAATAGAACCTGTCGGTTCTCCATATATTCATATTATGCTCGGAAATATAGATCCTGCAATTGGACTTGAGACACTGAAAAAAGGAAGGCAAGCCTGGGAAACACATACCGGATATGCGCCAAATACAGGCTGGAATCCTGAATGCAGTTGGACGGATTACATTCCTGATATTTTTTTGAAAGCCGGCTTTGAATCATTGGTAATGGATGGCGATTCATTCTTTTTATCGTTTGATGAAATTCGCAAAGCCGCAGGTCTGGAGTTTGACGTTGCAGGCCATAGCAACAAAAATAAACTTTTCAAAATTGAAGAGTTTATTCAGGATAAGCCCGAATTTTTGCAATTTATTACAAACCCATCTGTTGCTCCAAATGGTTTGAAGATGATATTCCGCAGTGATATGATGGCCAATCCAATGCTGTGGTATTTAATGGGTGCGACAGAGGGAGTTCGTAACGAACCCGTGCAACTTGATGAAATAAATACTATTTTTCATAACTGGAAAAGCCGTATAGAGCGATCTGGCAGCTTTATAATGCCTTTTGCTGAAGATGCCGAATATATTGGTTCCAGTGCATATTTTTATGTTAAGCAATTCAATCAGGCCCGGTTCTTTGAAGCCGAACCTGACAGCGTTCACCGTTTTGAAGAGATGCTCGACAGCGCGATTGCTATGGGATACGAATTGGCTACGCCAAGCGAGGCTATATCATCGGCGAAGAAAATTATTCCAACGGACAAAGTTTTGGAAGTTGAAAATGGTATTGCCTGGCATGGCGGCACTGCAAAGGCTTGGGCAAATACTGAACAAGCCCGTATTCTTGACCCGACTTGCAGAATGGTCTTCGAGGGAATAAAAGCATTAGCCGAAGCTGTTGGCACGCCAATAGAAAGAATTGACGGCGAATTGAGATTTGCTTTAGAACGATTAACTGGAGCGTATGTTAGTGATTCACGTTGGCCGCCGGCTCCGACAAGTCCAGGCAGGTTTAATGTGCAGGAAACATTGGATGATTTGTATGCCGCCAACGATTTAATTGCTGCCGCGATGAAATCTTTGGGAATGGAACATCGCAAAAGTATCTATTCGCCATCGCTGATGAAAACACAGATTGCATCCGTTGAAAAACAAATGATGCAAATGAAATACTTTGGTGAGTAAAAGACTATAACAATATAGATAAACGAAAAAATAAGGATATGTATGAATCTTGGCGGAATAGATTGGTTAATAGTTTTCGCGTCTTTGTTCGGTGCTTTTTTAATTGCGTTATATTCAAGCAAGTATAATCGCAGTGTATCAGATTTTCTCTCGGCAAGCCGATGTGCGGGGCGTTTTTTGCTGTCCATCTCTTTCGGTGTTGCCGGCACAAGTCTAGTTTCTACGATTGCTTATTTTGAAATGTATTATTCTGCAGGTTTTACCGCGAACTGGTGGGGTCAGTTAGCCGCACCGGCGGGGATTATTGCTATTGTAACAGGCTGGTGCATTTATCGATATCGTGAGACGCGTGCATTGACTACGGCGCAATTTCTTGAAATACGTTATAGCCGCAAATTCAGAGTTTTTGCAGGAATTGTGTCCTGGGTATCTGGAATGATTAACTTTGGTATTCATCCTGCCGTTTGCGCGCGATTCTTTATATATTTCTGTGGTTTGCCTGAAACAATACCCGGCACAGGTCTGTCAACGCAACTGGTTCTTATGGCAGCGCTTCTGCTTATTGCTATGTTCTTTGTTTTTATCGGCGGACAAATAGCTATAATGGTTACCGATTTTTCACAAGGCGTTTTTGTGATGGTTGGGCTTTTGATAATCGGCACTGTTCTTTTCACCAAATTTGATTGGTCTGTGATAGTCGAAACTGTAAAAGCGGCTCCCGAACAGGCTTCGCTGATTAATCCTATTCATACGCAAAACACGAAAGGATTTAATTTTTTCTATTTTTTGTTGTTGATGGTTCTTCCGTTTCACGGAGGCGGATTATCATGGCCGGGCTCGCAAGGTTACGGATGTGCGGCGAAATCTGCTCACGAAGCAAAGATGGCAACATTTGTGGGCGCTTTTCGCGGAATGCTGCAATATATTATTTTGATACTCATACCTATTATTGCTTATGCCATAATGCATAATGCTAGGTATTCAACGATTGCCGGAAACGTTAATAATCTTTTGAGCAGTCTCAATACAGAATCGCTTCGCACGCAGATGTTGGTGCCGACCGTTCTGGCAAAATTATTACCTGTTGGTCTTATGGGGCTTTTTGTGGCAATGATGCTATGTACCCTGATTGCTTCGTGGGATACAATGATACATTCGTGGGCCGCTATCTTTATTCAGGATGTGGTGATGCCCTTCAGAAAGACACCGCTTAGCCCTAAAGCTCATCTAAAGTTATTAAAGCTGGCTGTGGTAGGTGTGGCTGTCCTTTCATTCCTGCTTGCCGTACTGATTAAGCAGACAGAATATCTGTGGATGTATATTCACTTGAGCGGCGCAATTTATATAGCAGGCGGAGGTACGGTTATAACGCTTGGCCTCTACTGGAAACGTGGTACTGCTGCTGCTGCCTGGGCGGCTATGATTGTAGGTATCTTTATTGCGGCAGGTGGTTTTATTGTACAGCAATTATGGGCAGGCCATCTTTATCCCTGGATGTCAAATAATACGCCTGATTTTCTTATTAATTTTACAAATGTTGTTGAGACTATTTCCAAAAATGTGCCTGGCATCAACTGGGAAGTTAAACCCGATGTTTTTCCGTTTGAGGGTATCTGGCTAACGTTTTTCGCTCTTATTGGTGCTTATTTTAATTATGTCTTGTTCTCATTAACCGCCTGGCTGTTCTTGAAAAGACCTGCGTTTAATATTGAGCGAATGCTCCATAGAGGTGAGTATGCAATTAAAACAGATCACAAAGATGGAGTTGTGGTGCCGCCCACTGGCTGGAAGGCTTTATTGCCCAGTAAGGAATTTACCAAGGTTGATAAATTTGTATATTACTTTTTCCTCGGCTGGTCGCTTGTGGTATACGCATTATTTCTGGTGCTGACAGGTTACAGTCTGTTTATTAAGGATTTATCTGATAATTTCTGGGTTGGCTATTGGACGTGTTTTACAGTTCTTGTCGCTTTGACAGGTGTAGCTTTTACTGTGTGGATTTTGATAGGGGGCATTAGAGATGTACGTTCACTTTTCAGGGATTTAAATGCCATAAAAATAAATGATCTTGATGATGGCAGAGTTGTTAATCATGAAAATGTCGCCGATAAGTCGCAGATAACGGCCAATAAGTAGTTTTGGCTTTCAAATAATATCCAGTCAATTTAAAAATAAAATTAAAATTTATGAAAGGTCTTTAAAAGTGGTAGATTCTATAGCCGGTCATGCGGAACATATGAAAATTGCTGATAACCTAGGTATGTCTGCTAAAGTGGAGCGACCGCTTAAAATAGTTTTTTTAGGAGCCGGAAGCGTTTTCTTTGTACCGCTTTTTACTGATGTTCTATCTATTCCGGGAGCAGATGAAGGGGAAATGGTAATCGTTGATATTGACGAGACTCGCCTGGCATTAGCTTCGCAGGCGGCACTAAAAATAATTCAGAAAAAAGCAAGTAAATGGAAAGTTACCGCTTCGGCTGATAGAAAAAAAGTTCTTGCCGGAGCTGATTATGTCATTAACTGTATTGAAGCCAATGGTATTGATTGCGTAAAATCGGAATATCATATTCCTTTAAAATATCGTATCGATCAATGTATTGGCGATACAACAGGCCCCGGCGGTCTTATGAAAGCACTTCGCACTGTGCCGGCTTTTCTGGATATTCTGAAAGATATTGAAGAACTCTGTCCGAACGCTTGGGTGCTTAACTATACAAATCCTATGAGCATTCTATGTCTTGCTGCATCTCGTACCAGCAAAGCGAAAGTGGCAGGATTATGTCATAGCGTGCAGGGTTCGAGTCATCAACTTGCAGAGTATCTTGAAATACCATATCAAAAACTTAAATGGGAATGCGGCGGGATCAATCATCTTGCATGGTTCACGCAACTGTCATCTGGTAATGTCGATATGTACGATATTCTCAAAGAAAAAGTTTTAAAAGATACCGCTCTTTGGGAAAAGGATCCGGTGCGTTTTGATATGATGCTTCATTTTGGTTATTTTATTACTGAATCGAGCGGTCATCTAAGTGAATATTTGCCATACTACCGTAAACGCCCGGATATTATAAAAAAATACTGTAGGTCTGGATACCGTGGCGAAAGCGGATACTATGCAAATAATTGGCCTAAATGGCGAAAAGACAGCGATGAAAAACGCCTGCAGCAGATTAGTGAGCAGACAGAAATTCAACTTGAACGAAGCTGGGAATATGCCAGTTATATAATCCAGGCAATGGAAACCAATAATCCTTTCGTAATCTATGCAACAGTTCCCAATAAGGGACTTATTTACAATTTGCCTGCTGATGGAGTTGTCGAAGTGGCGTGTTTGGTGAACAACAAAGGTATAATGCCAACACGATTTGACGATTTGCCTCCTCAATGTGCGGCTATTTGCGATTCAAATATGAGAAGTTATGAATTAGCAGCAATCGCCTGCATAGAAAAATCTAAAGAGGCCGCAATTCATGCCCTGATGCTTGATCCGTTAACTGCCGCGGTTTGCAGCCCCGCTGAAATCAAAGAAATGGCCTTAGAGCTATTCAAATCAGAACAAGAACTTATGCCATTCTAAAATAATTATAGGTTTATTCATAAAAATGATTGAAAGGCAATTTATGAACGTTCTTTTTGTTGGTGCTCATCCAGATGATATAGAAACTTTTGCAGGTGGGACTGCTTCTTTATATTCTAAGCAGGGAGCAAATGTTTTTTTCTGTGTAGCTACTAATGGTAATGTTGGGTCATCTACACTAAGTGCAAATGAGATTGCGGCAGTCAGAAAAAAAGAAGCCCAGGCAGCCGCGGATTTAATCGGCGCAAAACTTATATGGCTGGATTTTGATGATGAATTTCTAATGGATACTAAAGAAACGCGATTAAAGTTTATTGAGGCTTTTCGAATTGTACGGCCCGATGTTGTATTCTGCCATTGGATAGATGATTATAATCCTGACCATTCCATATCAGGCAGGATAGTAGATGATTGTATTCACATGGCAACGATTCCGCTTATTAAAACTGAAAGTAAAATCTGTTCTGATATACCGCACGTATATTATATGGATACTGTTGCAGGTGTGGGGTTTGTGCCTGAACTTTACGTTGACATTACTGATGTTTTTAATAAAAAAGTCGAAATGGTTGCACAGCATAAAAGCCAAAATTCATGGATGAAAGATATTTTTGGTTATGAGATGGAAGCATTCCTTGAGATTCCCGCTAAATTTAGAGGATTGCAGGCCAGATGCAAAATGGCAGAAGCCTTTCGGCCGTCTTATCGCTGGGGTAGAACATTTACTGAACACTATTTACCAAATAATGCTAATCGTTAAATTGGGGTTCGGAGCAACGTTAAATGATAAAAAATAAAATTACTATGCTTATTATGGCAGCGACAATAATAACAATAGGAGGCTGCTGTAATTATATTGGGAAAGAACGAGCATCCAGCCTGAAAGATAAACAAATCAAAATAGTTGCTTTTGGTGATTCTATAACTGCGGCTGTCGGTCTTGGTACTGAACAAAAATGGACGTCTCTTCTTGAAAAAAAACTTAACAGCCATAAAAAAAATATTCATTGGACTGTTGTGAATTCAGGCATTGGCGGTAATACATCGCGTGAAGGACTTATGCGTTTTGAAAAAGATGTTCTTTCTTTTCAGTCGGATATTGTCTTGGTGCAATTCGGTGGAAATGATGCTGGAACTGTTGCTGACAGGGCAGTTTCAGTGGAAGAATTTAAGCATAATCTGAATATCATGTATGAAGCTATTAAAACACAAATGATGCTGTTAAGTTATCCTCCTATTATTGATGATTGGCATAGCGATGGTAAGAGTGTACGATACGCTGCTTATGGCGGATTTGACCGGTATGTTGAATTATATCGACAAGCAGCTAGAGATTTTTGCCGGGAGAAGAATGTAAAAATAATAGACATAGAAACGGCATTAAGAAAAGCCTGTAAGGAGTTTTCTACACAGGAAATAGTTATGAAAGACGGTATACATCTTACCGCCAAAGGAAATGAAATTATTTGTCAAACTGTTTATAATGATTTAAAGAAGGTTAAAAAATGAAACAAGGTGAGGTTAATTGGCCGTATGAATTTCCCGGAGCACATTGGATCGACAGTAAAGAGGAAGAGGTCTTGCTCGATGTTCTGCGAAATGGCTCACTGTTTAGATATTACGGCCTTAATGATGCAAAGTATGTGAATGCTTTTGAAGAGAAGGCCAAAACGTATTATGACGTTAAGTATGCACTTGGTGTAAATAGCGGTACTGGTGCTTTGATAACCTGTATGCAGGCTTTAGGTGTTGGGCCGGGTTCTGAAGTTATTGTTCCGTCTTATATGTGGGTTGCAACTATAGGAGCGGTTGTTGCTAATAATGCGATTCCGGTATTATGTGAAGTGGACGAAAGTTTTTGTCTTGACCCTAATGATTTGGCAAAAAAGATAACATCTAAAACAAAGCTGATAGTTCCAATTCACATGTCCGGCTGTCCGTGCGATATGGATGCGATAATGGAGATTGCTAAAAAGCATAAAATTGCGGTTCTTGAAGATTGTGCACAATGCAATGGCGGTTCTTATAAAGGTAGAAAAGTAGGAACCATTGGCGATATGGGAATATTTAGTCTACAGTTGAATAAGAATATGACCAGTGGTGAAGGCGGACTGATTATTACCAACGATGAAAAATTGTATTATAAGGCTTTTGCCTTGCACGATATGGGATTGATTAGAGTTAATGGCAGATTAGCTGTGCCGGAACCTTATGCAATTAATTGGGGTCAGGGCCGGAGAATGTCTGAATTATGTGGAGCGATAGCATCGGTTCAGCTTGACAAGCTGCCTGCAATTATAAACAATATGCGAAATTCTAAAAACAGGATTAAGAAGATGCTGAGTAATGTTCAGGGCTTTAAGTTTCGCAAACTGTATGACGCTGCCGGCGATAGTGGCCCATTTTTAATAATGATTCTGAATAGCGAAAATCAGGCTATATCTGCGGCAAATAAAATGAAAACTAAAGGCCTTCACAATGTTTTCAGGATAGCTGATTATGGTTTACATATTTATTATAATATACCATCGCTAGTTAATAAAGTCCCATTGTCGCCGGCGGGAAATCCATGGAATTTAAGTGAGAATTCTGAAAGCGTGTACACTTATCAAAAAGGTAATTGTCCGAAAAGTGATGACCTTTTTGCACATTCAATTTTGTTACCAATACCGTCAAAACTTAGTTTAGAGCAGGAAAAACTGGCGGTAGAAGTGATAAAAGAATCATTAAGAGATTAAAGGCGGAATAAGCATGTTTTTGACTGCATTCTGAACGCAGTGTTGAGCGAAGCGAAAACTCCCGATGCTTCAGGAATTTTGTTGCTTATAATCCCACCTGCGGGGACTTGAAAACAAAATTCAGAGGGAGAAGAATGTCGTCTTTTGCCTTCAAAAACCACAATGCTTATATTCATCATTTTTCAACATTGACTTTGATATGCACTGAATTACGACTTGACGTTTTCCTGGTTTTTCTGATCAATCCAGTGCCAATAATCAGGAGTAATATAGTTGTCGGTTCAGGAACTATGTTCGCTGTAAGGCTCACGCCTGTACCGTCCATCGCATCTGCGTGGATGAATAAATATAGTTCATATCGGTGGTCGGTGAATACGGAAAATTGACTTTGTCCTTCGTATATTTCTCCATTCGTGTCGTCAATCCGGTTAGCCCAAATAAAATCATCGTCGCCGGTAAAAGAAATTAATGATTCATTGGTTTCCAAATCTTTAATGTAAAAACTGAACCACGAACCAGCCGGCGAAGCGCTCCAGCCGCAGCTTTGTGTAAATGAAAAATCCAGAATATTGCCCAAAGGATAAAATATATAAGCAACACTTGCCTCCCCCCAATAAGACCACGAACCTCCCGCTGTAGTGCCGTGCACGCCAAGGTCTTCAGTCCAACTTTGTGCTCCCCCGAATGAAGAAGAGCAAGAACCGCTAATGGGTTGAGTGCCTGTAAGATAATATGTTTGTGAACCCGGCGGATCATCTACATAGCCCTGAACTATGTGATTCTGTGAAATAAGATTAACCTGCGATAAAGTTGCAAAAGCAATTGAGGAAACAATAAAACTTATAACTATTGCGGTTTTTAATAATCTTGAGTTCATCCTACTCTCCTATTCTAAATATTTGTTGCGTTTAATGAACTAGGCACATTTACCTACATTTTTTGTTTATTAGCAATAGGATTGTTGCTCTATTTAGCTAAGCAAAATACTTAACTTGGCGTATAATGTCATTGCGAGATGCGTAAAAAAAATGAGCAGGGTATTTTGCAATACTCTGCTCGCGTGTATGTAGGAATTGTTGTTTTAAAGTTTTCGCATTAATCCGACCACAACGCCTGCGATCGTGCAGTTCTGCGTATATATCGGTTTATAGGCAGGGTTTGAAGGCTCAAGGCGGACTTTGTCTGCTTCCTTGAAAAATCGTTTTACTGTTGCGCTGTCATTATCGACAACGGCGGCCACGATTCTTCCATTCTGCGCGACATTGGTTTTCTGGCACACAACATAATCACCGTCAAAGATGCCGTCGCCGATCATACTATCACCCTGAACTTTAAGAGCGAATGTGTTTTCATCGTTGCCGAAAGTTGTCTGCATCGAAATTCGTTCTGCGTTTTCGATTGCTTCGATAGGCGAACCGGCGGCAATTCTGCCAAGCAGGGGAATGCCGTCGTTTGATTCAGCCGATGCGGAATCTTCGACTGCCGATTCTTTAAGCAACTTTAACGCTTTGGACGTAAGGTTCAAAGAGCGTGCCTTGCCAGGTGCGGCTGAAAGCAGTCCTTTTTCTTTTAATCCTGCGATGTGTTCGAATACTGTTGTTCTGCTTGTTCCCAGAATGTTGGCCAACTCCTGCATAGTTATCGAATAGCATCGGTTCTGCCGTGAGTTGTCCACCAGTTTCAGAACCTGAAACTGTCTGGGCGTTATTGTCATTTGATTTATAGTACTCAATTTCGTCCTCCGTGAGATCAGTTAATTGAGCGTTCTGTATTGCAGTGTTAATTTTTTCTAATGTGGAATTCTGCATTAATTCCTCATTGATGACTGTATCCAGCATTTTTGATATTGCATCGAGAACAGAACCGATTGGTTTGCTTGATGTTTTGGATACTCTTGCCGGCCAATCATTTACGTACGAGCCGCCGGGTCCGAATCGGCAAAGCGGCATCCTGCTGAAACTGTTTCTTTCGTCCATTTTTCACATCCTTGTCTTCTTTGATTCTTCTTTTTACTTTTTAAAGTCTTATCAGAATTTTTATCGGCAAAACGTTTGGAGTTACCCTAACAAAAACCGAACAAATTTAAAAAATTTTAAAAATCGCCGTTGCGGCCTTAAAACCGCGACTTATATGGGACAAAATCCCAAAAATTCTTATTTGAGACTTAAAAGGGAATTAAACCCTTTTGGTTGAATCCATATTGTCCGCCACGTCCAATTTGTCTGATATGTCCATTTTTCCGCCGAATTCTCACGTCCAACATCGAACTCTGAACATCCAACGTCCAATTTAGATGCTTTAAAGGAATTTTATTGAATGTGGAATAAAAATGGATAGAATTGAAATGAAGAGTTTTTGTGGAATCTTTAAATCAGGATATTTTGCCAATGAACAGCAAGGAGAACGACAGCAAAAAGGAGTTATGTGTAGAATTTTTACCAAAAGGAGATTTACATGTCCATTTAAATGGTTTGATTTCGAAAGCAATGATGCAAGATATATTGCATAAAGAGAAATCTTTCTATTCAGAAACTATTGATATAAATCCATATTTAGAAAAAACAAAACCATACAAATCGTTACAAGAATATATTCGCATTTGGGATGTTTTTCGGTTGGTTCCAAATCATCGATCTAGTCTCAAACTTATGATGGAAGATGCGTTTATAAATTTGAAGAAAGATAATGTTCGTTTCGCAGAAATTAGAAACAGTGTAATATATATATCATTATTAAACGACATAACAGTTACTGAAGCTTTGCGTTGGCTTTTGGAATACTTAGATGTTTTTTCAGAAAAATACGGTATTAAAGCAGGTTTTATCCCAACCGTATCTAGAGGTGATTATTGTATTGATAATTTTAAAGCTCTATTGAAAGCGTATGAAGCATTAGGATGTCCGAAATCCATAGTAGGGATTGATTTAGCAGGAGACGAGGATTATCAGTGTCCTAAAGAATTAGCTAAACTATTTAGAGTAACAAAAGAAAAATATAACTTAAAAATAACAATACATGCAGGTGAAACAGGAAACCCGAATAATATTAGAGATGCTATTATTAACTATGGAGCAGATCGTATTGGCCATGGAACTGCTGCATCAAAAAGCAAAGAAGTTATGCAGCTTTTGAAAGAAAAAGATATTTGTATAGAAGTTTGTCCAATCAGCAATTATTTGACTGGGGCCGTAAAATCTCTAAACAAGCATCCTGTTTCTGATTTCATAAAAAATAACGTTCCATTTGTCATTTGCTCTGATAATCCAGGATTTCATGACGCATCTTTAAGTGAAGATTATAAACTATTTATTAATGCTGTTAATGATAGTTCACAAATTGAAAATATGTTTGATAAACAAAAAAAATATACTTTTATAAAGGGACTACAGTGAAAAAAATTCGTTTTGTTTCAAATAATCAATACAAAATCGTTGAAGTTAAGCAGATTTTGGAACGAAGCAATATAGAAGTTATTCCTATAAATCTTAAAATTGATGAAATTCAAACAGATGATGTAAAAAAATTAGTTAAAGACAAGGTTTTAAAAGCTTTTGATATAATCGGTAAAGAAGTTTTTGTAGAACATACCGGATTGTATATAAGAAGCTTGAATGATTTTCCTGGTGGATTAACGCAGATTTTCTGGGATAAATTAGGAGCAGATACTTTCGCTAAAATTGTCTGCTCTTTAGGCGATGCTTTTTTAATTGCAAAAACAGTAATTGGTTATTGTGATTCACAGAAAATCCATTTCTTTGAAGGAAAAATAGGGGGGAACGTTCCAGATACACCTAAAGGTAATAGAGATTTTCAATGGGATTGTGTATTTATTCCAGAAGGCCACAAAAAAACTTTCGCAGAGATGGGTTGTTTGAAAAATGATATATCAATGCGTAAGAAAGCAATTGAAAATTTTTGTAAATATTTAACTCGGAGTTCAAAATGAAGAATTTATTAAAAGATGCTTATAGACGAAAAGCGCTTATTTTATTTGTAGGTTCAGGAATTTCTTCGAACTTGGGATTACCAACATGGAAACAGCTTATTAGTGAAATTGCAAAACAATTAGATTTTGATCCCGATGTTTTTAAAACATACGGAAGCCCATTAGCTTTAGCAGAATATTATAAATTGACAAAAACTAAACTTGGAGGGTTACGTAGTTGGATGGACATAAATTGGCATACAGCTAAAATAGAAGAGGAAATGAAGAAATCAAAAGTTCATGAACTCATTGCTAACGGAAAATTTCCAATTATTTATACCACAAATTATGACAGATGGATTGAAAAGGCATTTGAACATTATAAGGTTAATTATACAAAAATTGCAAAAGTAAGCGATTTGTTAAATCAAAATGATGGTATAACACAGATAATAAAATTTCATGGTGATTTTGATGATGACCAATCTATTGTTCTTGATGAAAGTAGTTATTTTCGTCGCCTCGATTTTGAGGATCCTTTAGATATTAAACTGCGGTCGGATATTCTTGGCAAATCTGTTTTTTTTATTGGATACAGTTTATCTGACATCAATATTAGATTGTTATTTTACAAACTTACTAAAATATGGGAATCTGATAATGGTAGGCCATCTTCTTATTTCTTTTCAAATCGCCCCAATCCGATACAGGAGAAAATATTTAAAAATTGGGGAATTGAAATGATTTCTTCAGAAGAGCATGATGATGCTAATAAAGGATGTGAAGAATTGTTAAATTTCATCATGCAATAACATAGAGGTAATTAAGTAGAGCTGGCAATTCTTTTAGTATGAACTATCCGCTACTGACTTCTTTTGTTGGTGTCGTAGCGAAGCGGAGATCCCCGAATTTTTGTTTTTTTCTACCTCGAAAGAAAAAAATGGAGGGGATAAAATCTGCGCTATCAGGCTCTCTGAATTTTTCTGATTTTACCCCGAATCTTATGTTTTTTTCTGATTTTGCCTAAAAATTCCACCGAAATTCGCTTTTTTCCACTCTCTTGTAAATTTCCGCAACTAACCACTATCAACTATCCTCTGAAACCTATTTTGAAGTAGCATATTGAAAACCTATGTAGCATTTTAAATCTATATGTAGCATTTTTAAAATATTAGGGTGTGTTTTTTACTGACCAAAATTTAATTGCGCTTTATTAAGGCAATAAATATTGTTGTTCTCACCTATTAGCCCAAACCTGCGCAATATTTCAAAAAATTTTATGTATGCGCACCCCTGTCATTCTGAACGGAGCCGTAGCGTAGTGAAGAATCTCGTATTGTCTTTAATTTATAATTAGTGTTTATTCGCGTTAATTCGTGGTTCAAATAATATATATAGTTTTTAGTGCCTTAGTGTCTTAGTGGCTATAAGTTGTATGTGTGGCTTAAAAAAACAATTCAAGCGCAATTTACTAAATGCTCAAACTTACAAATACTTGCAGTACTATTCTTGCTGTGCAGTTCTGAAAATGATAATTTTCAGACTAAAAATTAATTTTCATAATTTGTCTGCATAATAATTACGCCTGGAGTTGCGGCCCAGGCTGGGATTGAACCTTCCGGGCATTTAAAATTGAAATTCGTATATGTCAAACCATCAGCTCTTTTGTTTGCGTAAACGGTTTTAGCGTTTTCACGCAGCCAATCGGTATATACGTTTAATTTATTTTCACGAGCGAATTTCGATGCGTACCTGATGAATATGCCTTTAAATCCCATAGAGTCGCTGCACCAGTCTTCGTTTTGAAGAATATTTGTGTTGGGATGGCAGAACTTACGCTTTGCGTAAGTCATTGCGCAGTTGGCATCGTTATAATACGAAACGTCATTAGTTCTTTTGTAGAGCAGATGTGCCAGGCCGATATATGTGCCTTGATTATAGGTAAGGCAGACTTTGCCGATTTCACCGTTGTTACTTTTATTATCCCAGACAATCCCTTTGGATTTATTGACAAGATTATTCTGTGCCCAGAAATATAACTGTTTGGCTTTGTCAAGGTATGCTTCATCTTTGAAAGCATCACAGAGCATAACAGCGGCTATACCCGCGGGGAAATTTACACAGGAAGTTTTTCCGCCTTTATCACGGTTCCAGTGAATACCGCCGCCGAGAACTTCGTCCCATCCTCGCTGCCAGACAGCGTCAAAAGTTTTTTTGGCCTGCTCTTTATATTTTGTTTCGCCGGTGAACTGATACAATCGCATGGTAGCGATAGTGATCCATATCATATCGTCGTTGAAATGACCGCCGGGTTCTACCGACAGCCAATCTGTTCCAAATCGGTTTGGATCAGTGAAGCCATTGTAATAGGCAATGCACTGTTTCAAAACATTGGGATCTTTGCCGTATTCGTAAACATCTTCGAGCATTTCCAGCTCTTCAGCAGCCATCCAAAAATTACTCTCTATCTTTGGGCTGTCTGATTTTTCACGGAATTGAGACGAATTAGCATCCCAGAAGACTTTATTATATGCAGCGAACATTTCCTCGGCAGCGGAAGTACCTGCTGCGTGTACAAACGAACCGAACGTAAACAGTATTAAAAGAGACGTAAATGGAGTTTTGAGCATAAAAATTCCTAAATATAAGGGCAAGTTATTTCGGCTCGCATAATTTGTCAAATCAATACTCTATTTTTTATCTTTCTATATTATTTTAAATTGTATTTGTTTCGATAACTAGGTAAGTTTTACTGTTAAACCAATTGACGTATTAATTACAAACCGCTATTTTCAGTATTAAAAAGCAGGTTTTCGGTGCTAATTTGACTTTAGGCATCATAAGTACCTATACTAAGTGTCTTTTATTTTTTTGCCTAAACCCCTATCGGGATAATATTTATATCAAGGATTGACAGTATTTAATGAAACTTGAGCATAGCCAAATTACCAGAGTACAACAGGCTAATGATATAATAGATGTCATTTCAGAGCATGTCAAACTCACCCGCAAGGGCAGGGAAATGACTGGATTATGTCCGTTTCACGACGACCACAAGCCGAGTTTGAATGTCAGTGCTGACAAGCAAATCTTCAAATGTTATGCGTGCAGTGCCGGCGGAGATGTTATCAAATTCATTCAGATGCGTGAAGGTTTGACTTTCATGCGGGCGGTTGAAAGACTCGCTGAACGGGCAGGCATCAAATTAGATTTTGCCAGAGCTAAAGGCGCAAATGAGCCGAGCGGTATTGATGCGGCGGATGTCGAAAAAGTAAACCGCTGGGCGATGAAGTTCTGGCGAAAGAATCTGCTCGATAGCGAAATCGGCGAAAAATGCAGAGAGTATGTTAAAAGCAGGCATCTTACAGATGCTACTTCGGAAGAATATGGTTTCGGATACGCACTTGACAGATGGGATGATTTTTTATCGGCGGCAAGGAAAAGAAATATTCCTGATAAGCTGATGCTTGCGGCTGGTTTGATCGTCTCAAATGAGCAGGGCAAGAACTATGATAAATTCCGCAATCGGCTGATGATTCCGATAATTGATGCAGCCAGCAGGGTGGTTGGTTTTGGCGGAAGAACGCTCGGCGATGATCCTGCGAAATATATGAACTCGCCGACGTCGGTCATTTTCGATAAGAGTAATTGCGTGTATGGGCTAGATAAGGCCAGGCACGAAATTGTTACAAGCGGAATGGTAGCGGTCGTTGAAGGCTATACTGATGTTATAATGACGCATCAGGCTGGATGCAAAAATGTGGTCGCGACGCTTGGCACAAGTTTTACAGCAGGTCATGCAAAACTTTTGAGACGTTACGCGAAAAATATTGTACTGATTTTCGATAGTGATGTTGCAGGTGCGGCGGCATCTGAAAGGGCACTTGAAATTTGCTTGGCTGAAAGCATCGATATTAAAGTTACGTCAGTTCCGCAGGGAAAAGATCCGTGCGATTTTGTTTATGCGGCAGGCGGTGAGGCGTTTAAAAATCTGATGGTTAATGCGACAGATGTTATGAAATATCGCTGGGACAGGCTGACGGATAAATTCGGCAAGAGCGAAAATATATCCGATAGGAAAGCTGCGACGGAAGAATTTTTGCGTTCTGTCGCGATGGCATCAAAAGGCGGAACGCTGGACGCGATTACGTTTGGTCTTATAGTGAACAGGATAAGCAAAACGCTGGAAATACCCGCCGATGATATAAGAAAAGAACTTGGCAGACGCGGACAAAGCAGACAGGCTATTGTCAATACAGTTGAAAACTCGATGGTATCAAGCCGTGAGTTGGCAGGGTTCGGAGCAAAGGCACAGGAAGAAATTATCGAAACTATTTTAAATGAGCCAAGGCTTTTCGAATCGGCAGCCAAAAAGGTAAAGGTTGGCGACTTTGATGTTCCATTATTGCGTGAGGCGTGGTCGATTATTGAACAAAGCATAGCTGAAAACGTAGAATTTTCACTTGCTGGTATGCTCGCAAAAACGGAATCGCAGGATTTGGCAGGCCTTTTGGTAAGATTGAGCGGTAATGGTCAGGATATGGACACGCTGCGAAGACGTTTTAACGGTGCACTCGATGCTTTAATGGAATATAAACGAAAACAGGATTCAAATTATACTAAAACTAAAGATGATGATATTCTTCAAAGAATTTCCTCGATAAAAGCCCGGCCGGACAGGCGAAATCCGGGAATGCTGACAACTTAATCGTCTAAGCCACTAAGGCACGATGAATTAAAATAAAAAATACGGAATCGGCCGCGGCCGAGAGTTTTTCTACTATTATTCAGGAAACAGAAGTGACAAAGAAAAAAGCAGACAGCAAGAATTTGAAAGACAAAGAAAAAGATAAAGACAAAGATCGCAAAGCGAAGATGAAACAAGCCGAGAAGAATATCGAGGCTTTGGCAGCCGCTGAAGCTGCGATGAAACAGTCTGAGCAGCAGGAAAGCAAAGATGGTCAAACGCCTGCAACCCCGGAGGCGACTCAAAAAACTATTGAGGATAAAATCAAGCTCATCATTGAAAAAGCCAAGAAAAAGGGCTACATCACTTATGAAGAAATGAATAATGAGCTTCCTGATGAATCTATTTCTCCGGCAAGGCTTGAGAATTTGATTATGACGCTCGATGAAATGGGCATTTCGCTGCTCGATGAAGCGGAAATAGAAAAACAAGACGATGAAGAGGAATTCGAAGTCGATGACGAAGTGTTTGTCGATGAAGAAGCTGAAGCGGCAGAGGATACAGAAGATACTCTGCTCGAAAACGAACTGATAGATACAGGCAGAATCGATGACCCTGTAAGAATGTATCTTACGCAAATGGGCGAAATACCGCTGCTGACACGTGAGCAGGAAATTTCACTTGCACGTAAAATTGAACTTACAAGAATGGCATTCCGCAGAAAAGTGCTCGAAAGCGATTATTGCGCAATAGCGGCGATCGAAATACTTCAGCAGGTAAGCGAGGGCGCTTTGCCTTTCGATCGAACGATGAAAATGAGTACATCGGAAAATCTTATTCGTTCGGTTGTACGCAGCAGACTGCCGGAGAATTTGAAAACTGTAAATAAATTGCTTGAGAAAAATACAAAACTTTTCAGCGATTTTCTGGGTACACAGAACGAGACTGAAAAGAAAAAGGTATATAAGCAGCTTAAATTCAACCGCGCAAAAGTTGCGAGTCTGCTTGAGGAATTGAGCTTGCGAACAAGCAGGATTCAGCCTTTGATGAAAAAGCTGGAAGGCATTCTTTCAAAAATGCGTCAGCTTAATCAATACATCACGGCAGGGCCGAACGCTGATTACGTGCAGGAAGATATTGACGCGATGAAGCAGGAATTTGCCGGGATGGAGGAAATGGTGCTTGAAACGCCGGAGCAGCTTGAGCGAAGACTAAAGGCTGTGCGGGCGGTTTTCTCGCAATATGAACTTGCGAAACGGCAGCTTTCCAGCGGTAACCTGAGATTGGTTGTTTCGATCGCGAAGAAATACCGCAATCGCGGTTTGAGTTTCCTTGATATTATTCAGGAAGGCAATACCGGCCTGATGCGTGCGGTTGATAAATATGAATACCGCAGAGGCTATAAATTCAGTACTTATGCGACGTGGTGGATTCGCCAGGCTATCACAAGAGCGATCGCTGACCATGCACGTACAATCAGAATACCTGTTCATATGATTGAGACGATGAGCAGATTGAGAATTGTAAGTAAGGAACTCTTGCAGAAACTTGGACGTGAACCTACGATCGAAGAAATTGCCGCTGAAACACAGTTGAGCGTTTCGGAAGCAAGACGCGTTCTGAAAATCTCAAAACACCCGATAAGTCTTGACAGGCCGATCGGTGAAAGCGAAGACAGCTATTTCGGCGATTTCATTGAGGACGAATCGGCAGAATCGCCCGTGCAATCGGCAACGCACGAGATGCTGAAGGACAGGATCGATGAGATTTTGAAGACGCTGACTTATCGTGAACGCGAAATCATTAAATTGCGTTACGGTCTGGGCGATGGTTATACGTACACGCTCGAAGAAGTCGGCAGAATTTTCAAAGTTACACGTGAACGTGTTCGTCAGGTTGAAGCGAAAGCTATTCGCAAACTTCAGCATCCGGTCAGAAGCAGAAGACTGGAAGGATTCGTTGATCAGAAATCAGCATAACGAAAATCAAAAATAAAATATAAAAAATTAAAATTATGGAACGGCCGCGTTTAATATCGCGGCCTTCTTTATTTCGCCAATGGTTCATAGAAATTTTCAGGTTTGGAGCCGAGTGTGTTTGTCAGCGTTCCGATTTTTTCAATGTAACATTCGATTTTGTCGCCGGCGTTGAGGTAGTTGCTTGTTGCCATTCCGACGCCTTCGGGAGTGCCTGTCGCGATAATATCGCCTGGCTCAAGCGTCATCATATTGCTTAAGAACGATACGATATCATAGACGTTGTAAATCATATCCGAAGTGTTCGCGTTTTGGCGGATTTCACCATTTACCTTGAGAGTCATTTGTAAATTTTGCGGGTCGGCAAATTCATCGGCGGTAACAATGCAGGGGCCAAGCGGCAGAAAACCATCAGCCCATTTGCCGTTGAGCCAATCATAAAATTCATCCCAGGGTCTTTTTTCGCGGCCTTGTTTAAAAGTAACGCTGCGAGCAGAGACATCGTTTGCGATTGTGTAGCCTGCGATACAATTTTTCGCATCCTGCGGACTGACGCATTTTGCGGTTTTGCCAATGACGATCGCAAGTTCAAGTTCGTAATCTATTTCACGACTGTATGACGGCCAGGGGATGATTGCGTTGGGATGATTTATAACGGTTGCCGGTTTGATGAATGGCCTCGGAACAGTCGTTTGCCGGGGTGAAGCAGTCAGGCCGAGTTTCAGACCTGCTTCAATAATGTGTTTGGCATAATTGCCGGCAAGAGCGAGGATTTTTCCAGGTTTTAATATTGGTGCTAAAAGTTCAACCGAAGAAGGGTTAATGAAGATGGAGCTTTTATTGATTAGTGTTTTTGCTTTTTCGAGATTTTGCGGGTAATTGGTAATGATTTCGATAATGCTTTCAAAACCGCCGCTTAAATCAATAATGCCTTTTTCAGTTAGAGCACCAAAAGAGCATACGTTGTTGTTTTTGAATGTAATCAGTTTCATAGCTGCGATTATAATATAATCACTGCCAACTAGTAAAGATTTTTATTGCCAGGGTTTGAGTACGACTTTGATGCAGTTATCTTCTTTATTTTTGAAAATGCCGTAAGCACGCGGTGCATCTTCGAGATGCAATCTGTGCGTGATTACAAAAGAAGGATCGATTTTACCATTAACAATCGTTTCAAAGAGACGCTCAATATATTTCTGTACCGGTGTCTGGCCCATTCTTAGAATCAATCCTTTATTAAAAGCAGAGCCTATAGGCATTTTATCTATAAATCCGCCATAAACGCCGACTATCGAGACGATTCCACCTTTTCGACATGCTTGTATTGTCTCTCGAAGGACGGTGGGACGATCTGTTTGTAGTTTGATCGTTTGCTTTACTTTATCATATTTTGCTGAAATCCCTTTTCCGTGTGCTTCAAGACCGACAGCATCGATGCAGGCATCCGGGCCTTGGCCGTTAGTCATTTCTCTCAAATTCTGCGTTATGTGTTTAATTTTAAGATAGTTGATGACTTCCACGTTGGGTCCGGCAGCTTTTGCCATTTGCAGACGTTCGGGGAATCTGTCAATAGCTATCACACGCTCTGCTCCAAGCATAAGACAACTGCGTATGGCGAATTGGCCAACTGGTCCGCAGCCCCAAACTGCAATAGTCTGATTTGGTTGGATTTGGCAAAAATCAGCGGCCATATAGCCGGTCGGATAAATATCGGACAGAAATAAAACTTTTTCATCAGGGATTTCGTTTGGTACTTTAAATGTGTCGACATCAGCATAGGGAACGCGCGCGTATTCGGCCTGACCGCCGGGGAAACCCCCAAATAAATGAGAATATCCATAAATGCCCGCAGCGGTATAACCATAAAATTTTTCAGCATCCTTTTTGTTGGGGTTACTATTATCGCAAAGCGAGAACATTCCATTTTTGCAGTAAAAACAATGTCCGCAAGCGATGGGAAATGGTACAACAACTTTGTCGCCGATTTTTAGTTTTTTAACTTCAGCGCCTGTTTCCACTACTGTGCCCATAAATTCATGGCCGAGAATATCACCTTTTTTCATCATTGGGATATAGCCATCATACATATGCAGATCAGAACCGCAAATGGCGGTAAGTGTAACCTTGATTATGGCATCGGTCGGGTCTTTAATCTCTGGGTGTGGAACTTCATCGATACGGACATCGTGAACGCCATGGTAAACAAGAGCTTTCATCGTAAAACCTTTCCAAATGAACCACAAAGTATATTCTCTAAAGCAGTCGATTTTCTCAATAAGCATTATGTTTAAATACAATAGACCAAATATCTAAAAATTAAGACGAATAGGGATGATTGTAAGGATTTTTCTTGCTTTTATAGGACTTTGGGCACATTATATATCGTAACGGATTAACAGTTTATGTATAGTATTGCAACCGCGACAGGGAAAAGTTATGGCAATCAAAGAGCTGATAACAAGAACGACAAAATGGTTTTCTGCAAAGAAAAAAGGTAATGTATATGAGCATTTGCAGGGGCCGGAAACCACAGAATTGCCCAAAAATTTTCACAACATCATTCCGCTTCCGCGCAGAACAGATTTACCTGAACGAACAGAAGCACTTCAAATGATCCAGAATTCTTTTGAGCAGCTTGTTCAAAAACTGGGATCTATTAATGAAAATCTCGACAGGCACGTTGCGCAAAATGCAAAGTTGATGCAACGGATTGATGAAATTCCCCAGCTTCTTCAGAACTTACCAGAGGGTATGAAAAATCAGAAAATGGTTGTGGAGTCGCTTATTGAGCAGTTGAAGACGCAGGCATTAAAAAATCAGCAGTTTGCCGAGACGATCGCGAAAATACCGGCGGCATCCGAAACGCAAACGGCCGCGATAAAGGAAATGGCAGGACAGATTGCTGCCTCGGCCGCGGTTGATAATCAAATCGTTGAGGGGATGCGGAAATTTAACACGATCACTGATAAATTGAAGGATAATGTCGCCGAGCAGGCTGGAAGTATTGAGCAGATGGGCAAAACATTCTCCGCCAGCGACAGGTATCTGAAATACATTCTAAATACCCAGCATAAGCGGTTTATGTGGGTTTTTATAACTGCAATGGGAGTTTGCACGTTTGCGATTATCGCGCTGTTGATTGTAATTTTTGTGCTAAAATAAGATTTTTGTTTACAGATATAAAGGCGCAGAGTAAACTACGCCTGTTCTTTTAAAAAGAAAATATTGATTTTGGTAAAGGGAATACGGTTAAAAGCCGTAACGGTCGCGCCGCTGTAAGCGTTTGATGACCAAAGAAGTCGTACCACTGTTTTGAAAATTTTAATCTCAAATTCGAAATTTCAGAACGGGAAGGGTTCTTTGTGAAAACGCAAGTCAGAAAACCTTGCTGAAATCGAAAATTTGTTGAGAGTTCTCGCGTAAGGAACACCGACGAATATGTTGCGTTTATCGCAGCATTTTTGTTTTGGATTATAAGCCGCCGTTCCTTTTGTCGGGAACGGCGGCTTTTTTTGTTTTTAGCCACAGAGGACACAGAGCTCACAGAGATAAAAATATTTATTTCTTTTGGACTTTATGGCTGAAATTTAGTTTTGTCCAATTCCACAAAGCTTAATGCTTTTGAGGTCTGCCTGGCGGTCGATACAAACCCCCTGAATAAATCAGGGGGCTAACAATCGGCCGCAACAGACCCAATGTGGATATCGTTTTGATTAATTTAACCTTGTTTTTGGAGTAGAAGAAAATGAAACGCAGTTTAGTAATTGTAAATATTATTTTAGCATATTGTTCAATGTTGAATGCATCGCCATACGCAAGTTCAATAATTTCATTTACCCAGGGTATTGGGGCAGATGTTGGATATAACAATCCTGATGTTGTGCTTGGTGCTCCGCCTGTGTCGGATGGTTATGCATGGCCTGTTTCTATAGCAGCTGCACCTTGGGAAGCATCAGAAGTATTAAGTCTTGGTAATGGCGGTTCTATAACAATTGCATTCGACCACAAGGTTCTTAATAATCCTGAAGATGTTGAATATGGAATAGATTTCTTGATTTTTGGAAACGCATTTTTCGCGACTGATTGGGAGGGCGACGGCAGTATCGTGTATGCTTATTTTGAACCCGCGAAAATTGAAGTCAGTCAGGATGGGATAGCTTTTTATGAGATTGCGAATACTTATGCTGACGCCTTATATCCTTACACAGCATCGGCTGGCAATTTTGTTCATGCTACACCGCCCGGTATTTCATATATGGGCAGAATGCCTAACGATGTAGAGGCTGATTATGCAGGAGGATGCGGCGGAACGCAGGTGGATATCAGCAATGCGATAGGTGTTTCGCTTGATTGGATCATGTATGTTCGCGTTACTGATATTCCAGGGGACAGCGGACTTGCGGATGTAGTAGGTTTTGCGGATGTTATTCCCGAACCGGCTACGGTGTTGATGCTGCTGGCCGGGGTTTGTTTTTTACGTAAGAAATAAATGAAATATTTTTATTTAATTTTGATTTTTCTTTCCGCTGCTGTCGGCAAACTGGCGGCAGCGGAAATACCTGCAACGGCAGGGACCGTAAACAGCAAAGGGTTTACGCGAATAGATTTTTGTGAAGCTGACGGCCTGCTTTATGCTTTTAACGGCAAAGACATTTACTACTATTCGAATGTGAGCGATAGTTTTAATGTTGTTTTTGCGAATGCAGGCTATTCAACAACCAGTACGTGGGACCCTGCAGATTTTTCGTTTTTAAGCGATAGTAATAATGTATTTTTGCCGACAGGAGAATCACAAAAAGCGGTTTACGTTGAAATGCTAAACAGCATTGCCGCTGAAAAAACAGTTTTGAACCGCAATTATTATTCTACAGCTTCGAGGTATCGGGACAATCAACTTTTCAGCAACGGAGTAGGTCCTGTTAACAATACAATTTTTATGCTGGATATGAGCGGCAATGGAAGTGAAACGCAGGTTACGCAAGTATCATCTAAGAACTCCGGTGCGATCGCATTTGATTATGCTGATAATCTTTATGTGGCAGATTTTAAGCCGGTGTTTGACGGCCGCGGGCTTGGTTATGTAGATATATATAGAATTTCCAGAGGACAGCTTGACAGTTTTGCTGAGGATAATAGTTTTATAGTTGCTGCAAAACTTATTGTCAATAACGCTCTGCTGGCAGGTTCGGATTCGATAGTAATTGATGCCGACTATAATATTTATATGGGAAGTTATGTTGGAATCGCAAAAATTGTGCCGACATCTGATCCAAACAACTATACAGTAACATCAATCGATGGGAATATATATGCAAATCCCCACGGTTTTCCTTTGCCGAATTTTAAATTTGCCGGAATCACAGAAGATATAAAAAGCGGTACGATATATTACGGTAAAAGCGAGCTAGACCAGAATACTTATGTTTATGGGCCTTACACTCTTTATAGTTTTAATATGACGGCTGCCGAATTCTGGTCGGCGGATTTGGATGGTGACGGCATAGTCGATTTTAATGATCTGTACCTGATGCAGGAAGATTATCTTTGCGATGGTACGTATCTTAAAGGTGATATTAATGATAGCGGTTTTATTGATTTTCAGGATTTTAGAATTTTTGCTAATCACTGGCGAAATGAAGCGGCTTGGTATAAAAAGGATTGATAATGAATAATCGGAAAACTAGAGGATTCACGCTTGTTGAACTGCTGGTAGTGATTTCGATCATAGCGATCATGCTGGCAATACTTGTTCCTGCTTTAAATTCGGCAAGAAGGCAGGCTAAAAAAGTTATATGTACTTCGAATCTCAAACAATTATCAATAGCGTTCGATATGTATCTTGAGGATAATAAACGAAATGTTTTTATGCAGGCATCTTACGTCAAAGATGAAAGTGGGCAGTGGGGAACATTGTGGTATTACGGATTTGAGCCGGGGATTGCGTCTACTATGATGGAAGGCAAGAGGCCATTGTTCAGGAAACAAGCGAAGTTGTATCCTTATATAAAATATGATTCGGTTGAGATATGTCCTTCGTTTCCATACGGCAGCAGCAGATATAAACCAAAATATAACACCAAATGGATGACTTATGGTATTAACGCGGAATTGAGTTTGGATAGGAGAGGACTGACACCTTTTGTCATTAATTTTGATAAACAGGTTAAGGTTCCGCATAATGTAATAGTGTTCGCTGATAGCGCACAGGTTAATACGTTTCAATCGCCTGCAAGCCCTACAAATCCTATGGTCGAGGAATGGCATTACATCGAATACAGCAAACAATTTGT
>MHYA01000188.1:0-20840 GCA_001825675.1 Planctomycetes bacterium GWF2_42_9 | reverse complement strand
GATTTAAGGGCAAATCAGCTTTATGGCGACGGGCATGTTGAAGCTAAGAAGACAGAGAAGACTACCTTGGGAAGATGGCCAGAATTCTGCATCGGGATTTTGAGTAAATAAAAGTTTCTTTATTTTTCGGCCTATGTTTTTATAATGAACCGCTGTGAAGAAGATATTACAGGCGACAAGACGTTTCCTAAAACACATCGAACAGGTCATCTGGCATAATTATTGCCGATGCTGTAATGCGATCATTTCCCACGAAGACGAATATTTTTGCGGCGAATGTACGTCAAAATTAGGGATGTGCATTGTGGATTCATATTGCAAAAGATGCGGCAGAGAAATAGGTGAGTTCGAACAATGGCAAACCAACTGCCCAAAGTGCGAGGATGAAGAATATCATTTCGACGCAATTTCTTGTGCCGGTATTTATAAAGAGCCATTGCGAAATCTTATTTTGCAATTTAAACTTGCAGACAAAACCGCCTTGTTGCCGACGCTGTCTGATTTTACTCAAAAGGCGTTATCAAGAAGTTCATTTGTTGGTGAAATTGACTATTTTGTGCCAGTGCCGATGCACTGGACGAGAGAATTTCATCGCGGCTTCAATCAATCACATCTGATCGCAAAAAAATTAAATTTCCCTAACGCAAAAATCAACAACGACCTTGTAAGAACCCGCAGGACAAAAACGCAAACGGCGGTAACGATCGCGGAAAGAAAAAAAAACCTTCTGAATGCTTTCGCGGTACGTCATAATCACACATTTTCAGGCAAAAAAATCTGTTTGATCGATGATGTAAAGACAACTGGAGCGACTTTGAACGAATGCGCAAAAGTTTTGAAAGAGGCTGGGGCTGTTAAAGTTTTTGCATTTGTTCTTGCAGTCGCAGGGCAGGGAAAGTAAATTAAGCACTTAATATATAAAGATTTATATCAAAAGTTGTCGATATAAGAGAAGTTAATTACTATTTGGATAGTCTGTTCAAAGGATGAAGGTATGAACGGTAAAATAACAGCATTAATAATTTTCATAATTTCTTTTACAGCCTCGATTTCCGTTGCGGCTGATTTGACATCGCTTTTGGCCGCTGAAGCGTTTTATCAATCCGGTTATCAGCTTTATACGGCTCCAAATGCCGGCATAAAAGAAGCGAACGAGGCAATGATTTTGTTTAACGCCGCTTTGCTGCTGGACAGCAGGGCAGATTATGTTCCGCCTGAAATGATAAATCTTGCCTGGCAGTTTCCGCAGGGCGATTATTCCGAATTAATCAAAGTCGCACTTGAAAAATACCTGAATATCGGGAGAACGGCTGATTTGGATGTCGCTCTTAAAGGGGTTAAGTATCTGCTCGAAAAACTGGAAAGCAGGGAGGACAGGCAGATATTTTTGCAGACTTTGTTGGATAAATACGGCAAAACTAATGAATTTTTCGCTTCCGAAGTCGCAACGCAGATGGGATTTTTATGTTCTGAAACTGCGGATGTAAATAACGCTCAAAAATACTTTTTTTATGCTTTTTCCACCAATTTGTATAACAGGTCGGCGTTTAACGCTCTTGCGCAATATTCCACAACCGATAAGCAGGTTCTTTCCGCTACCGCATACCTTCAGAGTTTTCGCTTGGCGGTTCGGGTTAATCCGCTGGATATCGATTCTGCTTATGATTTTTCACGTTTGGCTGAATCGCTTGGGTTGTTCTCGGCGGCATCGGCTGGATATAGATATTGCATACAGGCTAATAATTACTTGAATCCAGCGAGTTCGTATCCTGCGGAGTATTACAGGCCGTTGGCGTTGAACAGTATGAATACGCGTAATTACCGTCAAAGCAGTACAGTGCTGCAGCAGGTTCGCGGTTATGGCGTATTCGATGTTATGGTTGAAGCTGTCTCGGCGGCCGCGGCAAAACAAAGCGGCGATACGAAAGAAGCTGACGCGATTTTTAGTACGATTAAATCTAACGCACAAAAAATTCTTGCAGGTCAATTGGCGGCAAACGCAGCTCAACTTCAGGATTATGCGTGGTTCTATAGTTTTGTTGAAGATAGCAACGCAGACGCTCTGACGTGGGCGACGAAGGCTTATGACGCTGATCATAATTCTGTTACGGCACAGGCATTTTTGGCTTATGCGCTGGTGCAGAACGGCCAGAGCGATTTGGCAAAACCAATGCTTTCAAAAATCGGGACAACGACGCAAACTGCGGCGATCGCTCAAGCTGTAATTTATGACATAAACGAAAATGACAGTGATGCGATTGCTTTGTTAAAGTCCGCTATCGAATCTTCGCCGGCAACATTCGAGGCTTACAAAGCAAAAGAAATGCTTAAAAAACTTGGGTCGGAATATGTTGCACCTGTTGATTCTGTTGCTCTTGAGACGGTTTTGGCAAACGAATACGGCCAAAATTATTTCAGCGAATTTATGCCGCCTGAAAAAATGGTAACGGTAGCCCTGAAGACTTCGAGCACAGCATTTTCTTATGGCACGCCTTTGGATACACAGCTATCAATTCAAAATAATTCGTCCGAGCCGTTGCTTATTTCACCCGATAGCATAATCAAAGGCGGCATTCGGGTTGATGTTCGTTTGAGCGGAGATTTGAAAGGACGCTTTGATAATTATATTTTGAAGACCATTCGGCCATCGTATGTGATCAAGCCCGGCAGCGCGTTATTTGTGCCGTTGAAGTTGGCCGAAGGAAAATTGAAACCTATACTTGACGGCCATCCGCAGGCAAACTTGAATATGGAAGTTACGGTTTATCTTGATCCGCAGGTCGCAAAAAATGGAAATGTTCAGAACATATTCGGCAGCGAACCTGTAAAACTAATTATAAAACGAAGAAAACTGGAATTGGATACCTTATATTTGCAGCAGCGGTTTGATGCGTTGAAGGGCGGCAAACAAGGGCAGAGAATTAAATCTGTGCAGTTATTCGCGGGCTTGCTTGCTGAACAACAGAATTTAGCCACGATGACTGAACGATATAAGTTTTTGTATTGTGAGCCGGGACTTCTGACAAGTGCTATCGCAAAATGTATGAATGAAAATGATTGGGTGCTGAAGGTTCAGGCAATGCAAGCGGTACAAAATTCAAGCCTCGATTACAGGCTTGTAGACGGTATTTCGCTGCAATTGGATAATAATAACTGGCCGGTAAGATTAATGGCTGTTTATACGTTAGCTCAAACACAAGGGGCTAATTTCCAGACGGTTTTGACTTGGGTAGTTAGCAACGATACGAATAAGCTGGTTAAGGCAATGGCTGCGGAGTTAAGCACTGCTAAATAGCAAAAATCAGCTATTTATGTAAAAATATTTGCCGAAATAATCAGTTTTATTGTCGGTAATGTCTTAAGCCTTACGAATTCAGGGGTTATAAAAAGCAAAGAATTATTTTTTTTATGTAATTTAGGCGAAATTTTAGTTGTAAAACTTTTATGAGTTTAGTATTATTTCCGCCTCAAACGAAATTATAAATTTTTATGTTTTAGAAAGGGTTATATATGCCTGCTAAAGTTAGTGAAGAAAAATGCACCGGTTGCGAATCATGTGTAGATGCATGCCCAGCAGAAGCCATTAAGATGAACGATGGCAAAGCCGTGGTAGATGCTGATACATGTGTTGATTGCGGCGTTTGTGTGGACGAATGCCCTGTTAGCGCTATCGAAGTGGAATAATTTTGCTTTTTCGCTAAGACAGGTTATACTGTTTTAGCTGATGTGGCCCTATCGTCTAGCCCGGCCTAGGACACCGGGTTTTCATCCCGGCGACAGGGGTTCAAATCCCCTTGGGGCTACTTGATTAACAGCCAAGTATGCGTTTTTTAACGTGTCTTGGCTGTTTTTATATGTATATAGATTTTTTTGAGAATGTGATAAACGATATAGATCACAAATAATTTAATCGGCGTTTTTTTAACCATAAGGCAAAAGTCGTCGCGTGAAATTTGCAGTAAATCACTTGGCAAAATTAAAACTGTATTAAGCCAATTTGCTTAAAATTTCCGTGCCTTTTAACAGCTTATCGTTTGTTGTTGTAAAGCAGAGTCTGAAATGTGTATCTTTTTGGCTGAACACATTTCCCGGAATAATCAGAACGTTATTCTTGATTGCCTTTTCGACAAATTCCGTAGCATTTCCGTTTGGGGCTTTTACGAAAGAATAAAAAGCGCCTTGCGGTTTAACCAGTTCGAATTTATCTTTCATACCGTTGTAATAAATATCACGTTTGGTTTTGTATCCGTCGATTAGGTCGCTGATATCGAAATCCAAAGCCGCTATTGCCGCCTGCTGGAAGGGAGATGGTGCGCAGACAAAAGTATACTGCTGGATCTTTGTCATCTCTTCGATTATGGGCTTAAGATGCGATGGTGTGGCTGCATAAGCCAAACGCCAGCCAGTCATCGCGTAGCTCTTGCTGAAACCCTTCATAAGTATCGTATTCGGATATATCGAGGCCATACTAGTATATTCGTTGTCGTAGCAGAATTTATCGTAGATTTCGTCCGATAGCACAAGCGTATCTCTTTTCGCTGCTATGTCCGCAACGGCTTTCAATTCTTCGCGGCTGTAAACTGTACCAGTCGGATTATTGGGCGAGTTGATAATAATGAGTTTAGTTTTATCATTGATTTTCTCGGCTATTTTTTCGGGATTCAGTTTGAAATCAGGATATGTATCGATAAACACGCATTTGCCGCCGAGAAGATTCACAAGGTGTTTATACATTACGAAATATGGGTCGGGGATAATTACTTCATCGCCCGGATTTATGAGTGCCATAATAGCAAGCAATAATCCGCCGCTGACACCGCTTGCGAAAAGTATCGCAGGGTCTTGCCAGCCTGTATCTTTTGTAACCATAGCGGCTACTTTCTCGCACAGAACTGGTTCGCCTCCCGTTTGTGTATATTTATTTTTGCCATGCCTTATAGCATCGATAGCGACTTCTCTTAGAGCTTCCGGCACATCAAAATCTGGCTGACCTATCGAAAAATTAATAGGATCTTTCATTGTCGCGGCAAGATTGAATACTTTTCTTATACCGCTGGCATCAATTAAGTTTGTCCTGTCTGCAAGATATTTATTCATAGAAACACCTGGTAATAAAAATAACCAATAATCAATGCTCTGGTTATTGGTTATTTGTTAATGTTAAAATCTCAAATCTGAAGTTCAAATTTGAATTATTTTTTACCGCCTGCTGGTTTAGCGGCTGGAGCGGCTTTACCTGCTGGTGCTGCTTTTCCAGCGGCTGGAGCTGCTGCTTTGCCTGCCGGTGCTGCACCTGCTGCTGGAGCGGCTTCTGCGCCTTCAGCGGCTGCGCCTTTGGCTTCTTTCTTCTTTACTGCCATCTTTCTATTTCCAACTTTTACAAGGCCAAACACGCTCTTGCCTTCTTCCCATTTCTCTTCTTCTTTCAGACGTTTAAGTCTCTCTGCACGTGTAAGAACATTACGATGCCTTACCAAAGCACCTTTAAGTTTAAGCGAACGATCAATTGACATAACAAGCTCCGATTAAATATTAAATTACTTTATTTTCATTGCATACGGGTCCTGGAATGGTTTAGAACCAAAAGGTTCAAATCCCGAACCGGCCGGCGGCCTATAACTTGCCCCGACAGACATAATTTTCTTTTTCATTTCAAAGCCTTCAGTTCCAGGCTTATCTATCGTATCATAACGGTTCTGCGATACCAGAAGATACCGCGAACCTCTAACAGGCTTATAAATTTCCGTCGCGATTCCGAACTGTGCGAAATATTCTTTCACCGGTTCCAAATGCGACTGCAAATCGTAGCTGGTAATCACGATGGCGTTTTCACCCATCGGTTCAACCATTTTCGGCGTTTGCGTTTCCACAGCAACAGGCGTAGTTTTAACTACAACCGGTGCAGTCGGCTTAATATCGTCTGTTCGTATAGCCGTTGGCTGCTGATTTTCCACAGGCTTAACAGATGGTTTCATTTGACCCAATCTGAAAAACACTAAAAAAATCGCCGATAGTGCCAATACAGCCAAACCTGCTATCTGCCATGAAAGGCATAACTCGATCCTGTCTGGATAAATTCGAACAGGTTTTGGCCTGGCCGTCCATATAACTTCCGGCTTTGCCTTTTCTACGGTTTCCGCTTTAACTCGCGGGTTAAGAGGTTCTTTTACAACTTCCGTTTTTATAGGTTCGAGCTTAATTGTCTCAAGAACGGGCTCTGTTACTACTTCAGTAATTACTTCCGGTTCAGGTTTTACAGCCTCTTGAACAACAATTTCTTCTGTTTTTAATGCTTCCAGTTCCACATTTTCCTGCACAACCGGTTCAGTATTAACAGATTCTTGTGTTGCAGGTTCCTGCGTAACTTCTTGCTTTGCAGGAGCTTGCGTTGGCTTGTTGAGCTTTGGCTTAGCGCCGATCCTTTCCAGCGCTTTCAGTTGAGCGTCTCTAAATCGAGACCTGTTTATCACTTCATAAAGCGCAGCTTGTCTAGGATTTCTTGCCATAAACATCAAAAGATAATATATTTTTGTTTATCTTTCAATAGGAAAATCAAAGAAACTCTGCCCAATATTTATAGACAATCGGACAAAATTGGTTGAGTTTATGAGTCAATTGATTATAATCTTATGTGTCATCGTTTCATTGACGAAGCAATCTCAGGGATTCGAATTTTAAAGACTATCGTATTTTATGTGGGAACAATTATGGACATCGAACCGTTGCAAGGATCATGCATCAAGGCTTACAGAGATATACATTCCACAACATTAACCTGGATGAATGGTAAAACAGGCATTATCCAATATCCGGTTGCATTGTTTATGATATTCTGGCTTGGTGGATGGACTTTTGGAGGATTTATGGCTGCAAAAGAATTATTTACAGGCGAACAAATGCCATTATTTGCCAGAGGATTTCTGTTGTTTTGGCTTGGGGGGTGGGCATTTGGAGAATGCGCTGTTATTTACGCATTGTGCAATATTTTAAAACCGCTAAAACCTTCAAAATTAATTTTATCAAATGACAATATCGAATTCCAAACAGGCACAAAGGCATTAAATCCTTTCGGCGATTGGACATATCAGAAATCAAACAGGAAAAAACCTAAATTTTTCAGTACCTTTAAGAATAAATTATATAAATTTAAACCGGGCGAAATAAATAATCTCAAACTTGATTATACAGGCGATAATCAAAAACTTACCTTCGATATTGGAGCCGAGAGAATTGAAATCGGCCCAACTTTAACAGAGCCTGAAAGAGAATGGCTATATAACATCATTAAAAACCATGGTAATTAACTATGTGTTACAGTGTGTTTTTATCGACAGATAGTTCAGAAGATTTAAGCAGAAGAAATTCTGAATTGTAAAATTTAAACGAGTTGACGGCTCTGATTTGGAATTATGCAGAAAAATATTAGATTATCCAAATTATTGGTTTGTAGGTTCGGAATCCGAATGCAGTTGCACATTTCGTCATCTTGCGTTTGATGATATTATTCATGACTTTAATCCGCCTGAAGATTGGCGCAATGAGCAAAAGGAAGAAATAGATGCGACACAGGAATTGTACCGCACGCTCGATTGGCTTCTCTCATCAGGCTTCAAAGTAGACTTAGTTGATATGTGGGTTGAGAACCAAGTAGAAGAAATAATTACAATCAATGTATCTTTTAATGATGTATCTGAAAATGCATTTAGATTATTTGAAAAATACAAATTCAGATTAGAGAAAGCGCAAAAACAGGAATTCCAAAAAAATTAAATATAAAATCTTCCATATTAAATTCTATTTGCCGAACGTATTTATGCCCGTAAATATCATTTGTGCCGCCAATGCCGAAAGCACCAGGCCTGTGAGTTTTGTAAGAACTGAAATTCCCTTTGTGCCCAAAATTCTTTCTAATTGTGAAGCGCCCAAAAGGACGAATCCAACAAGTATAATAGCGGCGAATAAAGCTGAACTGGCGACAATTTTAGCCGTTCCGCTGATTTCTGTACCCATCACGAGCAGTGTTCCAATAGTACCTGGCCCAATAGTAATCGGTATAGCCAGTGGAACTACGGAAATATCTTCTGCTTCAGATACCGCCGGTTGTTGACGAGCCTGAACAAGCGATACCGCGGAAAGGAATAATAATGCTCCTGCACCAATTTGAAAAGATTGCAAGGTAATGCCTAAGAGGTGGAATATGATATTTCCAAAATAAAATAATACAAAAGCAATAACTAATATTGCCAAAGTGGTTCTTATAGCTATGACTTTGCGGGCATGGGCCGAAAGTGAACGCGTTATAGACAGCATTATAGACATCACGAAAAAGGGCGTCAGCAGAAAGAACATCTTAATTAAAGTGTTTATAAATAAATTTACCATTTTAATCCCAGAATCATAAAAGACGTTAAATTTATATTAATAAGGACAAAAGCAATAAGGGCGTTATTATAATAAAGAACTTCCGGAATAAAATACAAAAGTGATATAGTTTGCTGATTATTAAATAAAAAAGCATCTGTTATCACTTTAACATATAAGAAAATTGTCCTTGACATTATTATCAAACTAAACTATTTAATATGCGAAAATTTTAAGAAATTTGGCACAAATAGGCCTAAAAATGGCGATTGCACGCCCTAATCCCGTTTTAGCGGGATTGTTTTTTTTACTAAATCAGGAAATAGAACTTTAACCGGAGAAATATAAATGTTACCGGCAAAAAAAACCAGTAAAACACGGACAAGAACAAGAAGAAGTCATCAAGCTCTGAAAGCTATAAACTTATCTGTTTGCAAGAAGTGCAGCAACCCAAAACTGCCGCACGCAGCTTGCTCGAATTGCGGTTATGTTAATTCGACGATCAGCCTTAAAGTAGCGAAGACAGAGGAGGCTTAGCAGCCAATGCGAATCGCAATTGACGCCATGGGCGGCGATTTTGCACCGGACGAAATTCTTGCCGGTGTAATTGAATCGACTCAATATATCGAGAAGGGTGATAGTCTAATCCTTCTTGGGCCTGCCGAAATTATCGAATCTAAAATTGGTTCCAAAGAGCTCAAGAAATACGCGGATATTATCAGGATTGTCAATGCTCCAGAAATTATCACGATGGATGAACCGCCCGTTGATGCTCTCCGCAAGAAACGCAACAGTTCTATTTCCATTATGAATAAAATGGCAGCCGATGGCGAAGTCGACGCTGTTATTTCAGCCGGCAACACCGGCGCCTGCGTTGCGGCAAGCCAGTTAAGGATGAGAAACATCGAAGGCGTTAACAGGCCGGGTATCGCGGTTGTTTTCCCGACTTTCGAAGGGCCTGTAACGATGTGCGATGTCGGCGCAAATATTTCCTGCAAGCCAATTAACTTCTATCAGTACGCTATCATGGCTTCGATGTACTCAAAGCACGTTTTGGGCATCGATAATCCAAGAGTGGGCATTATGAGTATTGGTGAAGAAGAAAATAAGGGCAGCGACACAGTTAAAAAAGCTCGTGAGCTTATCAAAAGCGATCCTAAGATCAATTTCATCGGCAATATTGAAGGCCGTGATATTTTCAAAGGCAAATGCGATGTCGCGATTTGCGATGGTTTTGTCGGCAATGTCGTTTTGAAACTTACAGAAGGTCTGGTTGACGGCCTTTTCAAGATTATCAAACACGAACTGATGAATCAGTCGATGCTTCTTGCTCTGAAGTTCAGGCCCGTGATGATGAAATTGTACCAGAAATATGATTATCACGAATATGGCGGTGCACCTCTTCTAGGCGTTAACGGCACATCGATTATCTGCCATGGCTCAAGCAAGGCAAGAACTATAAAGAACGCGATTAACGCAGCTCGTAAATATCATAAAATGCAGATAAACGAAAAAATCAAAGATTACCTCGCAACAACAAACGTTAAGGGCATCGATGAACAATATCAAAACATCTGATACCGCTTTCAGGGCTGTGATCGCAGGTACAGGCTCTTTTATACCTGAAAAGCAGCTTACGAATGACGACCTTACAAAAATGGTTGAAACCAACGATGAGTGGATTACAACCAGAACCGGGATCAAAGTCCGTCATATAGCGAATGAAAATCAATCGACAGCTATGCTGGCTACCGAAGCAGCAAAAAGAGCTATCGATAAGGCTAAAATATCTCCTGAAGATATCGAAATGATTGTTACCGCGACAATCACACCTGAAATGGTTTTTCCATCGACGGCATGTTTTGTTCAGGATATGCTTGGTGCGAAAAACGCCTGGGCATTCGATATTTCAGCAGCTTGCAGCGGTTTTGTTTACGGCTTAAGCATTGCGCAGCATTTTGTCGTCAGCGGCAAATACGATAACGTGCTTGTTATCGGCGCCGAAACATTAAGCAAAATCACAGACTATACAGACAGAAAAAGCTGTATACTTTTTGGCGATGGCGCAGGCGCTGCCGTTATAAAAAAGGGCAATGCAAACGGCTCCAAAGGTATATTCTACAGCACTTCAGGTTCCGATGGCTCCGGCTGGACTTCACTTTATTGCCCGGCTTATGGCAGCAGAAATCCTGTAAGCAAACCTTTGGCAGACCCATCATCTGTCTTTATGAAAATTAATGGCAGGGAAGTTTATCAGTTGGCAGTCCGCAGAATTATCGAAACAGTTGAAAACTGTATGACAAATTGCGGAATGACAATAAAAGATATTGATTTATTTATTCCGCACCAGATGAACGCAAGAATTATCGAGTCTGTAGCAAAAAGACTCGAACTTGCGGATGAAAATGTTTTCATAAATATCGATAAGTACGGAAATACTTCAGCGGCATCAATCCCAATCGCTCTCGATGAATGTATGCAGCAGGGCAGAATTAAAAAAGGAGATGTTATCCTGCTCGTTGCCTTCGGCGGCGGATTGACTTGGGGTGCTAACGTAATTGAATTTTAATTTTTATCAGGGAAGAAGATGGCAGAAAAAACCGCATATATATTTCCCGGCCAAGGTGCACAACTCGTTGGTATGGGCAAAGATTTTTATGAGTCTGAACCGATAGCGAAAGACATTTTCAATAAGGCGGACACAATTACTGGTTATTCTCTTTCGAAAATTTGCTTTGAAGGGCCGGAAGATAAACTCAGCGAAACAACGATATCTCAACCTGCGATTTTTGTAATGTCCGTTGCCGTTCTTGAGGTTCTTAAATCGAAAGGTTTGCTCAAGCCCGCGATAGTAACAGCAGGTTTAAGCCTTGGTGAATATACAGCTTTGTATGCAGCCGGGCTTATCAGTTTTGAAGATGGCCTTAAACTTGTCCAGAAACGCGGACAGGCAATGCAGGCTGCCGCCGATTCATCAAAAGGTTCTATGGTCAGCATCATCGGTCTCGACCAGGCTGCCGTTGAAAAACTTTGTGCCGAAGCGGCGCAAGGCGAACTTTTAAGCTGTGCAAATTTTAATTGCCCCGGCCAAATAGTTATCACCGGTGCAGTCGATGCCTGCAAGAGATCGGTTGCTCTTGCTGAAAAAGCAGGTGCTATGAAAGCAATCGAGTTGAAAGTCGCGGGCGCGTTCCATTCCGAAATGATGAAACCTGCTGCAGATCAACTTAAACAGGCGATTGCACAATGCAAAATTAATGATCCGAAAGAAATAACAGTAATCGCGAATGTGAATGGCGAATATTATAAAAATAAAGATGAGATTTCACAGGGACTTGTAAAGCAGTTGACCGGTGCCGTACTTTGGCAGAAGTGTATGGAAAAACTTCTCGCCGATGGCGTAACCAAATTTTATGAAATCGGTCCAAACAAAGTGCTTTCAGGATTAATGAGAAGAATCAGCAGGAGAACAGATATCGTAAATATAAGTGATGTTGAAAGTATGAAGAAATTAACGGAGTAAATATGTCAGAAGAGAAAAGATTAGCAGTTGTAACAGGCGGTGCACGCGGCATAGGTCGCGCGATTGTACTTGAACTTCTCAAGCAGGGCAGGATTGTTGCCGCTTTGGATTTGAATGCCGAGCAGTTAAAAGACCTCGAAAAAGTTTGCTCGGAAAAAGGTTACAGCGTTGTCACAAAAAGCGTTGATATTACAAAAACAGATAAGCTCAACGAAGTTATGGAAGAGCTTTCAAAAGAGTATAATGGTATCGGTATTCTTGTAAATAACGCCGGCATCACAAGAGACAGGCTTATGATGCAGATGAGCGACGATGAATACGATATTCTTATGAATGTAAACCTTCGCGCAGCGTTTATGGCGACAAGGGCGGTATTAAGACCAATGATTCGCAATAAATTCGGCAGAATTATTAGCATCAGTTCCGTTGCAGGCGTTTTTGGCCAGGCAGGCAGTGCAAACTATGCTGCAAGCAAGGCGGGCCTTATCGGTATGACAAAATCAGTCGTTCGTGAAGTCGCCAAGAAGGGCATCACCGCAAATTGCGTTGCTCCGGGCTTTATCGCGACCGAAATGACGGCTGTTTTACCTGATATTGTAAAGGAAGCAGCTTTGGCGATCATCCCAGCCAAGAAAATGGGTACGCCGGAAGATGTCGCAAAAGCCGTTGCATTCCTCGCAAGCGATGAAAGCGGCTACATTAATGGTCAAGTCCTCAACGTTGATGGCGGAATGGCTATGTAAATAGGCTTTTATTGCCTTTATTAATCTTAAAAAAATGATTGCAAGAAAGGCCTTTCGCAGGTATATTACCGCCCTAAACAATGACGGTATATTATAAATAGGATTAATGTTAATTTAGGAAAAATTTTTTAATCAAGGAGTTGAAAAGTGAGCATTGACGTTCAAAGTATAGAAAAAAAGGTTATTAAGATTGTAGCAGAACAGATGGGTTCAGATGAAGCCGAAATCACACGCGAGACTTCATTCATCAACGACCTTAACGCCGACTCACTGGATACCGTCGAGCTTGTAATGGAATTTGAAGATGAGTTCGATACGAGCATTCCAGATGAAGAAGCAGAGAAAATCCAGACCGTTGGCGCTGCGATCGATTACATCGTATCAGTACTTAAAACAAAAGAACAGGCATAGTTCAGGCATATACAATGAGCAAACGGCGAGTAGTTATTACAGGCCTGGGTTGTGTTACACCCATTGGTAATTCTGTCGAAACTTTTTTCGATGCTGCCATAAATGGTAAAAATGGTGTTGAGGCTATCACTAGTTTTGATGTCTCACAGTTTTCTACCAGATTTGGCGGAGAAGCTAAAAATTTCGACATTACACAATTTGTTGATCATCGCGAAGGCAAACGAATGGATAGATTTTGCCAGCTCGCGGTTGCTTCGGCAGTACAGGCTGTTAAAGATTGTGGTATTGATTTCGCTTCAGCGGACCTTGATCGCTGCGGCTGTATTTACGGCAGCGGCATTGGCGGAATTCAGGAAATTGAAACCCAGCACATTAGATTGTTGAACAAGGGGCCAAGAATGGTTTCGCCGTTCACCGTTCCCAAACTTATGGGTAACGCTGCTTGCGGTACAATCTCAATGATGTATGGTTTAAGAGCCGCAAACTTCTGTGTTGTTACAGCATGTGCATCGGCTTCACATTCAATAGGGGAAGCATTCTATAACATCCTCAATGACAGGAGTGATTTTGTCGTTACAGGCGGTTCTGAAGCGGCTGTTTCACCGGTCGGTCTTAGTTCGTTCTGTGCACTGAAATCTTTAAGCACACGCAACGATGCACCGCAAACAGCTTCAAGACCATTCGATGCCGGCCGTGACGGTTTCGTTATCGCCGAAGGTGCTGCAACTCTTGTGCTTGAAGAATACGAACACGCAAAAAAACGCGGCGCAAAAATTTATGCCGAGTTGCTTGGCTATGGCGCTACTGCAGACGCACACCATATTACCGCTCCTGATCCTGAAGGATCCGGCGCTGTAAGGGCTATTGAACTGGCAATCAAACAATCCGGAATTCCAAAGGAAAAATTCGATTATATTAACGCCCACGGCACAAGTACCGAACTTAACGATATCGCGGAAACATCAGCGATTAAGAAGGTATTTGGCGACCATGCGTACAAACTTTCTATCAGCTCTACAAAGAGTCTTATGGGCCATTCACTTGGTGCAAGCGGCGCTATCGAACTGGTAGCAACTTGCAAGATGATGGAAAAGTCGATCATTCATCCAACGATTAATCTTGATAATGTCGACCCGAAGTGCGATCCGAAACTTGATTTCGTACCAAAGGTTGCCAAGGAGAGAAAGATTAATTATGCCGCCAGCAATTCATTTGGTTTCGGCGGCCACAATGCTTGCCTCGTCATCGGCAAGATATAGTGAGTTGATTCTAAAAAATGAAAAAACCTGTCAGAAATGACAGGTTTTTTTTTATTCGATATTAAATATTAAATTTTAAATATTTTACGCCACTTGTGATCTCGCGATTTCCAACACTTCAAAATGGAATTCGCCTTTCGGCTTCTTAACCATTCCTTTATCGCCTACCGCCAGCCCGTGAATAGCATCACCTACCGGTGAATAAATTGAAATACTTCCGTTGTCAAGGTCGGCGTCATTAGGGCCGAGTAATTGATACGTTACCTTGTCTTGAGTATTCATATCAAGCAAAGTAACAACTGTACCGAATACAGCTTTATCGCAATTAACTTTTGTGCAGTCAATTTTATCTGAACGGTTTATAGCTGTTCTTAATTCACCTAATCTTCCTTCAAGAAAGCCTAATTCCTGCCGGCCGTAAATATACTCGCCATTTTCCTTTAAATCGCCCATTTCACGAGCATCGCTGACTCTTTTTCGCAGTTCACCTGCTTCTTTCTCAAGCTGATGCAGTTCTTCCATAAGTTTATTAAAACCATTCAATGATATTGGTACAAGTTCTACCATTTTAGATATATACCTCCGATACAAAAACTTATTTTATTTTTATACTCAATGTAAGCTGATTAGGTTAACAAATTTACGCTAAACGGTCAAGTTGTGAATTTTGAATTTGTTATTGCTATAGTAGGGGGTAGGATTAGTTTGTATTAATGACCATAAAAAAACAGACCCAGCAAACTCGGGCCTTTAAACCGTTTATTGATGACAAAAAAAATAGTCCCGGCAAAAACCGGGACTATAAAACCGTTTATTAATTCCGTTCTTTAAACGGCTGATATTTCTATGTGCAAGTTGTAATACTGTTACATATCCGCCGAGTAAAAGATTATTTACTCAAGTTATTTCATATGAACAACGATTTCAACTCGTCTGTTCTTTGATTTGCCAGCACCGCTGTTCTCTGCAACTGGTCTGCTTGAACCACAGCCGATTGCTCGCACGTCTTCGTCAGGAATACCTGATGAATTCAACTGTCTAAGAACTGAAAGGGCTCTCTGTGCTGAAAGTTCCCAGTTATCTTTCCAGCTTGATTTTCTAATTGGGTCAGAATCGGTATGACCAACAACATCAATCAGTCTGCCTGCGTAGTTTTTATTTATAACGCTTACGATACCGTCAAGATTGCTCTTTGCGGTAGATTTTAATGTTGCCTTGCCTGAATCAAACAGAATTGTTTCAGGAAGGGTAACGGTTATAGTTCCTTCTTTTGCGTTTACAGAAACATCATACTCATCGCCGAAGCCTGATGCATCGCCCGCTGATTTACCGCTGGCCATTTCACTTTTCATTCTTTCAAGTTCAGCCTGGCTTTCTGCTAATCTGCCCGCTAAAGCCTCTTTTTCAGAAGCGCTGCCTTCGAGTGTTGATTTGCAATTATCATACAAACCCTTCAGGTTTTGGTGCTCAACGTTCAGGGCGTTATATTTTTTCTTAAAATCAGTGCAGCCGCTGATCATCGCTACAGAAACAAGCACAACAGTCATCAATACTAAATTTTTTCTCAAAGCCGACATTGTAATCTCCTTATATCAAAGAAAAATCCATTTTTAAATTTCAGCGGTAAAAAAATACAAACCGAACCCAGTTCATAACCGCATCATGTAGAATCATAACCACAAACAAGCCAATTGACAAGAAGGGACCGTAAGGAATTTGACGCATTTTTTTAAAAAACATACAAATGAACGCCCAAACAAGTCCAAAGAAGGGTGCGATGAAGAAAGCAATCACAACCGGCCACGCACCTATGACCGCGCCGGCAGCGCCCATCAAATGTACATCTCCAAGTCCCATAGCTTCTTTTCCGAATGCAAATGTGCCGAATATCCTTGTCGCCCAAACTACTGTACAGCCAATGAAATAACCCCATAAACTGCCCAAAAGTCCAGCAATGACAGGTATTTGCGAGAAATCTATCCACCAATTTTGAAAGGCTGGCATCCAATCGTAAAGTTTATAAGCGGCAAAGGCACAAATCAAAATTGGGGCAAGAAATATCACCTCTTTTAACATTTCCATACGGTGTTTGTATGTTATTGGCTGCGGCTGCTCCGTTTCGGATGTTTTGCTGTCTGGACTCTGTTCGGCGTAACTGGTTTTAATAATTCCTGTAAAAAGTAACAGCAAAGATGTTAATAAACCGATTAATGCACCAGCGGCCAGAATTGCCACTTTCGCAGATGCCGTTGGGAACAGGTCGTAACTTCTAATCATTACAGGGTCATAAATGAAAACCGCAACCCCCGAACCAATAATCCCGACCGCAGTAACCAGCCAGCAAAGCACCAGCGGTATAACCTGCAATTCAAGATCAATAGCTGAAGCAGCGATAAAAGTCGCCAGCATAATCATCTGAATCAGATACAGGAAATAACCGTCATCGAAAAAACCGCCGACACCTTTTCTTAACTGCGTATGGAAATAAATCAAATACAGAGACAAAAACACAATCGCTGTAAATAGTTCGATTACAAAATATCTTGGTGAAATTCTGGCCTTGCATTTTCTGCATTTACCCAAAAGCAGCAGCCAGGACAAAAGTGGAATATTGTCATAAAAAGCTATTGGCGTTTTGCAACTGGGGCAGGCCGATCCCGGATGCACGATAGACAAATCCCTCGGCAATCGATAAATCACGACGTTTAAAAAACTGCCAACGCACGCGCCGATCGCAAAGAGAAACGTAATCGTAATCCATTCCGGTATCATAGGTTCTTTCTTTGCGGCTACATTTGTTTATCAACTGCGCCAGAAACTTTCATCTGCAAGCCGAATAAGCGAATAAAACCTGTCGCATCGGTTGGATTATATTCATCGCCCATTGTAAAACTCGCCATTTTTGTATTGTAAAGGCTCTTTGGACTCTTAATGCCCGCAGGTGTGCAGCGGCCTTTGTAAAGTTTCATTCTTACCGTGCCGGTTACATTTTGCTGTGTTACATCTACGAAAGCATCGAGTGCTTTGCGGAGTTTGCAGAACCACTGACCGTTATAAACCAGATCAGCGTATTTCAGTGCGATCTGCTGCTTATAATGCAGCGTTTCACGGTCGAGCGTTAATGTTTCAAGAGATTTGTGTGCTTCGATAAGGATTGTGCCGCCGGGTGTTTCATATACGCCGCGTGATTTAATGCCAACCAAACGATTTTCAACAACATCCGCCTGACCAACGCCGTGTTTGCCGCCGAGTTTATTGAGTTCTACGATCAATTTTACAGGATCAGTTTTTTTACCGTTAATGCTGACCGGTATGCCTTTTTCAAAGCCAATCGTTACATACTCCGGTTTGTTCGGAGCCTTCGTAACAGGATTAGACAGAACAAACAAACGATCCAATGGTTCATTTGCCGGGTCTTCGAGTTCTGCGCCTTCGTGGCTGATATGCCAAAGATTGCGGTCACGTGAATAAATTTTCGTTGTTGTTTGATCGATTGGAATATGATGTTCTTTAGCGTATTCGATCGCCGCTTCTCGGCTTGTCAATTCAAAACGTGTGTCTTTCCACGGAGCGATGATTTTTAACGTTGGGTCAAGAGCCATATATGTAAGCTCGAAACGCACCTGGTCGTTGCCTTTACCGGTCGCACCGTGAGCGACGCCGATAGCGCCTTCCTGTTGTGCGACGAGAACCTGATATTTTGCGATAAGAGGGCGGGCAATGCTTGTACCGAGCAGATAGCCGTTTTCGTAGATAGCGCCGCTTTTGAGCATCGGCCAGATATAATCGGTAACAAATTCTTTTCGCAGGTCTTTAACAATGCACTTTACTGCGCCGGAAGCCATTGCTTTTTTCTTTATGCCGGAAAGTTCCTCTTCCTGACCTAGATCGGCTGCGAACGCGATTACGTCATAGCCATAATTTTCCTTAAGCCACGGAAGAATAACACTTGTATCAAGTCCGCCGCTATAGGCGAGAACTACTTTGTTTGCTGATTTAGCCATTAAATTATCCTTTCATTTCTATTGAAAGGATGAATTATACAATATCTTGTTTGTTTAGCAAGAATGAGGATAAGGTTATTTTTTTTGCGTTGCCTTTGGGACTATGACTTTCAGCAAATCGGCATTCCATTCTTTTTTCACTGGATCATAAATGCCGAAACCCGCGCAGAATTCCCAATAAATATAACTGAAGCCTCGTCTCGTTGCCGCATTTGCAATATAAGAAATCCAGCGAATCCTGTCGAATTTTTCAGCCTTATTAATTACCCCGAATTCACCCAGGTTGATTGGCCTGTTGAATTTCTTGCCCCATTTAAGTGCAAGGTCGAAATGGCTGTCAATTTCTTTTCGTTCCTGTTCTGTCGCTTTCCAAGTTGTACCGAGAGCGTCGTTTCCTTCATCGCTCCATTCAGCACCCTGATGTGTGAATTTAATCGGCAGATAATAATGGCACGAAACGATAATATTTCGGTCTGTTTCGGGAAGCTGGAGATTGTTAATATCCGTCGCGTAATTTGCAGGATTGATTACCAGGGTCCTGTTGGGATTCGACTCACGGATGACAGGTATCGTCTTGTTTAAAAGCTGATTCCACAAATCTGCAGTAAGTGCATTATGTGGTTCATTAAGCGGCTCGAACAAAACAGAATTCGGGTAATTTTTGTAATGCTCCGCAATTTGTTTCCATAAAGCGATAAATCTTTCATAGTGGTGTTCGTTTGGTTCATTCATCAATTCCATATAATGATGCATATTAATCATTGCATACAAATTTTGCGACAGTGCGTTTTTGATCACCCAATCAATCCTGTTAAAGAAATTAGGATCGATAGTATAAGGCGGCTGTTCAAGTGAATGGCTCGACCAGCGGATTGGTATGCGGACAGAATCAAACCCGGCATCTTTTATGATTTTAAAATATTCCTGCTTGATGGTAACGCCCCAATCGCCTTCTTTCGGTGCTTCGAGAGCGTTGCCAAAATTTATGCCTCTGCCAAGCCTTTTATTTTGATTGAATGGGTCAGGTGCATTGTTTTTAGCCAGACTGCTGAAATTAAAAACCGACAACGAAATGAAAATACCGACAAATAAATTCGTTCTCATAATTCATTCCCAAATAAATTTGATTGGACTAACTTGTCACATTGAGTGAAGCTAAAATTTATTGATATGCAAAATCTTACTCAATGGTCGTTTCGGCACGTGCAGCACATCTTTATCATCAAGATAATATTTTGTACTTTCGCCGGCGTCTTCCATTACCGGCGTTTCGGCTGGTTTACCTAGAGCGATCACAGAATCAATTTGATATTTTTCGTTAATTTTTAAAACGTCCAGCAGTTTTATCCGGTCAATCGAACCCAGCCAGCACGAACCGATCTCTTTTGACCACGCGGCAAGCAGCATATTTTCTATGGCAGCGGCAGCATCGACGTGCGCTTCCTTTTTAATTTCTGTATCTGTAAGAACTATGATATATGCCACCGGCCGTTGGCCAACTTCGGGATTGCGTTTTGGTTTGACATGGCCTGCCCAAGCCAGCGTCTGAAAAACCTGTGATACAGCAAGCGGGTCGTCAACAATGATATATTCCAAAGACTGAATGTTCGCACCGGCAGGAGCGCATCGGGCAACTTCAATTAAATCGATTAGTAAGTTTCTGTCTAATTTTTCTTGACTGAAACGTCTGATAGTCCTGCGGGATTTGATGATTTCGAAAATATCCATAAAACTCCTTTATTAATTTACGATAATCCATGATATGTAGATTGTAATACGGAGTCAAAATAATAATCTTGGAAATTTAACCTTGACAAAACTTTTAATTCAATTAATATCTTGTGTTTTCGGGCGGTTAGCTCAGTTGGCTAGAGCGCCTGCCTTACAAGCAGGATGTCACAGGTTCAAGTCCTGTACTGCCCATTGTTTTAAGTTACGCTGAATCCGGCATTTATGGATACCTGCCATGTGGCAGCGCGGTCGTAACTCTTATTAGAAAAGCAGTAGTACTACTCTTTTTGAAAGGAGCTAAACCGTGAAAAATGAGAAACCAAACACTAACATCCCCAAGTTACGTTATCACAAGGCCACAAAACAATCTTATTGCGTTCTTAATGGCCACGCCATCTATTTCGGCAATCCTCAAACCTGTGACACTCTGGCTGAATATCATAAAACAATAGCCGAGTGGCTAGCCAATGGAAAGCAGCCTAATACATCACTGTCCGATGTCACGATTAATGAAATGCTTGCTCGCTTCTGGGTTCATGCTGAAGATTATTATCGTGATGCTAATGGCAACCAGACAAAAGAGCTTAGCTGCTACCGCTTTTCTCTTCGTCCCTTCTGTGAATTGTATGGGCATACCAAGGCCGCAGAGTTCGGACCTCGTAGCCTCAAAACGGTTCGTCAGAAAATGATCACCATGGGCTGGTGCCGAAACAATATCAACAGATCTATCGGTCGAATTAAGACTGCTTTCAAGTGGGCTGTTGCCGAAGAGATCATTCCAGGCTCTGTATATCAAGCTTTGATGGCT
>MHYA01000187.1:9256-19877 GCA_001825675.1 Planctomycetes bacterium GWF2_42_9 | reverse complement strand
TCCATAAATCGGATGAATATCGGTGTAATCGGAAATATCGTAGCCGTCATCTTTCAATGGCGAAGGGTAAAATGGCAGAAGCCAGACCGCATTTACGCCCAAATCTTCAAGATAATCAAGTTTTTGCGAAAGGCCTTTAAAATCGCCGATACCGTCATTATTACTGTCATAAAACGATCGAACGTGCAGTTGATATATTACAGCATCTTTATACCATAACGGATCGTCTGCCAGGCTGGAATGTAATAAACGTGAATTCATTAATAACAGATTTTAGCTTTGAATTCATCATTTCCGAACTATTAGATTGCTTAATTAGCCCTATATTTTTGCTTATAATCAAAACACCTTAGACTTTTAAGGATTATTCTTATTTATTGGCGTTCCATAATTGATTTATTGAATGATAGCAAAGTGAAGGTGCATTTATGAGAGCTATATGGAAAGGCAGAATAACATTTGAACAGGCAAGTATTCCTGTAAAACTATATACCGCCGTCAACGATATTCGTTCTCATTCTCACATGCTGCACGATCAGGATAAATCCAGGCTTGAACAAAAGTTAGTCTGTGTCGCGGATGAAAAAGTTATCGACCGCAGCGAAACCATCCGTGGTTTTGAAATCAGCAAAGATGAATATGTATTGATCGAACCAAACGAACTGGAACAATTTGAGCCTGAAAAATCAACCGAGATCGAAATTGTGGAATTTGTGGAAGCTGATAAGGTGGATTCGCGTTATATAAAGAAAACATATTACCTCGGCCCAGATAAAGACAACCAGATGTTTGTAAATCTTTTCGATAGTTTGAAAAAAAGTAAATTAGCGGGCATTTGCCATTGGTCGATGCGAAAAAAATCCTACCTCGGTGCTTTACAGGCAGGCGATAAAACGCTTGAATTAATTATACATCGAAACGCAAACGAAGTAGTACCAGAAGACACTTTCAGCATTGAGGACGTAAAAGTATCCGCGAAAGAAAAAAGCATAGCAAAAAAACTTATCACCGAACTTGAAGGTGAATTTAAGCCGCAGGAGTATCACGATGAATATCAATCAAAGTTGAAGAACTTAATTGAAAAAAAAGCTAAAGGGAAAAAAGTCGAATTGCCTACCCTGAAGAAACCCAAAGAAACATCTGATAAAGAACTGTTAAAAACGCTCGAAAAGAGCGTCAAAGCATTGAGCAGGAAATAATGAAAACAGCTATGCCGATGCACATCGAACCGATGCTGGCAAAGCTAGGCCAAATGCCCAGGGATTCAAAAAATTGGGGTTATGAATTCAAATGGGACGGCATAAGAGCGATTATGTATTGGAACGGCAAAAACATCAAAATCGAAAGCAGGAATTTGCTCGATATTACGTTTCGTTATCCCGAATTATTAAATTTGGGAAAATGGCTTGGCAAAAACGCGATCATCGATGGCGAAATAATCGCACCCGATAAAACTGGCAAGCCAAGTTTTTCATTATTGCAGCAAAGAATGCTTATAAGTGAAAAACAATTTAACAAATCTCTCTTACACGTGAAAATTAGATATTATATTTTTGATATTTTGTACTTCAATGATAAAAATCTTATGAGCTTAAGTTATGACAAAAGGAGAAAAATACTTGAAAGCCTGAATATCGAACACAACTTCTGCAAAGTTCCGCCTTCGTTCAGGGGAAAAGGTGATACAATTTTATCAGTCGCGCGAGAGCACAGCCTCGAAGGAATTGTATGTAAAAAATTGAAAAGTGTTTATGCCGCCAATAGACGTTCAGCAGACTGGCTTAAAATAAAAATTATAAAGTCAGACGAATTTATTATCTGCGGCTTTAAATATGTGCGCAATTCAAAAGACAAAATAGGCTCGCTGCAAATGGGTATATATGACAAAAATAAAAAGTTAATATTCGCAGGCGGCGTTGGAACAGGTTTCAGCGCCGTGGATCATAAACTGCTTCTCAAGAAATTACAGCCTGAAATCAACAATAAAAATCCGTTTGATGAAAAAATGGATAAAAACGTAAACTTTGTAAATCCAAAATATGTGACACAAGTGGAATATCGAAGATGGCCGAAAAATGGAATTCTTCAACAGGCCGCGTACAAAGGATTACGAATAGATAAATCCCCTGATGAAATTGTTTTAAGGACATAAAAAATGCCTTCTACAATATGGACCGGCACAATAAGTTTTGTGATGGTTTCGATCCCGGTGGAAATTGTTTCAGCGACAAACCCCGGAAAAGTATCGTACCATCTATTGCATAAGGAAGACAATTCACCAATCCAAACACGTATGTTCTGCCCGCAGGACAAAAAATTCGTGCATCCAGAGCATATAGTTAATGGTTACCCTGTCGATGAAAACAAATACGTGATCATTAAAGAAGACGAATTTAAGGCCATAGAACCGCAGAGAAGTCAAACTATTGAAATAAATAGTTTTATTGATTTAAAAGAAATTGATCCTTTATATTTTGAGAAAAGTTATTATATCTTGCCAGGCAAAGGCGGAGCAAAGGCTTATCAATTATTACTCGAAGTCCTGAAAGATACTCAAAAGGCTGGATTAGCGAAATTTGTTTTAAGAAATAGAGAATATCTCGTTGTTGTCCGGCCGTATGAAAATATTTTGGGCTTGATGGTGCTGCATTTTCAGGAAGAAATACGCGACCCAAAGGAAATTTTGCCCGCCAAAACCAAACCACAGCCGCAAATCGTTAAATCAATCATCAGGACTATTGAGAAATTCAAAACAGAATACAAACCTGAAAAATATGAAGATGAATACCTCGAAAAAATAAAGAATTTTCTAAAGAAAAAGGCCAAAGAACAGGGAACTGTTACGGTTGAACAGCAAGTTGAAGAGGAGTCAGTTGAAACACAAGGCGAAGATTTGGTAGCGGCATTGGAAGAAAGCCTGGCAAAAGCTAAATCGAAATAAAATATGAAGCAGGAAAGTAAAACGATCACTATTGAAGGAAAAAAACTTACGCTTACGAATCTAAGCAAAGTTTTATATCCCCAAACTGGTTTTACAAAAGCCGGAGTAATTGATTATTATCGAAGAATGGCGCCATACATTTTGCCGCATTTGATAAATCGGCCGGTTACATTAAAACGCTATCCGCAAGGTGTAGATGCCGAATATTTTTATCAGAAGAATTGTCCGCTGCATAAACCTGATTGGATTAAAACTTCGAAGCCGGACAAATATTTTAAAGAAAATTTTTGTCTTGTGAATGATTTGGCTTCGCTTATCTGGATAGAAAACCTGGCATCTATTGAGATACACACTCTGCTTTCTACAACTAAAAATCTCGAACGTCCTACTATGCTTGTTTTCGATCTCGATCCGGGCGAACCTGCGACCTTAATCGATTGCCTTAAGATTGCGTTAGTAATGCGGGATATACTCAAGGGGTTGGGGCTTAAAACATTTCCTAAAACTTCGGGCGGCAAAGGTCTTCATTTTTATTTACCGCTTAATACGATTATCACTTTCGACCAAACTAGTGCCTTTGCGAAAACCGTAGCGCAGATTATGGAAAAGCATTTCCCCGATCTGGTCGTAAGCAAAATGAATAAGAATTTGCGTCAAGGCAAGGTCTTTGTCGATTGGAGTCAAAACAGCAGGCACAAAACCACCGCGTGTGTTTATACTTTGCGGGCAAGATCGGAGCCGACAGTTTCAATGCCTGTTTCGTGGAAAGAAATTGAAAACGCTCTGAAAAAAAATAAACCTGAAAGCCTGATATTTACAGCCGAGGAAGCAATTAAAAAGGCTCAAAAAGATGGCGACATTTTTAAGGATGTTCTTACATTAAGACAATCATTATCAACAGAAATCGTAATTCGTTCAAAACCTGAAAAGGTATCTAAAAATGTGCAGGATAAAAATCTTAAAAAATACAGGCAAAAAAGAGACTTTACAAAAACAACTGAACCTTCAGGAAGCAAAAGAACCGAGGAATCGCATATTTTTGTAATTCATAAACACGCGGCCACGCGTCTGCATTATGATATAAGACTGCAATCGCAAGGAGTCTTGAAATCGTGGGCAGTACCGAAAGGCTTATCGACCAACCCCACTGAAAAAAGATTGGCGGTTCGCACAGAAGATCACCCATTCGATTATAAAGATTTCGAGGGCATCATACCAGAAGGGCAATACGGAGCCGGTCAAGTCATCATCTGGGACAAAGGCACATACATAAATATCACACAAGATTCAAATAGTCGAGCCGTTTCGATGAAAGACGCTTTAAATAACGGCAAAGTTGAAGTTTTTTTCGAAGGCAATAAAACCAAAGGCGGTTATGCGTTCATTCGAATGAGGCAGGCGAAAGACGCAAAGGAAAATTGGCTTATAATAAAACTCAAGGATAAATATGTTGATTCTCTGCCAGACGATTTAGAGGAATTGGGGCAATCTGTTGTCAACGGCAAGACTATCGCGGATATAAAAAAAGAATCGCAATAATCAGCGCTTTAATATTTTTTTTAACGCCGTCAAAGAAAGAGTATTTATTACATCCAATGCTTCAAGCCAGCCTCTGCGTGCCTGTCCAATACCGAAACGCATAAATTCCATATCGCCGGGCCGATGCGAATCCGTTGAAATTACGATTTTAACGCCCATTTCTTTTGCCATTTTGCAGTAAATATCATTCAAATCGAGCCGGTCTGGAAATGAATTTAATTCCAGAATGCAATTTCTTTCCTTGGCAGCCTTCATAATTTTTTCAATATCAATTTCGTAAGGTTCGCGTTTATTTATAAGCCTGCCGGTTGGGTGAGCGAGAATATTAAAATAACGGTTATCCATCGCTTTGATAATTCTTTCGGTTTGTTTTTCTTTTGAAAGATTAAATTTTGAATGCACCGAACAAACGCGAATATCAAGTTCTTTCAAAAGTTCGTCCGGCAAATCCAAAGTACCCTCTTCGAGAATATCAACCTCACTTCCTTTTAAAATTGTTACGCCTTTTATCTGAAGCGAATCAATTTCTTTAATTTGTTTTCTAATTTCTGCCGGCCTCAATCCGCCCGCTATTGTTGTATGCTGCGTATGGTCTGTAATTGCAATATATTTATAACCTAATTGTTGTGCGGTTTGAGCCATCTTTGAAATTGAAGCATGCCCGTCCGTATAATCCGTATGTATATGCAAATCGCCTTTGATATCCTTAATAGTTATCAGTTTCGGCAATTTACCGCTAAGAGCCGCCTCAATTTCTCCCCTGTTTTCGCGTAATTCCGGCTCAATGTAGGGCAGTCCAAGTTTATTATAAACTTCTTCTTCTGTTTTCCCGGCAATCCGTTTTTTGCCGCTAAATACGCCATATTCATTTACTTTATATTTTTTCTTTATCGCGATTTTGCGCAACGCTATACTATGTTCTTTTGAACCTGTAAAATATTGAAGAGCCGCCCCGTAACTTTCCTGCGGCACAGCACGAACATCAACCTGTAAATTCGAACGAAGCAAAACCGTACTTTTCGTCCGCCCCTTCGACAGAACCTTTACAACTTCATCGTATTTAACAAAATGATCCATAACCTTCACAGCGTCTTTGCACGTAACGAGAATATCCAAATCCATTATAGTTTCTCGCTGCCTTCGCACACTGCCTGCCACACTTACGTCAATAATTCCTTCTGCTTTTCTCAAATATTCGACAATCGATTTAGCATATTCCTGCGCAACGGAAATCATAGTCCTTCGCGATTCTTTTTGCTCAAGACGGTTAATCTCTTCAAGAATATTTTTAATAGTTTTTTCGCCAAAGCCTTCGATCTCAAGAATTTTTTGTGATTCAATCGCTGATTTAAGCTGCTCAAGGTTAGTTATATTGAGCTGTTTATATAGCTTCGCGACTTTCTTAGGCCCTAAACCTGAAATATTCATCAGCTTAATTAATTCCGCAGGCAAATGTTTTTTCAAATTCTCGAGCATCTCAAAAGTACCGGTCTCTACGATTTGTTTAATTTTGCCAGCCATATCCTTGCCTATGCCGGGAAATTGTGTGAAGTCTTCATTATTTGCGATCATATCTGAAGCATTTCGCGTGAAGCTGCCGACAGTTCGTGCACCGTTTCGATATGCCCGTATACGAAACGGATTTTCCCCCAATATCTCAAGCAAATCAGCAACTTGATTTAGAATCTCGGCAATATCACTGTTATGTATCGGCATAAATCTTATGTTACGCTGACCAGTATTTTGGCCTGCCGTAATAATCATAGAGCCTGATTTCATATTCTCTGTTTACCGGCGCCGATGGATTAAAGTCCGGGCTTTTGCGGACAGTTTCTTTGGACACATCAACAAAAACCTCCGCATTTTCCCAACTGATTTCGCTGATCCAATCCGGCGGAATAATTACCTTCCTGCCAATCAGCCATCGGTTTATATCGACAATCATATAACGAACAACCCAGTCTTCCTGGTGAATAATAAAATCATCGACATGGCCGATTACCCCATCCGCTGCCTGCAAAGCGTAACCGATAACTTCTCTTGTACTTCGTAGATTTGTATCAGGCTTTTCTTCAACAGTAACCGTTGTTTTTTCGATGCCGCCTGAAACAGGCCCTACAGGCGTTGCCGCCAAACCAAAAGGCCCGCTCCAATACGCCGCCCAATTATAGTATTTATGCAATTCAGCTTCCTGCGCCCTGGAAACAGGTTTATCAGCATCAATGGTCGGGCTTTTTTCGATTTCATCTTTGGTCAAATCAATCGGAAACATTCTCGACTCGCCATCCGGCTTACCCAATGCCGAAGGAACAATTAATACCTTTCTGCCCGTGATTCCACCCGTATCGACAACAAGATACCTGATAATCCATTTTTTATCATCGAAGAGGAAACTGTGCACCTGGCCGATATTGCCGTCTTTCGATTCAATTTTATAATTAGTCAAATATTTAGCGCTTATAAGCATATACGTACCCTTCCATTATCTAAGCCTGCCTCTAAAAAACTTTTCCTCATGAAGACGGGGATTGCTTTTAAGGCGAAACCGAGTTATGCCCTTAATTTATACTCCACAAGAACAAATAAGGATATAAGGATATTGCTTATAGCCTGCTAGTAATATCCTCTACCGTATACACGCGTCATATCTGCAAGCTGTTTCGTTATTTTTTTAGTAAGCAGCCCCTCTTTAATTCTCCATTTCCAATTACCTTTTTGCACAGCCGGATTATTCATTCTGCTTTCAGCTCCTAAATTTAAAAAATCCTGAATAGGCAAAATAACCGTCCTTGCAGCCGAACCCATTTCCAATCTTATCAATTCCGAATTTAAATCATTAATCGAAACTTTTCTGCCTAGATATTCAAAAAGATTTTTTTTCTTTTCAGATGAGGCTTCATTTATGAACCATCCTCGAATGGTATTATTATCGTGCGTCCCCGTATAAGCGACACAATTTTCTACATAATTATGCGGCAGAAATGGGCTTTTGCCCTTATCATCGCCAAAAGCAAAAAGCAGAACCTTCATATTTGTTAAATCCAATTTCCTGATTAATTGGCGGACATCATCAGTGATATGGCCTAAATCTTCTACAATCAAATCCGCATTAGGGTGTTTTTTAAAAATCAATTTGAATAAATCCTCGCCCGGCCCCGGCATCCACTTGCCTTTTTCCGCGGTTTTATTTTTGCCCGGCACTTCCCAATATTTAACAAGTCCGCGAAAATGATCTATACGCACCACATCAAACAATTTCAAATTCTGTTCTATCCGCTGCATCCACCATTCGTAATTTGTCTTTTTTATATATCGCCAGTCATAAATAGGATTGCCCCATAATTGGCCGGTTTTGCTGAAATAATCAGGCGGAACACCCGATTTAAACATCATCTTTTTATTTTTCAATTTGAATATGTCCTGATGCGCCCAAACATCCGCGCTTTGATACGCGACATAGATTGGAATATCGCCGATAATTTTAATACCAAATCCATTGCAGTAATCTTTTAATGAAAGCCATTGCTTGAAAAATAAATATTGAAAGAGCTTTTCCTTATAAGCCCTTAATTTTACTTTCTCATCAATTTTATTATTCGGCCATGTCGCCCAATTTGAAGTTCCATATTTTTCTGTCAGCGCAATAAAATTCGAATAATCTTCAAGCCAATAGCTGTTTTGCCTGCAAAAATATTTGAATCGGCTCTTATCAGGATGCGATTCGAATTTTATAAATGCTTTATCAAGCAATTTCGATTTATATTTAAATACTTTCTTAAATTCCACTTCCGTTTCAGAAAAAGCTGGTACATTCGTTATATCTTTCTTATCCAGCAAGCCCGCCTCATACAATATTTCAGGACTGATGAGCATTTTGTTGCCCGCGAAAGCAGAAAGGCAATCGTAAGGCGACCAGCTTACTACCCCGTTTGGCGGAGTAATAGGCAAAATCTGCCAATAGCTCTGTCTGCTTCTATGCAGAAAATCCGCGAACTTAAAAGCCGCAGGCCCAAACTCTCCCACGCCAAACCTGCCTGGCAATGAACTTATATGCATCAGTATTCCGCTTGCTCTTCTTTTCATATTGAATAATCCGGCAATGTACTAGTTTTTTTTATCTTTATATCGGCAATCAACGGTCTATGGTCGGAAGCCAGCCTCGCTAAATAACTATCCGCAACTTCTATTTTCACAACCTCAACTTCAGGGCTTATTAGAATATGGTCAAGGCATAAAATAGGCCATCTGCCAAACCAGGTTTTTTTATGCCGACTATGCCCTGCTCTGGTTTGTGCGCTATGCAGCCGTTTTCGCATCATTCTAAAAATCTGCGAACCCGGCCGGGCATTGAAATCTCCGCACAAAATCACAGGCCCAATACATTCAGGGTTCTCAATCCATTTTTCACTCATTAATTCTTTCGTATGCACTATACGCTCTGGGCCATTCAATCCTAAATGAGTATTTATAAACTGTATCGTCATATTTTGGAATTTAATTTGAATCCAAATTGCGCCCCTTGGCTCAAGGAATGAAAATCTGGGTTTTAAGGCCAATGCATCGGCTTTAACAAGATGTATAGGATAAGTGCTTAAAATCGCGTCCCCAAAACTTTCTTCAGCTATTCTAACAGTCGGATTGAAATGATGCTCCATATTAAGATTTTGAGCGATTATTCTTGCCTGATCTTCTCCTCCGCTTCGGATTCGACCCACGTCTAACTCCTGTAGCGCAACAATATCAGGCTGATATTGTGAAATAACCTTCGCTATTCTCGCCGGTGATAATCCGCCGTCAACACCTACACAGCCATGTACATTATAAGTCATAATCCGCAACGTATCCTTCTCCGAACTCACACGCCGAATTTTCTTCTCTAAGGCTAAAAGCCCAAGCGCTGTTTGTCGTAAATCCAATGGCCTTACATAACCTTTTTCCGCACCTTGTAAAGGCGTTTCCTTCGGCAAATACACAAAAGACTCCGTCTCTAATCTTCTAAATCCGCCGTGTGAACCATATTCATTTGCGAAGCTGTAATAAACTTTTTCCTTTTCGTCCCAGCCGCAAATCATTATATCACCCACGTCCGGCCGGCAGCACGAAGTCAAAAAATCTTTCACCATCTCATTATAATATGGAAGTTTGCTGTCGAAAATCTTATCCGCTTGTTCAGGCAGTTCAAATCGCCCCTCTTCCGTCCACGCTTCCGCTTTTTTCGAAATGCAAGGCAAAATTACAATCGGGATATGAGCAAATTTTATCAATTTATCAGCTATGAGACGTTTCTGATCGAGAGTTGTTTTGCTGTCGAGGTATATATGCCCAATCGGCCCCAGCGCGATCAATAAGGGCTTTAATGTGTCATCTATGACTATGGGCGTAAAAATATTACTGAAGAATTTAGAGCTGCGCATCCCGGCTCTTAGTAAAAATCCTACCTTCTTAGGCTGATGAATGTGCAGTACATCATCAAAATCTTCAAAAATTTCCGCGACCGATTCTTGTACAATTTTGCCGTATTTCTTTTCATAGGGAATCGTATCTTCCTGCCCATGATCGGAATAAATCCATACTTCATAATCTCTAGCATTCGATTTGTGAGCCGCTTTCCAAATTTTCTTTATAGATTTGTCTATTCCTTTGAGCGTCCATTGGGCAAACCTCGACGTAGGGCCTCTTCTATGCGATTGTTCGTGGAAACCTACAAGATTTAAATGTATTATCGGCAGGCCTCTTGCGGTATCTATCATCGCGCCGATTGTTATAAGTTCCCGCAGCAAAATACATATCGCCACACGCGAAGGAATAAATTTTAATTCTTTGCCGAGATGTTTGCCGGTAATTATGCCGCGAAAAAAATCTACTATCGCAAGGAATGCCTCGAAAAACATCAGCATAACAGTCCATATCAAACTGAAAATATGCAAAAATACCAGAACTATGAAGCCAAACGGATACCTGTGTTTCAAAATACTGTTTCTGCTTAAACTTGAAATACAAAAATGCGATTCCTTCGCGTCCCCGGTAAAAATATCAGAATAAGCGCTTCCGTCTTTTAAAAGACCTTTGCCTTGCGTTTCAAGCCGTTTTTCAATTTCAAACGCATCCCTTGGATTGAACATAACAAAAGGCCTGTTCGTT
>MHYA01000187.1:719-9246 GCA_001825675.1 Planctomycetes bacterium GWF2_42_9 | reverse complement strand
CAGCCGATTTTACACCATACAAAAGTTCCGCCTGTACCGATGCCGTACTGCAGGGCATTCCCGTATATAACGTATGCGGACGATACCCCTGCTCAAGAAGTTTTTTCAAAAATTTCATTTTTCCCGACGAGATTGCGTGTTCGAGGTCTTTTTTGGAAAGCGCATCGATTTGTATTAAAACAAGTCCCTTACCCTGCTTGTATTTACTTTGCGAACCATATCCTAAAAACTTCAGCAAAAATTGCTGGCGATTCAGCCGTCGTTGAACACCTCTTACAAATATTTCCATTTTTCCAAGCATATTTATTTCGGATTACCGTGAGCAAGTGCATCACTAACGGAAGATGTGAAATTCGTGAGAAGATTCCATTCCGCTTTAATTTGTTCAACAGCATTCCGCCACGCCGATTCATCCCTGACAAAGTTCGTATTCTTCAACTTTATCAGCCTTTCGTAAACATCTGCGATTTTAGCGGTGAAGTTTGAAATATTGAATTCCTCCGCAGTATTTTTCGCGGCAATTTTAAGGTCTTGTTTATTTTCGTCAGGCAATCGACTCATTTTCAACAATGTATCAGCGAAAAGCTCAACATTTTCATCATTTATCAAAAAACCGTTAATACCATTCTCCACAACTTCGCGAACTCCAGGCGATTCAATCGCTACAACCGCAGCCCCAGCCGCCATTGCTTCCGCCAGCACGATCCCTTGTGTTTCCGTTTTTGAAGCGAACACAAAAACATCCATTGCGTGGTAAGCGTCAACGAGTTCTTGGCCTGTCATTTTGCCTGTGAAATGAATCCTGTTTTCTAAATCTTCGGAATTAAATAACTCTATTAATTGTTCATCCATTGTGCCGTATCCAACTATAAGAAAATGCGCATTGTCATTTTGATGCAAAAATTTCGCAACGGCACTTGCCAAAAACACCATATTTTTTTCCGGCTCAATCCTTCCCGTATAACCTGTTACAAAAGCATTTTCAGGTATATTCATCTGCTTTCTGATTTTTTGACCATCGCCAATACGGAATTTTTCAGTATCTACACCTGTCGGAATCACCTCTATTGGAACTTTCACGCCATAATTTCTGATAATGTCGGCAATACTTTTACTTGGCGCAATTACCAGATTTGCCAAATTCGCATAACCAGTTACAAGATTAATAAGGAAAGGTTTCATTCGCGGAATACTAGGTGTGTAATGAGTATAATGCTCATACATCGTATGCTGCGTAAAAACAAGCGGAACATTATATTTGGATGAAATACGCACCGCGATACTGCCGAGAAAAAATGGATGATGCGAATGAACGATGTCAGGCTTAAAATCTTTTAACTTTGCGTCTAAAAAACCAGGCAGAGGATAAATCATCGAAAAATCACTGCCCTTGATCTGTTGCAGCGCAGGAAAACGAATCACATCCTGTTCACTTTTCGGTTCGCCCTCAAAATGCGGCGCGACCACGACAACACAATGGCCGAGTTTCCGCATTTGTCTTGTATAAAGATCAACAGAATTCGCCACTCCCCCAATATGCGGAAGATATGTATTGGTCATCATAAGCAAATTCATTTACCCACCTCAATTTCAACGCTTGTTTTTCCGCTTTGAGCCGAAATTTTATCAAATCCCGGCAGTTCGATCTGAATCTTTGGCTGCAACCCAAACCATTTTCCCTGCCAATTCACCACTATTTTTTCGTGATTTCTATTTAAAGTTACCACAATTTGCCCATAAGAAGTCCACACTGGCCCGATCGAAATATTATTACCTTCTTTGAGCCAATCCTTTATTATGCCTTTTCCAATGATAAGACTGCCGTTCTGTTCATAGACAAATGAATCGATCATCATTATTATCCATTCCGCACAAGCCCATATATGCTGACCATCACCCATACAGCCAGTGCCGATCCGCGGATTCGATGCTTCAGGCCATTGTCCCGTCGCGGATGCAAAACCTGCGACACCATTGATAAGATTAGCAAATCTGCCATCGCCTGTTCGCATAAGCGCCTGTGCCAGATGCAATGTCAAATATGGATTGATGCCGGAATGACTTATCTCATGATAAAAGCAATCATTAATAATGCAGTTTTCCATTAAATAATTTATCGTATCAAGCAGACGCTCATCAGAGGGATGAAAATCCTGCACCGGATAACAAGCCGCCAGAGAACCAATAGCCCCTGAATCAAGCCGACGGTTCGGCGATGCAGGCATAGCAGGCCGTCCAATTCGCTGCTTACACATATTCAGGCTTCTATCGATTGAGAGCATCATATCCTGTGCTTGTTTTTTGAATTCTTCTGCGTCTGAAGAATATTTTGTTTCTTTAAGCATTTGTGCAGCCGAAAACAATCCAGCAACTGCCCAAAAATCATCCCAATAATAAAAATCGCTTGGCCCCAGATGCTCTGCACTAAAACCAGAAGGCAGCAAACCCGCATAAGGAGTATTTAAGTTGGATGGCGTACGTTTGTGAATTATCCACTTTGCGCCTTTAATGATTGGCTGTATCCAGCTTTCCTTAGGCTTTGTAGCGGTCAGTCTGCAAAACTTATTGATCGCCCAAAGTACCTGACCATTGGAGTCCCATTCGCCTTCCTGTGAGTGGAAATAGCCCAAAGGTTTTTGCCTTGCGAAGAAACCCTTAATCACTTTTTCCGCTCTTGAGATCAGCCCGCAGCTCAATAAAGCACTAACTATAAAGCACGCGTCCCTGAACCAGAATCTCTTATAGGTGAACGGTCCCGGATAAGCGGCGCCAGGCGAATGTAAAATAACTGACCTCACTGCCGCGTTATAAATATATTGAAAATTATCCCACGACAAATTCAGTTTACAATAATCATCCAGCGACTGTTTCCATATTTGGGATGAAGTCCCCACCCCGAAATACATCTCCGGCGATTTAACTTTCTTTCCATCAAGTCCGATTACCGTTTGAATTTTGTATTCTGTTTCCGGCTTAATATCATATATCGCCGCCGTCGTAGCCATGCCAACATTGCATATAATTTTATCACTTACTTTCTCATTAGTTCGTAATTTTAACGACACATCGCCGCTGTTGTAATCAGAAACAATATGTCTGTTCGGCGGGTTGCTCAAATATAATTCATATTTCTTATCGACCTTCCACTTATTTTCTTTGCTGTCAAATTCCACTTCGTGAATAAAACTAACACCTTCCGGATTGTATGGCCGAAGAGATAAAATGAATTGTCCTGAAAAATTAGTTTTAAAAACATATTTAGTTCGGCAAATATATTTTCCGTCTATGCAATCTGCATCGGTTTTACTCTCTAGCAGAAAATCTTTATTTCCAGTTTTGGTAACAATCACAAAACCATCGCCCGTCTCTGCGTATTGTTCAACATCCTGCATTTGAGCGGGAACATACAAGTCCCCCTTATCAGACAGTATCCACGCATCTATAGACCAACTGTCCCAAAATGGCGTAACCAGTCCGCGAGGGTCTACGATAGGATAATTAGCAAAATCAGGAACGCCAACCGCGGTCCAATTTCTTCCGCTAAGATTGACGTGTGAAAATGAAACCGCGCCGGGAATAAAAGCCTGACATTGCGGATTAAACTGCCGATTTATCCAGTAAGGCCAAATCCAATCCATATTATGTTGAATTACTCGGCCGTTGATAAGCCCTCTGGCGTGAAAAACCATTCCAGCCCGCAATAGCTCTATTGGCTCGTGTACTTCAGACGGGTGCGAGAACCGCCTTATATGCGACATTATTTGCACCGGGTCTGCAAACCCGTGGTATAACGCCAGTTTGCGAAAAACATATTTCCAGGGCAGCCATTTGAACCACATTAAATTACCTCGAATTGTTTATTCAATCTTAAAAAACTTTATAAATTTTATAAGCCAGCAATTCACTTGATTAAACGAAGGAATTTCCTTAAAGATAATTTTTGCATTTACATTAAAATAAACAAACTTTTGAGGTAAATTTTAAAATGAGTATCAAAATTTTATTAGCAGACGACCACGCCATCGTACGTGATGGGTTGCGCAAGAGCTTGCAGCAGGAAGAGGATATGGATATCGTCGGCCAGGCTAAAGACGGCCTTGCAACCATACAGCTTACACGTGAATTATCACCAGATATTGTTCTTATGGATATATCAATGCCTGATGTCAATGGCATGGATACATGCAGAGAAATAACTCGTGATTTCCCAAATGTTAAGGTAATCGGCCTTTCGATGCATTCAGCCAAAAGATTTGTCAGCGAGATGTTTAAGGCAGGTGCTTGCGGGTACTTGCCAAAAAACTGCGAATACGATGAACTTACAAATGCCATACGTCAGGTTATGTCAGGCAAAACCTATCTTAGCCCGGCAATTACCGATGTTGTCGTTGATAACTTTGTCCGCGTTTCGGCAGAAGAAAACAATTCAGTTTTCTTTACTTTGACAAAGAGAGAACGGCAGGTCTTACAGCTTATGGCCGAGGGCAAAACCACGAAACAGATCGGTCAAAGCCTGCATATCAGCCCTAAAACCGTTGAAGCTCACAGACTCCGGGTTATGGAAAAATTGAATATTAATAATGTCGCACAGCTAACAAAATATGCGATTCAGGAAGGCTTAACTTCCGCTGAAGTTTAATTAAAATCCCGTGCAATAATCTTTATTTCAGTTCCTTCGAGATTTGCCGCGATCAGTTTATCCGCCATTTCAACAAATAAACCATGCCCAACTACTCCGGGTATGTTATTTAATTGGTGATTTATCTTGTACGGATCAGTTATAGAATCAAACTTAGCATCGATAATTATATTGCCCAAATCTGTAATCACAGGCCCTACTTTGCCGGCTGAAATTCTTATTGTTTGCTCGCATCCTAATGAATCAAGCCTTGCCTGGACAAGTCTTAAAGCCTGTGGTATGACTTCAACCGGCACAGGTGAGATTCTCCCAAGCACATTAACCATCTTAGTGCCGTCTATAATGATTATGAATTTTTCCGTCATTGAGGCGACGATTTTTTCCATCGTTTGAGCGCCGCCTTTACCTTTGATAGCGTTACCATTCGGATCAACCTCGTCCGCGCCGTCAACGGCTAAATTTATCTTGGAAATATTCTGAAGATTAAGTAAAGGGATGTTATATTTGAATGCGAGCATCTGGGATTCGTATGATGTGGCAGCGGCTTTAACATCAAAGCCTTCCTTTATTTTCTCCCCTAGCGCCTGTGTAAAATACTCGGCGGTTGTTCCAGACCCTAAACCGATGATTGTATGATTTTGAACATATTTTATCGCTTCCAGAGCCGCTGCTTTTTTAACTGCCGAAGACATATTACCGCATCAGATTAGCAATTAGTACAAATGACATAACCGTACCCAATACGAATATGACTCCGCCAACGACTAAGGCAGCTGCTTGTACCGATATGGTAGATGATAATAACGCAAAAAGTGCTGCGCCTAAAAATATCAGCCCAACCAGTACAAGCAAAAGTGAAAACACATAATATGTCCAAATGACCACCCATCTCGTAAATCTTCTTTTTACAGTTTTTACCTCCTTTTCCAAAGAGGTCTGCATAGAAGTTGCAATAATCTGGAAAATGTCGTGAAGTATTGGCGATATATCGTTTAGTATGCCCATCGGTTACGATCTTATTTTATGAGAAATCATACCAAGCATTGCACCTGCGCAGAAAGCGACCAAAACAGATGTTACTGGCTTTTGACCTATTGTTTGCCTGCCTTTATCCAGCGTCTGCGTACTTTGGCTCTTAATATTTTCATACGCACCACAGGCTTTTTGAGAAACCTGTTCTTTCAATGAATCGAGTGCATCCATTACTTTTTCTTTATATAAAGCTATCTTTTCTTTTCCGGTTGCACCTGCGGATTCCATTTTCGAATATAAATCTTTTTGAAGTCTTCCAATATCTTTTCTTAAATCATCAATTTCTCTGCTCAAAGTTTCAGATGTTGTATTTGCCATAAACTGTCCTTTCATCATAAGTGAATTAAAAATATGGCAGGATCACCATTTCAGCAATCCTGCCATTGTGCTAAACCGCACATTAGAAAAGGCAATGTATGTAGGACCTTACATCTTTTTATATTTATAAAAGATACTTGGTCTTAACATAGCATTGCCTTAATATAAACTCTAATTATATCCTTCCGTGCCTTTTTCCATACGCTTTTCGGCGTCGCGTTCAATCTGTTTTTGAGTATCCTGTTGAATATCTCTCTGATAGTCTCTCTGTTGAGTGTCTCTCTGCATAGTGCCGCTTTCCTCACTAGGTGCTTCGAAACCGTAAACCTGCCAATATGGCTCAACGCCGAAAACTTCGTGAATGCGCTGTGCGAACTGTCGCTGATTAAGCTGGCTTATTCTGCCTTCAGTTAATGCTGCCCTGTCAAGTTTTTCCGTGGTAGCGTCAAGCTTCGCCACTTTGTTGTCGGGCTGAATAGAAATTGCAGACCACGGCACAGCAGATTGTCTTTCTTTAACACCAAGAACTCCGCCATAACCAAGAAGCCCGTATGCGATATTGCCTTTCCGGGTATCTATTACAAGGTCTTTAATTTCTGCAAGGTCTTCATCATTTAATCCTTTGACATCCATACCAATGATATCAGAACCCTTGATCAATTTTAATTGGCCTTCAGCCTGCGTCGCACTTTCACCCTTCAAACTTGAAGGCATTCTCTCTTTAACCTCGGATTTCATTTTATTCCATGCGCCTTCACTTTCTTTCATTTGCTTGGAATAAAAACTGTCAATTTTCTGTTTCATAGTGGGGCTGCTAAGGTTAGTGGTGTCGTCGATTGACTCGATACTTGGAGCTGAATGAACCTGATCTTTAGTCATATTCAGCATAAGATGTGTTCTTTCAGTCCCTACATTCGCATCGGCATGAGTATCTGCTTCACCAGCAGGGCATTTAAAAGCGGTAAATGGAACTGGGTGAAGCATATCGTCTACTGAAAGGATAACATACTGAACATTGTCCTGTCCTTGATCGACAATCAATTCTTTTACTGTGCCGATTTCTTCACCACCCGAACCTTTAACATCAGCGCCCATTATTTTATTTGCACTTTTAAGCACATCGGTTTTGGCAGTCATACCGCTTGTACCCGAGGTCATACTCTGACCCGTATCGGTAGCCGCCATTACGGTGCCAAGTGCAAATATCACGATCAACAAAGTAATTTTTAATTTACACATTTTGTTTTTCTCCTAAAAAAAGTCTTATTTTCATTCGCTTATATATACGTTTATCTCTTTTTGGTGTCTATCAGGGGAAATATTTCAAATCGTATCGTACTTTTTAAACACTCCAATAAATCAAAAAAAGACAGCTTAAAGTGTGCATACTTTAAGCTGTCTTACATTTAGAAGAAGATAACCTTAATGGCGTACATAACTTTTTGATACACTGTTTTTTATGGAGATTTCTGTGAGAAACGTGCCAACCGCAAGCACAATCATCGCAATCAAGCTTAAAGCAAGAGGGTTAATGTTCATCAATGCCAATATTCCCAAAATCACACCAACAACACCTGCCAGTATTTCAAGAGAAGTTCTTCCGCTTTTTATTTGCGGACTTTCTTCAAAGCGAGGTGCAAATGCAGAACCTAGGATCAAAGCCGCTCCATATACAATAGCCGAAACCGCGATCAGTGTAACTGGCAGAATATCAGCTAATGCTAGAATACCTAGCACCAAACCTGCCGCTCCGCCTATTACTTCTGCGCTTAATTCAAAAGTCTCCATTGCGGTTTCGCTTTTACGATGTGAAGTTTGGAAAAATTTAACCATCGAACTGCCTTCGAGCAGAAATGCTGCCGCAAGAACTATAACGGTAATTGCGGAAACCATTAAGCTGTAGCTTGCCAAGCCTACGATCGCCAATGCTATTGCGATCGCGCACAAAATGCCAATGATCATATACCCCGTCAAAAAAGGTCTATCCTCACGCACTACTTTCGGATTTTCAAATGTTTCATCCATTTTTAAGCTCCTTTTAAAAATAATATTTAGATCATCTTATAATTTCTACGATTAAATATTATTAACAGAGCATTTTTGGGGCGTGATTGATAGGAATAATGGTTTTGCCTACTCTTATATGCATTATAAGATAGATGATGTTAAAACTATTGAAAATATGGTTTTGGGATTATGCCTGCATTTTAGATTGAATTATTTTCAACAACGCCTTGTTGTTAACCGGTTTTTGGAGTACGCCGCTCAATCCCAACTCTGAATAATCCGTATTTTGTGTCAGACTATCCCCCACAGTTGAAAGCATATAAATTGGCGATTTGTTATTCAGCAGACGGATTTCCTTTACGAAATTCAGACCTGCGTCAACTTCTTCCATCATTAAATCGACAATTATAAAATCGGGACGTGTTTCTTTATATTTCCTCAAACCCTCTTCAGCGGAGTATGCCTCTACCATTTTCATACCATTCGCTTCGAGTATAATTCTCAACCCGTTAAGCACATCAGGATCGTCAT
>MHYA01000187.1:309-534 GCA_001825675.1 Planctomycetes bacterium GWF2_42_9 | reverse complement strand
TATTATGAAGGTTACAAACATATAAAGCGACGTCTTTATACTTATGCTGCGCTTATACTTGTCTGTCATTTCCTGAGTCTGCTTAATGAGTCTTATGAGTAAAATTATTATTAATACAGTACCGTATATTATCAAGTCAGAAATTAGGGATAAAAGAATGTAAGATTTTATTACCTCAACAGGATACCTATATAATTTTACCATAATAAGTATCACAGATATATC
>MHYA01000187.1:0-204 GCA_001825675.1 Planctomycetes bacterium GWF2_42_9 | reverse complement strand
CAAAGCACGAAATCCCATGCCTATGTATTTGTCCAGGTATAATATTATATTTGTACCAAAGGCAGTTATGATAATAAATTTGAGATATACTTTCTTGTCTCTTTGAAAGCTGTACAAGGTCTGTGCCAAATATGCAAAGACCACCATTCCCATAGTGTTGATAAATATCTTATAAATAATCATCATGCTCTTGTACCATCCTAT
>MHYA01000186.1 GCA_001825675.1 Planctomycetes bacterium GWF2_42_9 | reverse complement strand
TCTTCAACGGAAATTATACGTGAGGCTGTGCTGTCGCTGATACGGTCTAGGAACGAAGAGATGGTTGTTGATTTGCCCGCGCCGGTAACGCCGGTGAGCAGGACGAGGCCGTTTTGCAAGTGGGTTATGTCTTTATAGACGCTGTTTGGGAAGCCGATTTCTTCGAGAGTTGGGACTTCGCTGCCGAGTGCTCTTATTGCGGCTGCGGGGCCATCGTTATCCATAAATACATTGATACGGAATTGAAGGCCTGCGTAGCTATACGAACAATCGACGTTGTTTTTGGCTTTGAATTCGGCAACTTTCGATTCGCCAAGGAGCGAGAATATTAATTCTTCGGCGACTTTTCTTGAGACGACGTCGCCTTTGACTTTGATCAGATTGCCGTCGAAGCGGTATGTTGGCGGGACGCCGACTTTGATGTGCAAATCGGAGACACGCATAACGCCCTGCTTTTTAAAATAGGAAAGCATATCCTCCATACTGGTATTGCCAAACTCTGCGGTTTTGTAGACATTGGCACTAATCGAATATTCGTCAGCCATAAGGCCCCTTTCAAGGAAGCGGATTAAGGGAAACCTCTAAATATTCTAAAGCCAGAGATTGCTTCGTCCCCCTAAGGGGTCCTCGCAATGACAATCTTTAGAGGTCTTCCTTAAATTTTATACGTTTGGGGGGTTAAAATCAAATGGAAATAAAGGAAGTATCCTGGCGGTCATTGCGATAACGAACCCCCAGAATCCCCTGCGAGGACTGTCGTAAATCTGGGGGCTAACGAGGGGAAAATTTGCATTACGCATAGAAAAATGATAGTATGTTTGGGCAAATGATGGAAAGAACGGAACATATTTTTGCGGAAATGTCGCTTGGCGATCACCTTGAGGAGCTAAGAATGAGATTAATTCTGGCTTTGCTGGGGCTTGGTGCGTCGATGGTGGCGTGTTTGTTTTTCGGGAAATATTTCCTGGTGCTGTTGACCAAGCCGTATTTTGCGGTTCAAAAAGACGCAAATTTGCCGGCGATGCTGCAGGCGATTACGCTTTCTGAAAATTTTATGGTTTATATGAAGGTTGCGCTGATTTTCGGGGTGATTTTCTCTTCGCCTTGGATATTTTACCAGCTATGGAAATTTGTTTCGGCTGGACTTTATTCAAATGAGAAAAAGTTTATTCATATTGTGTCGCCGATTTGCGCGATACTTTTTTCATCGGGTGCAATGTTTTTTCTTTTGGTAATAGCACCGCTGATGATTAGATTTTTTATTGGGTTTGACATTGGAATCAAAAACGTACAGACAAATGTAACGGTTTCAAGCTATGTTAGTTTTATGCTGCTGATGATGCTTGTTTTTGGAGTTTGCTTTCAGTTGCCGATTGCGATTGTGGCCGCGAATAAGATTGGGATTGTTTCGGCGGCACATTTGCGACAGGCACGAAAATATGTGATACTTGGGATATTTATTGTGGCGGCGATTGTAACGCCTTCGGCAGATATGATAAGCCAGGTGGCACTGGCTGTGCCGATGTATATTTTATATGAGTTGGGTGTGCTGTTTTGCCGGTAAGGAATCTGATAAACTAACCCCCAGCATAAAGCTGGGGGTTAACGATAGTTCGCATTAGGGTTTGGGTTGGTCGTTATCATTTACCTTTTTTTCGATTTCGTCTTGCGTTTCGTTCATACCCTTTTTGAATTCCGTTAGACTTTTGCCGAGTGAGCGGGCGACTTCGGGGAGTCTTCTGCCGAAAAGGATTAACGCGATAACTAATATGACGAGTATTTCAGGCCAGCCGAGCGACCATGCTAAAATGCTATTTGCGGTTTCCAACATAATTTCTCCATATTTTAGAAGTATATCTCAACTAAAGTTGACTACTAAACGTATTACAGTATAATTGTAATCCATAAATGTTGCAAGCAGGTAAAAAAACTAATATGCGGGCTAGCAAAAAGCAAACCATAATAAGTTATTTCATAATCCTGGTGCTGATAGGGATAGCGACGGCTATCGGTATCAAGCAGCAATCTTATTATAAAGCAGAAGATAATGTTGATACTATCCTGAAAACGAACCTGTTCGGGGGAAAATATACGACAGGAAATATTGAGAATTATCTTGCAGGCAATTTATACGAAAAAATCAATGGAAAAGCTGATCTATATCTAAATAACGGCTTTTTGTCGATGCAAACCAGAAAATACTCCAAAACTTCCGATGAGGGCAAATGGGCGGAGGTTTTTCTTTATGAAATGGGGACGAGCGAGAATGCTTTCGCGGTTTACAGTATGCAGCAGAGGGCGGAAAGTGAGCCTTTGTGGTGGGCACAATTCGGATATGCAACGTCTGACGGACTCTATTTGATGGCGGGCAAATATTACATCGAAGTTTTGTTTTCCGGCGAAGATAAGACTCTTTTGGACAACGCATCGGAAGTAATGAAATACTTAACGGAAACGATTTCTTCGGGCAAGGTGGAAATACCTTATGTGAATCTATTCCCGAAGGAAAATTTGCAGGCACGCACATTCAGGTATATAAGCGCGGATGCTTTCGGCAGCGAACTCAAAAATATTTTCGCGGCTGAATATACAATCAATGATAACACAATCACAGCTTTTATGTGCAAAGACAGCGGCGGTGAGAATTTCAACAGCTATTATAAATTCCTGATAGATAACGGCGGAACAGAATTGAAAGATGATATAGGAATCGCGGGAAGCAAGGCGGTTGATCTTTTCGGGACAACGGATGTGATCTTTAAATCGGGGGAATATTTCGCGGGAGTTCGCGGGTCTGCACCAATAAACGATATTAAGCAGGCGGCAAATAAGTTTTTTGAAGGTCTATCGAAAAAATGACAGAACAAGAAAAAATTTCCAGACGAGAATTTTTCGCGCGGGCGGCAAAGGCGGGATTATCAGTCGCGGCGGTCGCGGGAGCGGCAGGTCTGCTTTACGAAAAAGATGTTCTGAAAATGATCAAGCCCAAAAATATTATTACAGGCTTGAAGGATTTTTCTGTTGCGCCTATTGCCGGACAAACAATGGCGGTTGTGAGCGGTTCGAATCGGACAGCGACGGTGGGCAAGGCGATTGAACTGCTGGGCGGAATTGACAGGTTTGTCAGGCCTGGCGAAACGGTGCTTTTGAAGCCGAATGTTGGGTTTTCCCGGCCGCCAAGAATTTGCGCGACGAGCCATCCTGATATTATCGCAGAGGTAACGCGGCTTTGCTACGAATACGGGAAAGCGAAAAAAGTTTATGTAACGGATAACTCAATCAATGACGCTAAGGGCTGTTTTGAAATGAGTGAGATCGGAGCGGCGGCGGAGAAAAACGGTGCGGAAATAATTTTGCCTAAATCCAACTTTTTTACTCCGATGAGTCTAAAGGGCGGGAAACTTATTCACAAAACGCCCTTCCTTTATGAGCCGGTGTCGAAGGCTGATAAGGTTATCGGGATAGCGGTTGTAAAAGACCACGCGCGGAGCGGAGCATCGATGACGATGAAGAACTGGTATGGATTGCTGGGCGGCGGAAGGAATTTTTTCCACACCAATATTAATACGATCATTACGGAACTTGCGATGCTTGTTCAGCCAAGTCTGGTAATACTGGACGCGACGGAAATTATGGTATCGAACGGGCCGACGGGCGGGTCTACTTCGGATTTGAAACGAACGAATATGATGATCGCAAGCTGCGATCAGGTGGCGGCGGATAGCTTTGGCGCGAGTTTGCTGGGATTAAAGCCAACTGATCTGCCTTATCTTTTAAAAGCACACGATTTGAAAATAGGAACGACGGATTATCAAACGTTGAAACCGATATTAGCTAATATGGAGACAATTTAATGACACGAGATTGCTTCGCTTCGCAGCCTTCGGCTTGCTACGCTCGCAATGACAATACTCCGCGTGGGCTGAAGCCCACCCTACGGACGAACCCCCAGCATAAAGCTGGGGGCTAACGAGACGGGATTCTTCGCTTACGCTCAGAATGACAAAATAGCTGGCGAGGACTATCGTAAAGCTAGGGGCTAACAGGATAATAGTGTTAGGCACATAATTATATAACGAAAGGATTTTATGAAGTTTTTGACAGCGATAGTTGTTTTCACTTATGGTATTTCTTTATGTTATGCGAACGATTTAGTTAATCCGTTTACCACTGAAGGTAATTGGTATAAGGGCAATTTGCATACGCATACGAATACATCGGACGGCGATGTTAATTTACCAGAGCGTGTTAAACAATATCGCGCTAAAGGGTATCAGGTGCTGGCGATAACGGATCACGAAAAGACAAATAATGTCGCGGGTTATTCGGATGCGAATTTTCTGCTGATAAGCGGAATGGAAACACATCCGAAAAGCAACGCAGAAACCAAATATCATCTGGTTTGCGTGAATATTCCGGAAAGTATGACGTTTGCGAAAGATGTTAACGCAAACGAACGAGTGCGTCAAATTCGGGCGGCAGGCGGAGAAGTGATTTTCGCACACCCCTACTGGTCGGGTCATAATATTAATGATATGCTTGCAGTTGACGGCTTTATGGGAATGGAAGTTTATAACAGCGTTTGCGAAGGTTCGGGTAAAGGACACGCAGAAGTTCAGTGGGATCAGATTTTGAACACGGGCAAGATGTTGCCTGCTGTCGCGAATGAAGATGTGCACAAAAGCGATGAAGTCGGCAAAAGCTGGATAATGTTCAAGGCTAAAGACCTTAACCTCAACTCGATAATGGATTCGCTGCGGAACGGAGGTTTTTATTCTTCGTGCGGGCCTGAAATCAAGGATTTTCGCGTTGACGGCGGTTCTATAATTCTTAAATGCTCGCCGGTGGTGAAAATACGATTTGTCGGGCAAAATAGTCATGGGAAAATTGTTGCCGCGGATAAGAACAGCACAATAACGGGTGCTGATTATAAATTATCAGAAAAACTTAGATGGGTTCGGGCAGAAGTTGTTGACGCGAATGGAATGTATGCCTGGACGAATCCGATAGTATTGAAAAGCTCGAAATGACCTATGGTCTTTTCGAGAGCAGTTAGGAGTTAGTTGTTAGATGTCAGCTGTGGAATGTTAAAGTTTGAAGTATTTGTGAAATTTTATGCGAATAACGACGGCAAGAAAAATTAGTCAGGTATTCTTTTTTACACTGTTTATATGGCTGTGCATCGTTATGACAGTTGGTAATGATATTTGGCAACTGCGCGGATGGCCTGTAAATATTTTTCTGCATCTTGACCCTCTGGCTGCTCTGGCGACGGTTATTTCGACTCATAAATTGTATGCTCCCCTGCTTTGGGCGGGAGTTACTATTGTTTTGACAATCATTATCGGCAGATTTTTCTGCGGGTGGGTATGTCCTTTTGGGGCGCTGCATCAGTTTGTATCGTTTCTATCATTTAGGCACAAAAAAACCGCTGATCTGCTTTCGGTTCGTAAATATCGCAAGGCACAGAATATTAAATATTATATTCTGGTTGTGTTTTTATTAATGGCGGCGCTGCCGGGGATGCAAAATCTGCAAATTGGACTTTTAGACCCGATTCCGCTATTTACACGGACGGTAAATCTGTTGCTTTTGCCGATCGCGGATAACGCGGTTAATGTTCTTTCGGCGACAGACCGCTTTTACAGGACTTCAATACCGATTTTGGCCGTGTTCCTGATTTTTGTGCTTTTGAATTTTTATATCCCAAGATTTTTCTGTCTGTTTGTATGTCCGCTTGGGGCGATGTTTGGGATTTTGAATCGGTTTGCTATTTGGCGAATCAACCGCAATTCCAAATGCACCGATTGCAAGATGTGTAATAAGAATTGTCAGGGTAATTGTCAACCTTCGGAGACATTGAAACAGAGCGAATGCTTGATGTGCGTAAATTGCCTTGACGACTGCAAGTTTGACGCGATCGATTTCAATACCGCAACGAACAAAAATGTGCAGGTCGAGCCGGATATGTCGAGGCGAGGGGTTCTAGCAGCGGCGTTTGCAGGATTGATGGCTATGCCGGCATTTCGGCTGATGAATGCAAGGGCTGATTCGCAAGGTTTGGTACGACCGCCGGGCGCACTTGCGGAAGAAGAATTTGTCAAACGATGTATCAAATGCGGACAGTGTATGCGGCTTTGCCCGACGAATGTTATCCAGCCTGCGGGAATTGAGGCGGGCTTGACGAACGTATGGACTCCGACGATGAATAATCGGATCGGTACGAGCGGATGCCAGTATGACTGCGTGGCTTGCGGATATATTTGCCCGACGGCGGCGATTCGGCCTTTGACTCTGGCGGAAAAATTGGGCAAAGGAAAATTTTCGGGTAACGGGCCGATGAAAATCGGAACAGCGGTATTTGACAGGACAAAATGTCTGCCGTGGGCATTTAATACGCCTTGCATTGTTTGCCAGGAGAACTGCCCTGTCAGTCCGAAGGCGATTTATACGCGCGAAATATTTACTCCAGTGGCAGAAAATTTGAAAATTAAAAACGTGAAAGAAAATGAAATCCTTTTGGGCGGTCATTCGATACAGGCGGATAGATTCGCGACGGGTGATTATTACTGCCAATTCAACGCGGGCGGAAAAGATATACGGGAAAAGATTATTTCCAATACGCGCGATATGATTAAAATCGCTACGGAAAATTCGTTGTCTGCGATATCGGCTGAAAACGCTGATATTAAAATTCTAATAAGATTGCAGCAGCCTTATGTCCGGCCGGGGTTGTGTATCGGATGCGGAATTTGCCAGCATGAATGCCCACTGGAAGGCGAAGGCGCGGTAATTATAAATTCCAGTGGACAAAGCAGAGAAAAGTAATATATATTAGTTTGAAGAACGAATAAGTAATATTTAGAGTCGTTCGGTTACGGTTTCGACGCTCGTTACGGTTTACGTATTACGTTTTACGATACGAGTTTCGCAACCATAGCCGTTTAGCGTAAAGGCATTGTTAATATTAAATATAAATATTAGTATGGAGGGTACTATGAAAAAAGCGAATATGAACAGGCGTGAGTTTTTCAGGACAGCAGCGGGTACAGGTTTGGCTGCGGCAATCACTTCAGGATTATCAATCGCCAAGGCGGCGGACGGCAACAGTCCGACAGATCCAAATAAGCCGGCGAAGATCGAATATCCAAAAGTTCCTACAAGGCAATTGGGAAAAGCGAATGTTCAAGTGCCAATCCTTTCTTTAGGCGTAATGTTCGACGCGGTGGATAATCAAATCATCCTTAATAAGTCTATGGACTGGGGTGTAACTTTTTGGGATACGGCGCACGGTTACGCTAACGGCAGAAGCGAAGAAGGCATTGGTGTTTATTTCGCGAAAAATCCTGACAGACGCAAAGAAGTTTTTCTGGTTACCAAGGCATCGGGTGCGAAGGATTCGGCTACACGAACGGAAAAACTGCAAACATCTTTTAAACGTATGAATACGAATTATGTCGATTTGTATTATGGGGTACACGGACTTCAAAACCCGGCCGATTTGAACGATGAATTGAAAAACTGGGCGGCTGAAGCGAAAGCCAAGGGGCTGATCAAATATTTTGGATTTTCAACGCACTCGAATATTACAGAGTGTCTGATGGCGGCATCCAAATGCGATTGGATCGACGCGATCATGCCAAGTTATAATTTCAGATTAATGCAAGACCCAAAATTTATGGAGGCTATCGATGCTTGCAAAGCGGCGGGTATCGCTTTGATCGCGATGAAGATACAAGCAGGCAGACCTGACGGCGCGAATGAAAAGCCGTTGGATAAATATTTTCTCGATAAAGGTTTTACCGAAGGTCAGGCTAAGATAAAAACTGTTTTGCAGGATGACAGGATTTGTACTGCTTGCGTTGGTATGAAGAATGTCGCGCTTTTGACGTCAAATGTTGCGGCGGTTTTAGATAAAACTAAATTGACACAAAGCGATCTTGATTTTACCGGCAGTTACGCGAAAGAAACGTGCAGCGGATATTGCAACGGTTGCGGGATTTGCAATGCCGCGGTGGCGGAAATGCCTTACGTAAGCGATGTAATGCGGTCGCTGATGTATCATCATAAATACGGTGATGAACAACTGGCGAAAGAAGTTTACGCTCAAGTACAGGCGAAAGTAAATTGCAGAATCGCAGCGGTTGATTACAGCAGAGCTGAAAGAATTTGCCCGAATCGAAACGAAATCGGGAAAATGATGGCCGAAGCGGAAAAGCTGCTTGCTTGATATGTAACCACGAATAAACGCGAATAAACACTAAAATAAAAAAAGATGACGAACCCTCGAATCCCCTGCGAGGACTGCGGTAAATCTGGGGGTTAACGATTGCACAGGGTTTGCAAACGTTGTTATTGTGCGAAGGCAGCTTCGATCAATTCATCGAAAGTCGGGGCGTAGCCTTGCCAGGCTTTTAAAACCATGCCATCACGCAAGACGACGACAACAGGCGTTTCGACATACCATGTTTTTACGCTGCTTAACCGGCCCCAAGGTACTTTGCTGTCTTTTGGAACTAATTGCTTGTCGCCCTGTTCATACGGCTGCATTTCGATAAAGGCCATTTCAACGTTATTGCCTTTGAGATCGCCATAGAATTTTTCATATTTCGGTATAGCAAGACGGCAATCGGGACAATCGTTGTGGTACATAAACACGATCCAATCGCCAGTTTGGATGCGGTCGCCAATATCGACATACTCCAATAAAGGCCAGGATTGATTCGCTGTCCAATTTTTCACATTAAGAACTTCATAAGTAGCAGTTGCCATCGGGGGTTTGTTTGTGATCAAAATATATTCAATGGTCGGAAGCAAAATAAATGTGGGTATCGCAATAGCGAGGAAATATTTGAGATTTGGCCAAGGCGGTGGAAGGAGTTTTTCGCCTTTTGGTCTGAATATCGCAAAAGCCAAAAAAAGAGGAATATCCACCAACGTTAAGGTAATCCAGGGATTGACACTGACTGTGCCGAAACAGCCGCAGGATTCTGCGCCGATGATGCCCTTTTGCAGAGTAACAAAAATAAATCCGAAAAATGCACAAAGGCCAATGAGCCAGGATGCTTTTCTGAACAGGCCGCTTAAGAGCCAGATGGCAAGGCCGAGTTCGAGCGGGATTTGGATGAGAAAAAATTCCCACGATTCCCAGAAACCTTTGCTCAATATTGGTTGGGTGAGCAACTGGTGGATTTTGAGAATGGATGCGATTAAAAGGACCAGGCCGCCGATTGTCATTACGATTTTATTTGCTTTTTTCATATTAAGCTCTCATATAAAGGCCGCCATTGACGGCGATATATTCACCAGTGATAAAACCTGAAGCCTGCGGGCTTGCGAGGAAGAGAATCGCTTTTGCGACATCTTCTGCGGAGCCGTTTCGGCCCATAGGCGTTTGCAGGGCTACCTGCGCTCTACGTTCTGGGGTGCTGAAAAGTTCGTGAAAACGGGTTTCGATAAGGCCGGGCAAAACGGAATTGACGCGGATGCCGAAAGGTGCAAATTCTTTTGCCATAGCGATTGTCATTGTGGCAACGGAGGCTTTCGCTGATGCGTAAATACCGCCGCCGATAGCGCCAGCGGTGTGGCCTGCGATGGAGCCAGTGTTTATGATGCAGCCTTTGGATTGTTTTAACGCATCGAGGGATGCCTGGGTCGCGAGGAAAACGCTTTTGACGTTAGTGGCGAAAATATCATCGAAATATTCTTCGGGAGCATCGGCGAATGGCTGGCGGGCAATAAGTGAGCCTGCGTTGTTGACGAGGACATCGATACTGCCGGCTTGTTTTACAAAATCCTGCACCATTTTGAAAACTTCCTTTTTATCTCTCATATCCGCTTTGAGCAGGCAGCCATCGGAATATTTTTTTACTTCGGCGAGAGTTTTTTCGCCGCCCTGCGGAGTTCGGAAATAATGAACGCCGACGAAAGAGCCCTGCTGTGCGAACATTTCGGCGGTTGCGGCGCCGATGCCGCTGCTGGAACCTGTAACTAAAACTTTTTTGCCTTTTAAGTCTTCGTATGTCATACGCTTTCAGGCTCCTTTTGCTGGATTTGATCCAACTGCATAACAAATCTGTCTAATTTTTTCTGGCCTTCATCGTGCTTGCATTGCGCGTTTCGCAGATGATTGCCGAGGGTGTCCCATATTGATAGATAATCGCCAAAGGAATTTTTCATAGTATTCAGATTCTGGCGAATCTCGGCGGCCTGTTTTTCTATCTGCATACCGTGGAGACCCATTACTATCGTCATAAGATAAATATAAAGCAGGTTCGGCGAAACTGGAAATACTTTTCTTTCAAGAGCGTAATCCTGGATACTTATATTATCGTCAGAGTTTTTGATCATCGCTTCGTAATAGACGTTCTCGGCGGGCAGAAACATAATCGCAAAATCGAGAGTGCCTTCGTCGGGCTTTATATAGCTTGTGGAGATTTTATCGATATGATTGCGAACATCTTTCAGGAAATCTTTGCGGGCTTTTGTACGTTCGCCGTCGCCGTTTGTCTGCTGGAGCTTTTCAAAATTGCTTAATGGAAATTTGGCGTCGATGGGAACCGAATATTTCGGCATTTTAACCAGGCCGTCAACTTTTTTGCCGTCACGGAATGAATGCTGGATCGCGAAACTATCGGCTGGTAAAACTGCT
>MHYA01000185.1:415-10664 GCA_001825675.1 Planctomycetes bacterium GWF2_42_9 | reverse complement strand
CTTGACTTTTACCGAAATCTTCCTGGGCTTTTGCGGCATCGTCAGTATGGCGTTTTGCGTTTTCGAGCTGTGCGTTAAAATCTTTTTGCTTTTGAGCAGCTTCCTGCGTTTGCTGGCTCGTGCCGGCAACTGTCTGCTGAAATTTCTTTACAGAATCTTCAACACTGCCGACTTTGGCTTTAGTCTGCTCGGTTTCCTGTGCTCGGATATGAATATTAATATCTTTATCGGCCATAGTTAGTCGCTAGTTGTTGGTTGATAGTCGTTAGCTGATCGTTACAATCTTATTTGTGCCAGCTATTGTAAGCGGCGTTGTTGTGTTATTTGTAATTATAAAGTTTGCGGTAAATTCGTCTGGATTTACTGTGCCGCCGTGAGAGCCTGCGTTTGTTGTTTGGCCTGCGGAATTAAACTTTACGCCCGCGATTGTAAGAGTCTTTGCCGATGCTCCCTGGGCCTGCTTTACAGTTGCTACCAGGCTTGCCCTTGCTGTGGCCAGAAGCTGGGCGGCTTTGATCTGGCTGGTTGTTATTTCGGCATCCTGGAATGATATAGAGCCGTAGGCACGCATACCGGATTGAATGGCATCGACGGCGGTATAACCGACATCACCATCTTGCGATGCTTTTAATAGAGGCATCTCAATATTAAGCTCAAGCCTTGTAACATGATAAATACTAAGTGATCCCAGGGCACAGGCTGTGATCTCAAGACCTGCGGCTGGGTCGATTTGGGTTGGTGCGGCCTGCGAATCTGTCATTGTCCATAAATCTGCAATGCCATCGTTCTCATCGGCTGCCTTACATTCATAACTTCCGGTTACGTTTGCTCTTTTGCGATGAGTCAAGACGAGCTGGATTTTATAGATGACCGGATTTGTGATCGTATGCTTTATGTATCCGCTGGCTTCGGCGGTACCGGACTTTCGCTGATAGAAAACATCGGTGCCGGTGCCGGTCAAAAGCTCGATCGCGTGAACCCAGTCTTCGGTTGTGAAAGTGCCGCGAACGAATTCCGTCAGCAAATCTGTGAACGCAAGGGCCATACCATCGACTGCGTTCTGGACTTCATCGTCATAGCCGATATTGATATTGTGTGTTACAAGGCCGCCTGCCGCGATCGCGTTGATCGTCAGTGCCTGCGGCTGATGAACTCTTTTATTAACTGTTGCCATTTTTAAACTCCCTATAAAGATTTAATATTTAATATTTAAAATTTAATATTTACGCTATCCAGTCTGCGATGAAGAGGATATCGAGGCCATAATTAAAAGGCTCATCGACTTCCACAACTTCATCGAGATATTTCAATTCATTACAGTTAAAACCTTCACCTGGATGCCAGCTATCGAATGCCGCGATAACCAGATCACGCATAAGACTTACGCCGATATGGTTTGCATCGCCGATTCGAGCGATACCGGCTTCTTTACTCGTTTGGCCGATAAAGATTGCAAATCTTAATCTTTGGTTCAGGACGCCATCGCCTTCACGCGTTGAATCTGTCGGCGGTGAAAATTTAGCAAAGCCAAACGGTGCGAACTGCTGAAAGCCCTGGACGCCGCCTGCCTGATCAACTTTGATCTGATGCTTCCAGGTATCGGCAATCTTAAAGACCTTTTTGCCGCCGGTTGTTATCGTCGCCAGCTTTGCTGCGATCGCTTCTTCAATACGTGATGTAAAACCTAAATCCATTAAACGTTCTTTTCGATTTTATTTGCGATTTCGTTTGTAATATCGTCTGCTGATTCCAGGACACCGGCTGCCAGTGCTCCGGTTCCCATAACGACAACAGATTTTTTTAAAATAAATAATGGCTTTATACTTCGATCGGTTTTGCCGAATTTCTTAGCGATAAACAATCCGCCGCTCTTGCTTTTCATAAGAAAACTATTTTCAATAATATCTTTTAACGATTGACCACTTCCCGCGCGGTAATCCCCTTGCAACACTCCTGCTTCAGTCAGAGCGTCCGGCATTGGTATTGCTAAAAACTTTGCACGTTTTGGCGTAATAGTTACTTTTTCGTCACCGAGTAAATATTTATATCTGTCAACAGCTGAATTTTCACGCACGCCTACGACGGCATCAAACGCTGATTCCTTCCAGCCATCTACCGCACGAGCCAGATCACCAGATCGCTTTTTCAAGTCTTGACCTAACAAATGATTTTTTATCACGTTGCCTGCTGCTAATTTTGAACCAACGGCCAGACCTTGAGAAACAGCATTGGCAATAGCATTGCCCATCGAGCCGCCTTCGCTGATCATCTTGTATGTGCCTGAACCTAATTCGATAGATAGCTTCATAATTTAAAAAGACATTATAAAATTAAACGGTTATATGGTTTCAAAATTTCTTTAACCATTGGCAGCAAATCCATTGCTGAAAAAGTTGTGATCGAGCTGCCCATTGAACTGTTACTTGTTATGCCGATATCGTTTCGGCGTTTGTAAATAAAGCTGGCCTGTTCGATCGCCGCCTCACGCAGATCGGCGGGCATTGCCGTTTCGCCGGTCGCTGGAGTTTGGCCTGCTGAAACGTAGCCGCCGCGATATTTGATCTCAATCGAATCTTCGGCAGCAGGCCAATACTGGTGGCTTAGTCGGTATAACGTTCCTTTGTCGGCGATAAGGCGATAATCTTCGTTTGCGGTTAAAGCATCGGCGTTTGCGAAGTCATAATCGATCGCCTCTTTAATGCTGGTAATACTTACGATCGGGTAACGCGGCAGGATAATTCGCGGGCCGTTGCCTGCCGTGTTGAAAGTTTCATCGGCTGCGTTCAAAAGCAGCTTGCGGTTTGTATGGTTATTAAAGAGCGATTCCAGGCCGGTAATGATCCTGCTTATCAAAGTATCATCTTCGGTTGTAGAGATGCCGAGCCGGTCTTTAATATCCGCAAGCGTGCAGATTCGGCCCAGGGTTGAATCTGCAAGCAGCCAGCAGCTGGCCGTTGTATCGCCGGTGCTGCAAATAGCCCGCACGCGGACGAACTTTGCGGAACTTGTAAAGCCTTCCTTTTTTGAGGCTCCTGACGCAATAGCCGCCGCATACAGCGATGAGAATGCGTCGAGGGATTCATTGATGCCTCCATCGTTTGATGTGTCAATTTGGACGTCTGTTATATTGCTGCCTGTGCCGCCGCCTGCGTTCTCGACGATAATGGTAAAGCCGCTTACCTGTTCGATGTTTGTCCAATCCAGCAGGGTTGTAAGCTCATCGGTTATCGCCAGGGCAGTTGATGTTTTGTTTACAAGTTCCATAGTTTACCAGTCGTTAGTTGTTAGTCGTTAGTCAATAGATATTGGCTATTGGCTACTGGCTATTGGCTATTTAGTTTGATAATTCTTTTTTTCCGTCGTCATTTGTTTGTTCGCCGGTGTTTCCATCATCTTCTGGTTTTTCTGATCCTGGTTCACCTGTTGGCGGCTGGTCGTTGGTTCCATCGGATTTATCCTTATTGGTTTTACCTTTTGATTTGGCTTTATTTTCAGCCTCTTGTTTGGCGGCTTCTTTAGCAGCGGCTTGGGCTGCTGCCTGCTCGGCGGCTTCTTTGGCTTCCTTTGTCAGGAAGATATTATTTTTGGCGGCGAAATCTTCCAGAGCTTTGAGCTTTGATTCCAATTCCTTCTTAACCTTATTAACTGCTTTTTCGGCAACCGGAATTGTCAGGGCGATTTGGCGGGCGTTCTGCAAGGTTGTCTCTTTTTTGACAAGCTCGGCCTGAAGTTTTTCGATATCTGCTTTGCGGGTTTCAATTTCCAGCATCGGACGATTAACGCCGCGTTCCCAGGGAGCGGTTGTCAGCTCGGCGTATCTTGTCTTGATTAGTTTACCGGCAATATCTTCTGATACCTGGTAATCGCGGCCTTGCTCGTATATGCAGCGTTCAAGTCCTGGTATGATAATATTCTTAGTGCCAGGATAACTTTTTAACATCTTGATCCATTTCATTTTTTTTATCTCCAAAAATTAATCATTATTCATTAGCCATTAGTCGATAGTCGAAATCAAAAGGCGGCCATTGACTAGTGGCTATTTTAAAAACCGGCCCGCCTTTTGACAGGCCGGTTGATTTCTTATTTACTTTTAAATTATGCTTCGACTAATTCTTCCAGACCTTGCTGGGCTGCCGAGCTTGGCAGAACATCGGACGGGAAACCGATCGCGATACTGCTTAGGTTGGCACCTGTACTATTGCCTGCTGTCGGGGCGTTCCAACGAATGAAACGTTTATGCGTCTTTGTCAGATCGACGGCAACCGCACGCAATTTACTATCGCCGTTGTCGGCGATAACAGCGGCAAGTTCGGAATCTGCTACCTTGGTATAGTTGCCGCCGCTTGTGTCGCATTCTTCCAGGAACAAAGGCGTACTTGTGTCCGTTGATCCGATGACAACGTCGGTTGCTCCGATTTCAAGCAGGAATAATACCGCCGACAAACCGAGTGTGTCGAAGTATGTATTGCCCGCTAAGGCACCATTGTTTTTAATTTGGGGAGGAATAACCTGCCCGAATTTGAGTTGTTTTAAAACTGCTTTAAGATTCATTTTTTTGACCTTTCAAAAAAAACTTTTAGCCACTAAGGCACTAAGACACGAAGATGTTATTCTTCATTATTAACTTTTTAACTTTTAACTCTTAACTTATAAAAGGCGGCAGTCTGGCGAGTTTATCAAACCGCCGCCTGAACAAAACTACTGATTAATTATGAGCTGTGATCAAACCTACGATCGGGCCTGCATCTGCTGTGTTGCCGACGCCGTGAATATTGATCGAAAGCCTTCGAGCGGCTAACAAGCCGATCAGACGCATTGTGAAAAATGCGTGTTCTGACTGCTGGATTTCCATTACACCGCGTGTACCGAGCTGGGCACCTATTTTAAGATTTGCAAGTAATGCACAAATCTGATCGTTGGCTTCGGCCTTTGGCATTACCTGGGTAAAGCGAACAGGGTAACCGAGTGCGGTTTTTTCGCGATTGCCTGCGCCGAGAATTACTTCGCTGGCGGTTGTGCCGGTTGTAGCTAAGGCCAACTTGACGAAAACAGTATAATAGTAATATCTGTGCATATACCATTTTGCAAAACCGTCATCGGCATAATCCGGCAGAGTGCCGATACATTTTTCAAAATCGCCGATCACAAGTTCGCTGTAAGCATTACCGCTGCCGACAACAAGTGATTTAATGTTGCCGATCGTGGCATCAACTGCAAGCAGCGATCCTATGATTCCTTTGAATCCGAAATAGGTTGATGTGCCATCGCCCAGGAATGCGATTTTGTCGAGGCCGTAAGCGAATGATCTGGCGAAAATAAATGCCATCAATTCGCCAAGTGCTATCGCGGAATCTTCATCAAGCTCAATCGAATAAGCCGTAAGAGCTGTGATGGTTTTGGGCGTGTGGGTAATCAGCTTAGATGCAATATCAGCTGCGGTTGTTACCTTACCTTCACCTGGACACTGCAAATCAAGCAGCGTATCGGTTTTTGGCTGAACGGTAGAACCTGCCGACATTGGAACTGTTAAAGCATCGGCTTCAAAAATGCCGTACTGCTCGAACATGCGAATTATCGAAGGAACCATTTCGGTTGTTACCAGAGCAGAGCCGCCTGATTGTGCGGTCGTTGTCATTGTTTTGTTGCCGCTTGGATCAAGCCATTTGGGACTGATGCCCATATCGCTTAATGATTTGATGACGGCATCGTGCTTATCTTTTATGCCGTTTGCACAGGCAGTTGCACCGGCCATGCACATAAGACCGAATGCTTTAGCTTCCTGCGGTGAGCCGAAGATTCCTTTATAAGAACCATTCGCACCTTTGAGAGCAGCGTAGTTGTTTGCCTTCAGTGCCTGAAGTTTGCTCGAAAACTCTTTTGCCTGAGCCTTCAACTCGTCAGCTTCGCTTCGGACTATTTTCAAATCCGACTGTGCTGCGGTAAGGGCATCTCTGTCAGCTTTCGTCTTTTCGTCGATGAGCTGAATAACTTCTGTTTTTGTAGCCGTTCCTTTTTTAAGGTCTTCCAGACCTTTCTCTATGGCGGCAATTGTGTCTTTAATTTCCATTTGTTTTTACTCCTAAAACTTGTTTACATTGATTGATACTGTTTAGAATTTTAACTAACGCCTGCTCGGAATCTTTTTCTTTAGCCTGCGAGGCGAATGGATCGGAATTGTCACCGAGCATCTTTTCCGCGAATTCGTCCGAATCAGGCATAACCATTAATTTCATATCCTCAACTTCTGCGCGAAGATCGGATAACTGTTTTTCGATTTCCTTTGCGACGATCTGTTTGATTACTTCCTGTGCCTCGTCGTTTTGTTTTTCGTTCCAGCCAAACATCGATTTTAATTTTGATAATGCTCCAGGATTGCAACCGACAGCGACGCAGGAAATTTCGTAGAGAATAATCTTAGTTATAATTTTAACTTGCACACCTTTACGATCTTCCATTTTCCATTCAAGGGTATGGAAGCCGATTGATACAGCTCTCATGTGCCTCTTACTGTAAACCTTCCAATATTCGCCGCCGAGTTCTGTATCCCAGGCAAATAGCAATTTCATTTCAACACTATTTTTCAAAAGTGTTGCGGACTCAATATCCCAGTGGCCAACACACGGAGGTTTACCAGAACTTAATTTATGATCATGACATGGCAAACAAGCTGGATTAGGTGCAAAGTTCTTCTTGTCATGTATTGCATCATAAATAGCCTGGGCAGTTACGATCTCATTATCGCGATCGACAACTTCAGGGATCGAAAACAGTATGCTTTTATTTTCTTCATCGATCGCTTTTTCGCTTTCAGCTATAAATGCTTTTATATGTAATAGTTCATTTTCCATTTTAACTCCTAAGACACGAAGGTCTGTTTTTCATATCGTTCAAATATTTTTTCTTTTGATTCGCCGACTTTGCCTGCAAGTTCTACGCAGCGGCAATTTATAATATTTGCTGCGCTGCCGTGCGGATCGCCTGGGTGCATTAAAAAATCACCGCCCAAAATAAACGGCTCGCTGATCGCGATTGCTTTAGCGTATCTTTTGCCCGCATCCTTATGCAGATCGCGGACGTTATCGTCGTGGGCATCGAGCCATACCTTGCCTTCAACGCCAGCTTCCTTCATGCCGACATGGCGGCCTGAACTTACCGCACCGCCTGTTTGAGTGCGGGCGATCGATAAGGCACGTTTGCGGTTTGAACCTAAAACCTGTTTGACGCGGTTGGTAAGTTCGTTCAAACCATCGCCGCTATCTAATCCTTCGCGAAGAGTCCTGGTCAGCAGCTGCTGGGTTGTCTTATTTATGCTCGTCATATTTTGAGCCTGCTGGGTTAGTGCGCGGCGGATCGCGGAGCTGCGTTTTGCGGTCTCGACAAATTTATTAAGTGCATCGCCTGATATACCAGCTTCGACCGCCGCCTGGCGAATACCAAGTTCTGATGCCTTGTCAAAGTATGTCTGATTGATCGCTCTGATTTTGCCGTTATCTTTTTGAAGGTCGATAACTATTCGGGCGATCGTCTCATCGTCTGATTTATTAGCCACAGAGGACACAGAGGACACAGAGTTATTTTTTTTAATTTCCTCTGATAGTTTTTCTAAAACTTCTCGCTGCTGGCGGAGGAAATATTTACGCATCGCCTCGCCATATTCCCGCTCGATACTTACCCAGCTTTTTGTCCAGGCATTCCAGATTCGCAGCTTTTGCAATTCGTTGACTTTTTCTTCAGACGCAGATTTCGCGGATTCTAAATCAATATCTTTTTTGGGCTGCTCTTCTTCAGGTGTCGGTTCGGGTGTGGGTTCGGGTGTGGGTTCGCCTTCAGGCAAAGCTGGTTCACGCAATCCTTCAGGGCCTGCTTCCATTACCCAGCGAGCCGGTAAAAGACCCATCGAGATAAAGTGATCATTACCCCAGGGAATCTGCGACGTATCGAACGGCAGATCGTAGGCATCGATTATCTGATTGATCGGGACGCCGTGCTGGGCGTATTTGAAAACTTTCTCCGCCTGATCCCGCATCATTTCCTGAATAGCCGGATGCGATTCGATATCGAAATATGCGAAAAGATTTTGATTCGATTGAATTGCCTTCAGTTTGGTTTGTCTGAAGGATTTCTTTTTATTTAGTTCAACTCGCTGGCCGCAGTACAGGTTTGATTCTTTGGCGGATTTAAAAGTGTTTTGAACGTTTTTAAAACGATAATTAAAAAGGATTCCAAGCGAGATATTTTCGGCGATAAATGAGAGCATCGGTGCGATTGTGTAAAGAACAAATCGCTGGGTTGCTGGGCCGTGTGCATACTGGGCTTCAGAATTTAAATTTACAAGTTCAGTTGGAACGCCGAACATTGCGCAGATCGTACCGGCATCATATTTTCTTAGATCGACCATTTGAAGCTCGGCCATTGTCTGACCGAAATTCTTAACGTCGAGGCCGCCGGTTACAAGGAAAGTTTTGCCTGCATTTCTGGCTCCGCCGTGCGTTGTATCAAATTCTGCTTTTAACGCGCGTTTTTCAGGATCGTCTAATTTTACACCCTGGGGTGCGATAAGCAGCGTGCCTGGCTTTGCTCCGTTGCGGAGGATCGCTTCATTGAATTGAGTTGCTTGATAATTTGCAGAGATACTTAGTTCGGCAGCTTCAGTTGGGCCTGTGCCGTGATATTTCAATTCAGGATTAAAATTCATTATTGGCCAGACGTCTTCAGTGAACAGCGGGATCATTTGGCCGCTTGACGGTGGAAAATAATTATAACCTACAACAACGCCGTTGACTACTTGGGGCTTGCAGTGGTTCGGGCCTGCGACAATAATCTTCGTGGGGCTAGTGCCTTCCTTTTCCGCGAATATCCAATAGACTTCGCGGAATAAAGTATAATAGCCGACTGTCTCCGAAATTAATCGCGAAAGCGGCATATCTTTATTTTGATAAATAAAATCATAAACAGGGCCGGACTCGATAATCTTTTCGTCGGCGGTTGTCAGCAGCATTTGAATTGATTTGCAGGTGTCGATAATTATATTGACGCACTTCCAAACCCATTCAACCTGATTATATGGTTTTGTCGGACGGTTGGTTAAATTCAGGCCATTGAAAAAATGTGCAAAGTCGCTGACCTTCAGTGAGACCTGTCCGCTTGTTGATTTAGTTGTTATTGATTTTTTTGCCATAGTTATCCAAGACAAATGACTTCTGGTTTTTCTGTACCTTCATCCGATGCCATGTAGGCAAGAGACTTTGCCCAAAATCTATCGGCATGACCTTTGTCGGTATGCTCGGCATCAAATCTAACATTGCCAGCGGCTGTTGTTGTTTTCTTTACAGCGTGCAGATCGTCTCGCAGTTTTTGACACAATGAAATTCTGGTTCTGCGATCTTCAAAAATATTCCTGGTTCTTACAGCCAAATCTTGTTTTATTTTTAAAGTGAATTCAATTTTTTCCGCTCGATAAGAACCGTATTTATCAACTGTGTCTTCGCCGAGCGATAAACCGAGGCCGGTTGAATCAATGCAAATTCGCTCCAGGTTAATTCTGTCCATGATCTTCCAGAGCATTTCTTTTTGTGTTGTCAGACGAACTTTGGGGAACAGGATTGTTGCGCGATTCCAGTAAACATCGCCGATCTGATCTTCGATATCCAGGACGGTTAAATCTTTTCTGCGTGCGATATCAAATCCGCCGAAAGACCTGCCCTGGATTGACAAGGCAATTTTTTCTAGCATTTGATCATTTAAATCGCTGTACTCAATTTCCTTTGGAATTGAATCAAGCTGGCAGGCTGCAATCATTTCGTAAGTCAGCCATGCGGAAGCCTCGTCAATGAACTGAACTTCAAATTCCTGTGCCCAGGCATCAGGATCATCGATACCAGCTTTAAGCTCTTCAACGTTATGAGGTACGCCGTCTGCGACCGCCTGGTAAATATCGACAACGTGTTTGCTCCAGCCATTATCGGCAGTACAAAGGCGGTGAAATCTATTGCCCATTCCCTGCGGTGTCGAGATAATTCGAATTTTGAAACCGCGAGAGATCGTTGGAAAAAGTGCTGCCCAAATCTTGTCGCTGTCTTTGTGGAATGCGAACTCGTCGAGAACTACGTTTGCAGAAAAGCCGCGAGCCGTATCTGGATTTGCGGGCAGGCCGATTATCCTGGCACCGTTTGGCAGCGTAATAGTAAGCATCGTATATTTTGCGGAATCAGTATCAAAGCTGGAAATCTGGATATCGGCAGCAGCAAGC
>MHYA01000185.1:244-360 GCA_001825675.1 Planctomycetes bacterium GWF2_42_9 | reverse complement strand
CGCCTGCCGAAAGTAGAATCCAGTCTTTGCCCGTTTCCAGGGCATCGTTGACAACTTCAAGGGCAACAGTAAAAGACTTGCCGATCTGGCGGCTCATCAAACCGATTTTAAATCGG
>MHYA01000185.1:0-193 GCA_001825675.1 Planctomycetes bacterium GWF2_42_9 | reverse complement strand
TCGGGTATATCTCGTTCTAAAACAGCCGCAGCATACGCATGCCAGTCCGGCGCGCGAAGAACCCTGCCGCGGGTACGTGCTGCCCACCTTTGAGTGCGGCAAAAATCACTTACAAAAGGCTCATTTATTATCAGTATTTTCATTTTCTGTATTTTACCTGGAGCATTGATATTAGAAAGGACGAAAAAATTGT
>MHYA01000184.1:17135-28029 GCA_001825675.1 Planctomycetes bacterium GWF2_42_9 | reverse complement strand
TTGAGCCTGTTTATTGATTATGATTTTTCTGCTATGTCCGCGCCATTGAGTCTTATGCCAAGCCGGTTGGTAAACCCAATAATCTTTTGTAGTATCGATGTCGCAGGGGCGCATAATGATTACTTCGGTCGGCCTTGCTCCGGTGTAAAACTGAACAAGCACCATAGCCCTTACAACTTCATTCATATAAGGCAGGGTTTCCTTTAAAATCTCGATAGGAACAATGTCTCTGCTTTTGGAGGGTTTAACCCCAACCGTTCTGGATGTAACATTTTCGACCAGTTTAAGAGCGTAGGAAACCTCTGGTAAAACTATTTCACGAGACACTCCCCATTCAAACATCCTGCGTATGAAGCCAGCGCGTTCGTTTACAGTCTTAACCGATAATTGCTTTTCTCGATTGATCATCTTGTCACGCGCCTGCCTGAATTTGTTTACTCCGAATTCATTGACTGGCATACTGTCACAATCAAGCAACTCCATTGCAAGTCTAACTTCTATATTCATCGAGCTATCGGGCGGATAATGTGATTTCATATACTCCGAGAAAGCCTTTTTGAGTTCACCGACAGTTCCTATTTCCGATACGTCACCTTTAGCTTTTTTCTTTGCCTCATCCCAAAGCCTTTGAGCGATAGTGTATGCCAAGGTTTCGCTTTTGGTTGCCGCTTCACCAGTACGGCATAATGGAATAGTTTTCCGGCTGTTTTCGCCAGCCAGCTTGACTTTCCAATAATACCTGTCTTTTTGTTTAAAAATACTGCCCTTGAAAGTGTACTTTTTTAACATTTCTAATTCCTTTCTTGTTAAAAAGTGTCCACCAAGTGTCCATCAAGGGAAATCATTTGTCAAGAAGAATTTTTTGAAGTGTCATAACCCCTTAAAAATTAAGGGGTTATAAAATGGAGCCAACAGGAGTCGAACCTGCGGCCTCTTGCATGCCATGCAAGCGCTCTCCCAACTGAGCTATGGCCCCGTCTGGCAAACATAATAACATATTCACATATTATTGCAACATCAACTCTTGTGTTTTTTAATCCAATTTTCGACCCACTTTTTCGCATCCTCTTTATTTTTAAGCCTTTCCGACAACAGCTCAACATAAAGCTCTTTGCTGATATGCCCAACTTGTGGCCCTGCCTCTGCACCCAAAGCCATAATTTCGTGCCCGTTTAACAGTGGCTTCGGCTTTAATTCTTTGCCCGCAAGCGATTTCGCCCTCCTGTTGATCGCCATCAATGCGGTCAATTTTTTCCGTTCAGCTTTAAAAATCCCCTTTTGCAGCGCAAACAAATCCTCATAGTAAGGCTGTGACACTATCATTTTAAGTTCCGCTAGCGATAAAGTTTTATTCAGATATTCCCGTTTCTCAAGCAGGAAGTTTATATATTTCAATTTACTCGTACTAAGTTTGAGAACCTCAAGATTCTGCATCGCTTCGTCCGTATCGCAGCCGCAAAACAATCCCGCTATCGCAAGCTCAAACGTCGTATCCTTCGGAAAATGTTTAAATACATTCATTCCGAGAGTTACTTTATCCCTCAAAGCCGGGAAAATTTCTTTCGCAAGTCCGGTCTCAACAAACAGCTTTAATCCTTTTATCCGTTTCGCCGCAGCCATCAGCGATTCCAACTCCATTGCGATACGCTCGCCGCTTATTTTCGTAATCGATGAATGGCGACGTTTTATCGCAGCCAGCGTGTTTTTCTCAATTTTAAAATCAAGCTGCCCCGCAAACCTGACCGCTCGCAGCATTCGCAAATAATCCTCGCCCAATCTTTCATCAGCATCGCCGATTGTGCGGATAATTTTTTTCTTTAGATCTTTCTGACCTTCGACAAAATCTAAAACATCACCTTTGATCGGATCGAAAAACATCCCGTTGATTGTAAAATCCCTACGAAGAGCGTCATTTTCTGCCGATGTAAAACTAACCTTATCAGGCCTTCGACCATCGCTATAACCCGTATCCGCTCTAAAAGTCGCCACCTCAATTTGATGGCCGTCCATCATCACTATTATCACACCGAACTTGGCACCAACACGAATTGTCCTGCGGAAGAGTTTACAAATTTGCTCCGGCCGCGCATCGGTCGCGACATCATAATCCTTCGGCTCTTTACCCAAAAGCATATCGCGCACGCAACCGCCCGCAAGCAAAGCCTCAAAACCTTCCTTACGAAGACAACGAATTATTTGTATTGCCGCCTGTTTATTCGTCATATCTTACTTTACTTTTAGCGATAAAACACCACCCTGTGAGACCAAATTTTTTACATCCACAGATCCTTTGCTCGTTATAACTTTTTCAACATCAAGCTGGCCTTCGATTGGTGTAATTTTAAGATTTCCATCTTTATATTCAAACATACCCCAAGCCGAACCGGCTGAGAAAAAGCATTTCATATTATTTGCATTTTTGCCCTGCGGCGTAATATAAACCGCTTTTTCGACCGCATCGTATCTAAACCCGCTTATCGCCTGCACAAGCCCCCACGAAGACATCGCGCGTGCATAATGCGAACCGCATTCATATTCATTAAACGGATTTCTCCGCACGCCATCGTGTCTTGCGCGAGCAGCTTTCACAATATTCATACCCTCGTCGTAAAAGCCTTCATAGATCAAATGCGAAGCAACCTGATATTCGATCCCCGTCCATACTTCATCACTGTAAATAAACGGACATTTCGGTCTGCCGCCATTCGGCCACGAACAAAGCAAAAGTCCCGCTTCATCGTTTAAAGCATATATGCGCTGTGTATTGACGTGCTCACCCAACGGCGAACGGAAATTATATTTGTAAACCGCTTTGATCGCGGATTTAATTTTCGCTTCATCATAAATATATCCCAATCCCGCGATGTGTGCGCAAAGCTGACCAAAAACCTGATCGCTCAAACAGCCTTTACCGTGCTGATACTTCGGAGCATTATCCGCAAGGCAATCCGTCGTCTGATACAAAAATTCGCCATTGTAAAGAGTATCTGTTTTTTTTTGTCCTTCATTATAAACCCGCCAATATTCGGCCGCACTGTCAGCATCGCCAAGATAATCCGCAATACAATACCCTGCCCGCAATGCCGCCAAATACATCAGTTGCGTCAGAGGATTTGCGCCTTGGAAATTAATATCATACGTATTGTGCTGATCGCCATCGATCAAACCGTCTTTATCGGTATCCCATTGAACCCACGCAAACTCCAGAGCCTTTTTCGCCCCAGGCCACATCTGCTCAAGATATTTTTTATCGCCGCAAATACGCCAATCGCGATAAAGCTGAATTATACCGCCAAGCTGACCATCAGAAGCAGCATGCCCCGACTGGGCTTCCGAGCCGAGCGGCAAAGGTATCCTGAAACATATTGAGCCTTTCCTGCCGTTCTCATCGTTGCTAAAACCATATTTATATTCCGACATTCTCATTGTTCTATGCAGTGCAGGAAATAAAAACGCCGGCGTAGATGAGTAATTCCAAACGTGAGTACAACTCCCCGGGCAGCAGCCCTCACGCGGCGAACAGCCTTCCCAGCCCCAAAGCGTGCCGTCTTCCATACGCAAACAAGTCGCTGTATGCAGCGTCGAAGCATTAGCTCCTGCCGCATCGAGCACTTCATCAGGAAGCGTACTCGAATAAAAAGCCTTTTCAAATGCAAATGTCCGTTCAGTTAAAGAGTCTTTGTTCTTAAAGAAATATTCTGCCGCACTGAACGCATCAGGCCACAATTTTGAGTAATATGTTTTGCCCCAGTTGTTCGGCATCGTCGGGTAACACCAGCTTATAAGAATCGGAAGTTCCGCGCTTTGTCCCGGCTCAAGTTTAACGATAAGTCCCAAAGTCCCCGCCACAGGTTCGCCGCGTTCATTTGATGTGCTGTTCGGATCGAGCCGTCCGTTTTTGCTGAACTGGTTCCAGAAATGATTTGTCGTATCGGAAAATAGCCACGCGCGAAGCCACTGCGGCATATAAGTAACATCAGGCCAATTCGTCGTAACCGCTATCGTGCCGTACTTCCAGTCGTTTTTATCAAATTTTTCAGAAGTCATCCACAAGCCGCTGCACTGCTCGCCTTTGCGGTAAACCGTCAAAGCCTTTGAATCTTTGTCGCCCTGATTAGGCCATTTTGCGGTTCGCTCGTCAGCCATTTCCGTCGCGTTGAGCATCGTAAGAGCAACCGTCGCTTCGACTGCAACTTTCGATGTGTTTGTCAATTTGTATGTAAGACACGCCACCGGCATACTTGAATTATTTGCATCAAGCGGAATAAACGGACTATACGCAGTCAGCTTTACATCGAGAGGAAAATTCTTCTGCTTAAACGCCAAACGCGCAATCGGAAATTTCCCTTCGAATTCAACAGATGAAAAACACGGAAAACCGTCGCCCTGCGAACGTATCGTACCTTGACCATATCCCCAAAATCCGTCGCCGCCCGCATCGCCAAAAATATCTTTTTGCCTCGCCCCCTGAATCACTCTGCATTGCGAGGGCTGCCCTTCAGCCTTGCACCATATCATAGGAAACACATACGGAAGAACATACCCGACATTGGGATGGTTGAAAATTTCAAAATCTCTCAAAGCCCCTCGGCCTTCAAGACTAATACAGCCTGCGCCAATTCCGCCCAGCGGAAATGCGATTTCAGTTAATTGCTCACCGCTTCGGACAAAACTAAATTTGCCCGATTGCTTCGGCACAGGTTTGACACAAAATGCCGGCTGCTTGCAGCTTCCATCTCTCCCAGGACAACACTGACCGGCAAAACATTTAGTGAAAATCGACAACAAAATAACTACTGCAACAACTCGCTTCATTTCTTAAATCCCTTTAAAATCACTCTGTTTTCAAACTAAGAAAATTTACACTCATTTTCCCCCACACCCTGTTATCTATTATCCGCAAAGGACCATAACTATCAAGAAGTTTCACTCTTTTCTCCGTTCGCACCACAACCATTCCATCTTCAGTTATCTGCTCCGGCAAAATCGTCAATAGCCCCGCAAGTCTGGACCTCTCACCCGCTTCCATACTCATTTCATAAGGCGGGTCAACAAACACCAGCGAACATTTCTTCCCCACTCCAATAGGTGCTCCAATTCTAAACGCGTTACCGCAGACAACTTTCGCCTGCGTCTCAAACCTTGCCTTTGCAACATTCTGACGAAGCACCTCGATCGCTCGCCTGTCCTGATCAACAAAAACCGCTTCTTTCGCGCCCCTGCTCAAAGCCTCGAGTCCGAACGAACCAGTTCCGCAAAACAAATCCGCGACATATCTGTCTTCGATTAAATTATATTTAAAAAGCACATCGAAAATAGATTCTTTCACACGGTCTGTGATAGGCCGAGTCTCACTGCCCCTTGGCGGCAAAATATTCATCCCGCGTCTTATACCAGCTATTATTCGCATAAATTAGACCAATAGAAACATAAAAATAGTTCTGCCATTGCAGTTCCGCAAATTTCAAATCTGAAATTCACTTCGTAGGGTGGGCTTTAGCCCACGCTGCAATAAAAAATATCGCGAAGCGATTCCACAACTTTTCATCGGAGCGAAGCGTATCCCCGAAGGGGACGCATTAGTTTTACACTTTACACTTAAAATTTAAATTCCGGCTCCAGTCCCAAATCTCGTATCATCCGCACATCTTCTTCAACCGATCTGCCCGCTGTCGTCAAATACTTATCACCGCTAATTATCGAAGTCGCACCGGCATAAAAAATCCAACTTTGCATATCACGCAAATTCAAATACCTTCCGCCCGCAGCTTTCAAATGCACTTTCGGCAAAACAAAACGATATAACGCAATCAAACGCAAGATTTCCCTTGGCCTCAATATAGGCGTATTCTCCAAAGGCGTCCCTTTTATCGGCGAAAGAAAATTCATCGGCGTCATATCCACACCAAGCTCGCGAATCAGCAACGCCATATCAATTCTGTCGCTGTCATTTTCACCAAGTCCGAAAATCCCGCCAACACACAATCCCAGCCCCGCTTTTTTCGCGGTCTTAACCGTATCTACACGCGATTGATAATCGTGCTTCGTTACAATATTTTTAAAATGTTTTTCCGAAGTTTCAAGATTGTGATTATATCTCGCCATACCTGCATTTTTCAATCGCACCGCTTGTTCGTAAGTAATTATTCCGAAACCGCCGCAAACATCAATTCCGATTTCATTTTTAATTTTAGGGATAATTTTTTCAAGCCGCACAAGTTCTTTTTCCGAAAGACTTCTTCCGCTATAAACAATCCCGAAATGCCCTACGCCGCTTTGCTTCGCCGCTTTTGCCGCTTCGAGAATTTCTTCATCGCTCATATATTTTGGTTCACTGTATGCCGTTTGATGTCCGCCCGATTGAGCGCAAAACTTACAGTCTTCGCTGCATCCGCCCAGCCTTGCCGGTATAATCGAACATACTTTTATTTTTTTGCCGAAGAATTTTTCGCGTATCCGGTTCGCCCAATACATCAAATCTTCCAGACAGCAATCGCCCAGCGAAAACAAAAACTCGATCTCATCTCTTTCGATGAGCTTACCGTTTATTATCTCTTGCCCTATTTTAGCAATTTTTTCATTCATCCTAATATACAATCCTTAATGCTTTGTAGGGTGGGCTTCAGCCCACGCGGCAGTTTAGAACATTATAATTTTAGTTATTCAATATTGTTTCTCGAAGACCCCTTTGGGGGGATTTCGGTTTTCGTATTTCGTATTTTATAATTAGTGTTTATTCGTGTCCATTCGTGGTTCTAAAATATGTTCGCAAAACCAATTCATTCAAATTCAAAACACACTTCTTAAAATATTCCGCCGACAAATGCAGCGTTTTCCATTTCCTGCTGCGAATCGTTGCACCGTCAAGATAATCCGCCAGCCTTATCGCCATAAAAACATACCGTTTATCTAGGTACTCGTAAATTTCTCTGCCGTCCGTTTCCACATCGATATTTTCCACATCATACGCAAAAACAAACAGCCCGTGATATTGACTTGAAAAGATCCTGACCCAGTTTTCAAGCCCCGAAATATCATCATCCGTAACCCAGTTGGGCAAACTCCCAAACGCCGAAAAATTTTTACCCGAAAATTTCCGCCCTTTAACTTCCGCGATAAACGCCCGCATATCAGGCGTGTAAAACAAAAAATCGAAACTTTTAATCTTGCCCCTCGAAAAAGCCGTTCTCTTCTGCTGGTCAACCGCAAGATATTGAATCCCGTTATCCTTCAGCCAACTCTCAAACGCCTTTTCGTAATGGTTACTCCCCTCATTCATCAAAATCCCTTGTCATTCTGAACGAAGTCCCCAATGGAGGACGCAGTGAAGAATCTCGTAAAAAATCATCTTCCGCAATTCCAAATTCAAAGTTCAATGTTCGATGTTGAATGTTGGAAGTTAAAATTAAATTCTTCAATCTTCAATCTTAAATATTAAATTTAAATAATTCCTTTTCAGTAATTATTATCTGCTCTCCGCTAGACATATCTTTAACGATGATTTCACCTTTTTGCGAAAATTCCTGCCCGACGATCACGCACTTCGCCGCCATAAGTGTCGATGCCTGTTTCAACTGTTTACCCAATCCGCCGCCTTTATAGCTGAAATCAGTTTTCTTGCCTGCCTGTCTTAATTTCGCCGCGATCCTGATAGCTTCATTTTGCAAACCATCCTCGGCATAAGCGACAAAATATTCCAGCCTCTGATTTTCATTTAAATTTTTGAATAGCCCTTTTTCTTCAAGCACTATCCCAAGCACGCAATCACCCATTCCGCATCCCGTGGCCGTAATCTTCGGCCCGCCGAAATCGCTAAGCAGATTATCATATCTGCCGCCGCCGCAAATCGCCCTAAGCTGCTGCGACTTATCATAAATCTCAAAAACAATACCGGTATAATACGCTAGCCCCCGCACAATTCCGATATCGAATTTGCAGTACTCCGCCACACCCATAATATTAAGATAATTAAAAAGCCTTGCCAGCTCTTCAACCGCCTTTTTCGCCTTTTCATCATTACCCGCCAAATCTTCCAATGCTGTCAAAGATTCAGTCGCCATAAGTTTCAAAATTTTTTCGCGTTTGCTTTCATCGGCGACAACTTCTTTAAGCATCTCTTCAAATGCTTCCGCAGGAACTTTGCTTTTCTTATCAAGCACAGCATAAACTTTATTAAGCTGATCCTGTTCAATTCCAAAATATTCCAACAGCGAAGCAAGCAGTCTTCTGCTCGAAATGCAGACAACAATATCATTGCTCGTCAACCCAGTCTGCACAAGATAATCAACCGCGCAGAAAATTACTTCCGCATCCGCCAGGCAATCTTCAACGCCGATTATATCTACATTCCACTGGAAAAATTCACGCAGTCTGCCCTTCTGCGGCCGTTCAGCCCTGCAAAGCCTCGGCACAGAAAACCACTTTATAGGCCTCGCCAGCGCGTTTATACGCTGATTAACCATTCTCGCAAGCGTAGGTGTAATCTCCGGCCGAATCGCAAGCATCCTCTCGCCTCTGTCCTCAAAAGCAAAAAGCTGTGATGCTATTTCATCGCCGCTTTTCTGCTGATACATCGCGAGATATTCAAAGATCGGCCCGTCAAATTCAGCAAAGCCATTTCGTATTGACGTTTTTTTCCAGCCGTCAACAATGAAATTCCGCTTGGCCATATCTTCAGGATAAAAATCTCTTGTGCCTTTTACTGGTTGTATCTTCATTTTATATCATTCCATATTGAATGTTCAACGTTCAATGTTCGATGTTAAACGTTCAAAAGTAAATTTTAAATCTTAAATCTTAAATCTTAAATTTTATTTTCGTTTGTATTTCCTAACTTTCGCCAGTCTATCGATACTATTATTATCGAATTTGACTTTCATATAATTTTCCATTTGCTTATCGTTCATAAAATACAGATCGTAATCGTAAGCGTCTTTGCTTAGTTCGCAATCTACATTTTTATAACCTCGGCATATCCTCGGCCGAGTTTCATAGATTTTGCATTTGTGATCTTTCGGCGAAAGATGCCTGCAATTATTATCGATACTTATGTACCAGCTTTTATTCTCGACAAACACGGTAATATGTTTGTGCGTCAAAAACCAGCGTATATCATCATAATCACCGCGACTTTTAGGTGTTTCGATTGGCAGCGCTACATACCGACAGCATAGCCCCGCGCAATCCTTGCATTCTGCTTTTTCCAACTGTTTTTTCTTTTTCTTTGCCATATTGATCCATTAAAATTTAATACAAACCTTTTATTATAGGAAATTTATATCTTCCGTCAACGTATTTTACGCCTTCCAATCCACGTCATTATTGTAATTCTGAGCAAAGCGAAGAATCTCGTCTAGTCTTCTCAAATCTTAAATCTGAAATCTCGTCTCTCCGCCCCCTTGTCATTCTGAACGTAGCCGCAGCGCAGTGAAGAATCTCGTCCCATCTCTTAAATTTAAATCTCAATCTCAATTCGTTTGTCCGATCCGTCAGACCAGTCCGAAATGTCCTACTTTTCACCACTATTGTCATTCTGAGCAAAGCGAAGAATCTCGTCTAGTCTTCTCAAATCTTAAATCTCAGATTTCAAATTCTTCCGTGTGCCGACAAAACCATACCATTGTCATCCTGAGTGAAACGTCGAAGCGAAGCGGAGATCAGCGTCCAAACAGTTTACGTACATTGTTAATCAGTGTCTAAATAATTTCGTGTCGTTTCGTGTTTATTCGTGGTTTAATAAATATATAAAAAGTTCTTAGTGTCTTAGTGCTTTAGCTGAAGCGAAGCGAAAGCCCCCGATTCTTCAGGAATTTTATTCCTCGAAATAAAATTCAGAGGGGGGTGAAAAAAAACTCCCGCGAAGCGGTTCCAAAACTTTTCATTTTTAACTTTTAGTTTTTCACTTAATTCCCCGCAAGTCGCAAAAACCCATTTTTCAAAATTCCCGCACGTTTTTTCATTTGCGCGCATTTTTTTCGAAAATTGGTGCAAGTTTTAAGATTTTATTTTGTCCCGCAAAAAATCACCCCTCATTGCTTTTCTGAAAACAAAGCCTTTTTTAAAACCGCGCAGGCACCCTCTTCGAAAAATCACGAAAAAACCCAAAAAAACTGGAATTTTTCCGATTTTTCTATAAAAAAGTCTCGAAAAACACTGAAAAGTCCCAATTTTACCCCTGTTTTTGTACCCGCTTGCGCAAATTTGCAAACCCCTTGCGCATTTCTAAATTCTCGCAAAGCGATTCCACAACTTTTCATTTTCACTTTTAGTTTTTCATTCTACACGTCTTCGCTATTTTATAAAAAATACTTTTCTTATCTATCTTCCCATGTTATAATCCGCCATTTGAAGTAGAAGATTATTAATGAGGTTGGTTGCAATAATATTTTACATCAACCGGTGAATTTTAAAAAATCAATATAACTCCTTGATTAGGAAAACAGTTATGAGCGCTAAAAATCTGCCATTATTGTTAGGTCTTTGTTTATTGGTAATTTCAGGCTGTCAGGAAAATACTTCGCAGTGTCCTCCATCTGAACCTGCCTTAGCTGCGCCGCAGTCTAATGTTAAAACCAAAGTATTTAGCTGCGATGCTTGCCCTATCATAAAACTTGATAGTACGATCCCGCCGCAAGTGCAGGCCCGTTCAGAGTTTGAGTACACTTTGAAAATTACCAACTTAACAGATGAAATCTTGACAGACGTTATCGTTTCAGACGTACTGTCCAGCAATTTCCAGTCTTTAAGATCAAACCCGACCCCAATAACAATGCAAGACAGGATCAAATGGTCATTCCCGCGTCTTGCTCCGGGCGAATCAAAGGAGATCATTGGTATTGGAATGGCAATGCAGGCTGGCGAAGTCCTTGACTATATTGACGTTACGTACACAGCA
>MHYA01000184.1:8573-17125 GCA_001825675.1 Planctomycetes bacterium GWF2_42_9 | reverse complement strand
CTCTCGAACCGAAACTGGTGATAACAAAGAGTGCACCTGCCGAAATTTCAGCTTGTGCCCCAATCGTGTATATCTTCAAAATCGAGAACATCGGCAACGGTACTGCCAACAACGTAAGATTGTATGATACACTTCCGCAAGGACTTACGACTATGACCGGCGGCTCGACTGTCGATTTATCGATTGGCGAATTACCTGCCGGCTCGTCAAGAACAATATCCCTCACTTTAAAGGCCAATCAAACAGGTACTTTCGTAAACAATGCGGTCGCGATGGCTGATGGCGATATTACCGCCGAATCAGGAAATGTTACAACCATCGTTAAAAAACCAATGCTGTCAATCACAACTTCAGCACCAGATTCAGATTATATCAATACCGAACTTCCATACAGCATAACAGTAACCAATACTGGCAACTGGCCTGCTGTAAACACTCTAATTGAAGGAAGCGTACCGCAAGGTATGACATTCGTCCGTGCTTCCGAAGGCGGCAGCGCAAATAATGGCAGATTAGCTTGGAGAATACAAAGCCTGGCACCCGGCCAGTCCGTTACAACTTCAGCAACCCTTCTGCCTGTCGCTGTCGGCAATATTGAGAACACATTCAGAGCTTCTGCCGATTGTGCCGATGCCGTTTCATCAACTGCAATCACCGCTATAAAAGGAGCAGCCGGTATCCTGCTTGAAGTCGGCGATACAACCGACCCGATAAGAGTCGGCAATACAACAACTTACAGGATCATTGTTAGAAATCAGGGTCAGATTCCTGTAACTAATATTTCAATAAAAGCTATGCTCGAAAATTCGATGACTTTCGTTTCCGTCGCCGGCGCAACCAACGGCCAGTTTGCTGATGGCACTATTACATTCGCACCATTAAGCTGGCTTGCACCAAAAACACAGGCCGTTTGGGAAGTTACAGTTAGAGCCGCCGCTGAAGGCGATGTAAGATTCAAAGCCGAAATGACAGGCGATCAGCTTGAAAGCCCGGTTATTGAAACCGAATCCACACATTACTTTGAATAACATTTAACAGCTAAAGTGATAACAAAAAACCCCGGAATTATCCGGGGTTTTTTTATTTTTTCATTTGTCATTCTGAACGAAGTGAAGAATCTCGTTTCGCATCAAAAAACGTTTACGCGTTATCCAAACACTTCTTCAACGCTTTGACAACCAAAACAGCTTCATCTTTCGTCAGATTATTATGGAATGGAACCGCTATTGTACTTTTGCAGATTCCGTCAGTGATCGGGAAATCGCCGTCTTTAAAGCCGTACTTTTGAGCGATAAAAGGCTGAAGCGTAACCGGCGGGAAGTAATTGCTTACCTGAATTCCTTCTGCGAGCATTGCACTCAAAATGTCGTTTCTCTTTGCGGCATAAGGCTCTTTCAAACGCAGCACAAATACAAACCAGCTCATTCTGCAATCAGCCGGTGCTTGCGGAACTATCACTCTGCTTTCGTCTTTGAGTAATTCCTGATATATGCGTGCGACCTTTTCACGTTTAGCCACAAATTCTTCGATCCTGTCGAGCTGACTAACCCCAAGTGCCGCGTTAATATCACTCATTCTGAAATTATAGCCCAATCTTTCGTGAGCAAGCCAACCGCCGCCTTTGCCGCGTCCCTGATTTCTCAAAGAGTAGCAAATATCGGCCAAATTTTCATCATCGGTAAGGATCATTCCGCCTTCGCCGGTGGTCATTTGTTTATTCGGATAAAAAGCAAAATTGCTCATCGTACTGAAGTTGCCGACTTTTTTGCCTTTTATTTCAGCGCCCAAACCTTCGCAACTGTCTTCAACTACCGGCAAATTATGTTTTTTGCCGATCTCCCAAACAGCATCCATACCGGCTGGATTTCCAAAAACCACTACTGGCATAATCGCCTTTGTTTTACTAGTGATTTTCGCTTCGATTTTCTTTGCGTCAATATTCAGCGTTACCGGATCAATATCTACAAAGACCGGTATTGCGTCAACCATCATTATCGCGTTGGTAGTCGCGATAAAAGTAAATGGCGTGGTAATAACTTCATCGCCCGCTCCGACCCCAAGGGCTTTGAGACAGAGATAAAGTCCGCTCGTGCCGGAATTTACAGCAATGCCATATTTTCTGCCTATGTACTTGGCAAGTTTGCCTTCAAATTCAGGAATTTTTGGGCCCAGTGATAAATTTGGTGTTTTAAGAACATCTACGACAGCTTTGATATCATTGTCGTTGATGTCTGGACGTGAAAGATGAACCTTCATATTCATAAATCTAATCCTTAGAATAAATAAGAATCGTGGCAACTATCCTTCGCTTGAACCCGCTGCAAAACTCGTCAAGTCGAGCGACCAGCGGGAGCGTGGCAAGCAGAACTACGCCATAGTTTACCTGCCTAAAGGCAATCGGGGAGACAAGATTTGAACTTGCGACCTCTGCGTCCCGAACGCAGCGCTCTAGCCAAGCTGAGCTACTCCCCGGAAAAAATAGTCAATATACCATAAAGCTGTAATCGGCTGCTTCCGGCTACATCCGACCTTCCCTTAGGGACGCTCTAATCCAAGCTGAGCTATTCCCCGGGAAAATATAAGCCAAGTATTATATCACAATTAATTTCAAATACAAGACTTTCGTAACGTCTTTTTTACAATAGATTTATAGGGTCAACATCCACCTGCACCTGCACGGCGGAAGACACAGGTTTTGCGTTGCGAAATCTTGTTAATAATTCGCATAATTGAGCAGGTTTTTGGGTTTGCAGAATAATTTGCATCCGATGAAACCTTTGAATTCGTGCTATCGCCGAAGGTAAAGGCCCATTCATTTTTATATCAAACCTGCATTGCGTAATAAGCGAACTGATCTGTTCGGCAATCTTCTTTGAAACATTATCAAGCCTGTCGAATTTTTCATCACGCAACCTGACAATCGCCAATTTTCCATAAGGCGGCAAAGAACAAGCCTGTCTTATTTTCAATTCTTCTTTGACAAACCCTTCAAAATCATCTAGAATCGCATATTTTATCGCTGGTTGATTCGGCATTAGCGTTTGAATATAAACGCTCCCGCCTTTACTGCTTCTGCCTGCCCTGCCCGCAACCTGGCAGATCAGTTGATACGTCCTTTCGTTTGCGCGAAAGTCCGGCAATTGCAGCGAAGTATCCGCGTTAATAATCCCCACAAGCGTTACATTTGGAAAATGCAAACCCTTGGCAAGAATTTGCGTACCTGCGAGAATATCGATTTTACCTGCGTCAAAATCCTCCAGCACATTATAATAATCATCCTTCTGCATTGAATCGCTATCGACACGAACAACTCGCACATCAGGGATTTTTAATTTCAATTCATCTTCGAGCCTTTGTGTGCCCAAACCTATCATTGAAACATTTTTACCGCAAACAGGACAGGCTTTCGGTACAAGCGTTTGCGAAAGACAATAATGACAAACCGCAAAACCGCCTTCGATTCTGCTTTTCAAATTCGGCTGATGCTGATGTTTTTCAGATTTATGAAATGTCAGCGTAACATCGCAATTCCTGCATTTAAGCGAATATCTGCAAGAAGGGCAAAAAATAAAATTACTGTATCCTCTGCGGTTGAGCATAAGAATCACTTGTTCTTTTTTCGCCAGCGTTTGCTTGATCGCGGTTTCAAGATCAGCGCTCAAAATACTTTGCAAACCATTCTCGTATCTGCAAAACGTCATATCGACAACTTTCATTTCCGGCTTGGGTAAATCCATCACACGCTTTGGCAATAAAAGTTTCTGAAAATGACTTTTCGTCGAACAATTTCCGAGCGTCTCAAGCGAAGGCGTTGCACTTCCCAAAATGCAAACCGCATCGGTCAACTGCGCCATTTTCACCGCGACATCCCGCCCGTTATATCTTGGAGAAGTATCCTGCTTGTAACTCGGCTCGTGCTCTTCATCAACGACGACAACACCCAACTTTTGAACGGGCGCAAAAATCGCACTCCGTGCGCCAATAACAACAATCGGCGATGTATTTTTAATTTTCTGCCATTGTGCGTTTCTCTGCGAAGCACTCAACTGCGAATGCAAAACCGCTAAATTCGCAAATCTAGTACTGAACCGCTGAATTGTTTGCGTAGTCAGCGCGATTTCAGGCAGCAAAACGATCGCACTCTTGCCTTTTGAAAGGCTTTTTTCTATCGCCCTGATATATACTTCTGTTTTTCCGCTATCGGTAACGCCGTGCAGCAGCGCAACAGAAAACTTTTCCGATTCGATCTGCTTTTCGATTGCTTCAAGTGCGTTTTTCTGATCGTCATTCAAAACCACATTAGACGGCTTTAAAACAAGACCTTTCGGCATCACAGGCAAATCGCTATACACAGTCTCGCTTGTAATTTTTACAGCACCGGATTGCAGAAGTTTTTTTATTACAGCAGTCCCCGCATCCGCCTGCGACAGCAGCGTTTCAACCCAAACGGCAGACTCCTGATTCACCGCCCCCGCCTGCGTCAAAATTTCAATTATCTGTTTTTGTTTTTTGCCTTTGATTAATATATTCTCTGTAGGGACAGACCTATGCGTCTGCCCTAAATTGGGCGAACACGCAGGTTCGCCCCTACACATATAATTTTCTGCCAGATATACTGATTTGCGGCTCTTTTTGCCGGTGTCCTTTTTAACAGCCGCCGGCAGCATTGCGCTGAAAACTTCACCCAATGGCGAAATATAATATTCGCTGATCCATTTGCCGATTTTTAATAATCTTTCATCAAATATCGGATTGGCATCAAGTACATTTTTGACTAATTTTAATTTATATGGAGATATGTTTTTTTTCGCGTCTTTTATTTCCAGACAAAACACCTTGCAGAGTTTATTCGATTTCCCAAAAGGCACTTCCAACCGCTGCCCCGGCTGAATCGGCAAAAATTTATCCGGCAGAAGATAATCAAACACCTCATCCACGCCGGTATCTACCGCAACAGTTACAATGTTACTGCACTGCGGTTTTTCTTCCGATGTATCAAATAAACTATGTTCAATATGTCTGGACATTCGGGAAATTATATCAGCAAAAGAATTGTTATCCAGTTAGTTTTTTTAACCCCTGATTACGCGGATTAAAACGGATTTTGTTCATCACAGAGAAAAAGAAGAAACACGAAGACGAGCAGCGTATTTATTTCGTAAAACGTCTCAATAATGCGCTATGAGTATTTAAAAACAGGTTTTCTGGCTGTCTCAAAAGATTCTATGCTAATGCTTATAGAATAATATTGCGTTTCAAAAATATGCTCTTCAACTTCTTGATTATACAATTCAATCCCTCTATCCTTCCCCCATTTATTGTTATAATATTCATTGGCCTTACCATTAAAATTTTCGCCAACTAAAATTGCATGTTCTTCAAAAGAACCGGTTGAGATTTTATATTTAACATTCTCCTCGTCCAGTTTCTTTTTTATATCATCAGGAAACCGCTTTATAGCATATTGATGATAGCCAGTAGTGTATTTTAACAAACGTATAATATCATAATAAGGAATATTTGAAAGTACGTGTAAATGCAAATTTTGTTGATAATATAATTCATCAAAAGCCGCTAAATTTGGCTTTAATATTAATGGTTTGGATATAAGATTATCTGCATACTTTCTATTGGAATTCTCTGAAAGAGCCGTCAAAGTGTCTAAACCTGCAAAGGTCTGCCCGCAAACTGTTATTTTATTTACAAAAGTTTTGTGATAATCTGACCAAATTTGCTCCATTCCAGTAATTTCATCTTGAAAAATGACAAAACTAAAAAATTTACCGAACAAATTTTTGCTTTTATCTTCATTGTTCAAATTTAATTTTTCATCGCTGAATATTTCCTTAATGAATTCCTCTGGAGTTTGATTATTTTGGCTGGCAAGTTTTTTTAGTATTTCTTCCCATTGCGGCATTAAAACCAAGTTTATCCGATATGATAGAGGTTTTTTCAACGTGTCCTCGTCAGTGACAGAGTCTAACAAACCTAATGGCTTTTCAATACGTTCCAATCGCTTGTATATTGGATTAATGTTTGTTGCAATGCTTTCATCAAAAACCCATGCAACAAAAATAATCGCCGAAATAATTAATATAACCGTCCCTATTTTTTGGCTAAAAAAAGTTTGGACTATTAAGCCTATAGCTATAAGAGTCAATAACCCAAGTTTCATCTTATTGTTCATGGCTGTGCATCCTCACCGCATTTATTTTAGCCATTTTATATTTTCTCCTGAACTCTTATTCCAAATAACCATTAAGAACAGCTACGAAGCAATCAACTTATATTTTTCTGGGTTTTCAATTATATCGACTGATAAATCCACGTCGAGGGCAGGCCAATAGAGATGTGTTTTATGCAGCAATTTAATGTTCGTCAAATCAGCCACGGTAGCTTTTTTAAACCAGGGAAATTTTTCAAAAGGGAGGAAATACTCTTTGCCGGACAGTAAAATCCAGAAACCATGCTGCGATATATTTGTAACCTCAAGTTTTAGAATGTTTTTGATCGGACTCATATATTTAGTATAAAAAAAATATTTGTATATGTCAACATATAAAGAGTTTACGTTTATCAACGCTAATAATCGGCAAAAATTTATTTGCACCGTATCAGTTGATTTGGATTGTATTGAATATGCGGTGCGATGGTTTTTAAATCGTTCAAAAACCTGTTGCCGTCCGTCCAATACCCTGCCGTTGGTTTAAGGTCGGCGCATTGTTCGATAAAATAACTATTGAGGGAAATCATTAATTGCTCGCGCAAATATTTGCTTGCCATCGCGGCCAAACACACCGGCAGAAAATCGTCATCAGCTTTAACCGCGAAATCCATTCTTATATTTTTGTATTTGGAAACAAGCTGATAACTGCTGATATTTTCTTCTTCCTTTAATATTTGCAAATCCATATTGCCGAACATTGTCCGCAGATGCTGACCATAATGCATTCTGCCGCCCTGCCTGTCGATAACGAAATGGAAATTGCGGTTTTGCGAACCGCGGATTGCCTCGTCAATCAATCGGCAGACAAAATGAAAAACCACGCTCGATTTATTCCTGATTTTTTCGATCATCGCATTGTAGCAGCCCGCATCAACACAAAAACTTTTCAAAAAAGTGAGATTTATTTTGTTTGCGTCCAAATCTTTTCTCAAAACAGACGCTGAAATTGAAATTTCATCCGAGTTGAAGTTTATTTTTTGCGCGGCAAGATTTTTATACCACGGGTACTCTAAAATTTTCTCTTTGCTGTCGGGGCAGATCAAATCCAACAGTTCAGCGGTAGATTCAGGCGTTTTTGAATGGTATTTTAGGAAAGTTAAAACGGTTTTTTCAAGAAAACCGATACCAATGGCGGGGGTATATGCTTTTTTACTATCGCAAACGAGGATTCTGCCGGAAAGTTTCTTTTTATTGTGGGAAACACTGTCTTTCAGGAGCTGCCACATATCTTTGCCTGCCTTTTCAGCAGGTACAGCAAAAGCCGCCGCCGAGACCACAAGCGGGCCTAAAATCGGCCCCAAACCCGCTTCATCTATGCCGACATAGACAGTATCGTTTAAATTCCCTTTCATTCTTCCGCCAGATTCCTTTCTGCACCTATAATAGTTTTCTACTTCTTTCGAATCAATAAAAATCAAATCGATAGTGATATTATATTTAACCTCTTGACTGTAAAGCAAATATAAAATATTATTAGCCCAAATAGAAAATTATTTTTAGGATTGCAAGCCCTATGAAAACATGGAAAGTTTGTATAGTAGTATTAGCCGGTATGATGTTGTTAATATCTGGCTGCGAAGAATCACAAAAAAAGAAATCAAACAAAAACAAAGAACCCAACGAACCAACAAAATTAGATAAAACCGTTGGCGATCTTACTGAAATCGTCGCTAGTCAGTCAATTCCTGTAAAAGGCGTAGGCCTTGTTGTCGGTCTTGCCGGCACAGGTTCATCCGAATGTCCGGCACTAACTCGCGAATACTTGAGAAAATACATCATTACACAAGTCGGCAGAAAAGATTTGGTAAATCCCGATGTGATGATCAATAGTATGGATACCGCTGTTGTTCTTGTCGAAGGCACAATTCCACCCGCATCAAGCAAATATCAATCTTTCGATATAACCGTAAAACCGTATCCCGATACACAAACAACTTCTCTTGTCGGCGGAAGACTATACACCACAGACTTGAAATTTATGGCAAAAGTCGCCGATTCGCTCGAAACTTCCCGAACACTCGCCTACGCGGCAGGCCCTGTTTTCATAGATACTTTAGGGGATTCAAAAGTAAATGTAAAGAACGGCTTCGTTCTCGGCGGCGGCAAGGTGATTGAAGATTATCCAATAACACTTTCACTTATAAAACCGGATTTCAGAGCCGCCGCTTACATCCGCAACCGCATCAATCAGCGTTTCGGAAAAGACGTCTCAAATGCTGTTTCTGACAGCATTATCAATATAACTGTTCCGCAAGGCTATCATGATAAAAAAGCAAAATTCATAATGTTGGTTAAATCACTTTATATCGCTTCTGCGGCTGCCAAT
>MHYA01000184.1:3477-8516 GCA_001825675.1 Planctomycetes bacterium GWF2_42_9 | reverse complement strand
GCTCTCGAAGCTATCGGCAGACCGGCGGCAGACGAATTAGCTACATTGATCGACTCTAATGAGCAGGATACCAAATTTTCCGCGGCAGCGGCATTAATGGCCATCGGAGACGATAGAGGCCTGAAAACTCTTCGCGATTTTGCACAGGATGCATCATCTCAATTCCGCATTCTGGCTATAAACAACATCGGCGAATACGGCTATAAAAACGATGTTATCGCTTTGATGAACAGAGTGGCATCTGATTCAAATTTCGCCGTCAAATACGCTGCTTATAATTATTTGCAGCGTTTCAGCGCACCTTCGATTATCCGCACGGTTGTTGCCAATGATTTCTTTATTGATCAGGTTATCGCGACCGGCCCTAAGACAATCTATGTAAACCGCAAGCAGCAGCCCGGCATAGTGCTTTTCGGTGCTCCAATGAATTGCGAAAAAGGAATATACATCGAATCTGACGATGGCGGGATTATCATTAATTCACAACCCACCGATGAGCGTATTTCTATTTTGCGAAAACACCCCATCACCGGCGGATTAATGGGGCCGTTAAAATGCTCCACAAGAATCGCTGATATCATAAAACTTCTGGGCGATCCGCCTACACCAAAAGACGATAAAACCAGGCCCGGACTTGGTGTGCCTTACGCAGAAATAATTCAACTGCTCAAAAATATGACAGACAAAAACGCCGTTGACGCAACTTTTGTCGCAGGGCCTGCAAATTAATTATTTAGGCTATCTCTAAAATGTCATTGCGATACGTTCCAAACGGCATTTGCCGTGCAGGAACAACGAAGCAATCTCAATCGTTAGAATTATTAGAGATTGCCTTTGATTAACTCAACAATCGTGCTGCCTTCGATGCGCAGTTTTATATCCATATTCGGCCTGATAGGCAGCGTAGCTTTATCAGTCTCTATATGTTGAACGCCATTATATTTAATTGTCGCTTCGCTTCTTTGCAGCAGACCTGTTTGGGCATCTATCACATTTGTTGCCCAGCGGGTGCCGGTAATAGTTTTTGAAACAGTTTCTCTCGAACTTATATCGATTACTTTAAATTTCTTGCCCATATCGACATCGGAAATTATATCTATAAAAGCATTTCCATTTTCTTTTTTCTTATAGATATATGTGGTATTCGCGTCTACATTCATACCAAGATGAAATACAAGTTTTTCATACCACTTGCTCTCCGCCCCTACCGGCTTATAAGGCAGCGTCAAAAATATAAAAGTGATTTTCTGTTGTGTTTCATCGGCGATTGAATTTAAAAAATTATTATAAAACGCGATCTTCTCTTTAACGATCCTTTCCAGAAAACCTTTCTGCAAAACAGCGAACGCTTCTTTATCTTTCTCGCTCGCGGATTCGTCATTAATTTCTTTCTCGGCTTGTTCTTTTATATGATCAGCAAGTTTTGCCCTTACAACATCAAAACCCTGTATATGCTCTTTCCGTCCTTTTGGGCTTATCTTAAAAGAATACTGCCCTGCCATCACCGCCGCGCCCACTTCATTGATCGCGGTTTGGATTATATCATTTGTTTCGACAGGCTTCTTTGCGGAATCAAAAGTTATTTTCTGGCCGGGAGTATTCGCTTCCATCTTTACAGTTTTATATTTGAAAGCGATATTCATCGTACCATTCGGCTCTACTGAAATTACATCGAAGCTAAGAACATCATCAGATTTCTCATCGACTTGCAGCATTTTATCTTTATATGTTTGCGTAGTGCGCTGATGATTGGCAATCCTCATATCATAATGCTCTCCAGCTTTGAGCTTTAGATACAAATCCACTTTTTCTTCAGGCTTTTTGTTTTCCTGAATTGTAAAAAATACAAACGCTCCAATGATGACAATCCCGGCAACGATGAGAAAAATGTTTTTCGATTCCATTTCACACCCTTCCGAATCCATTGTTTTACACTAAAGCTCACAATGATTTTATAATTATAATCGCAATGCTATCCAATCTCAAACTTTTATCTCTTTTTAATCCAAAAAATAACCCAGGAAAAACCAAAACGCGCAAACAAAAATGGTTTTTCGCGCAAATCCTTCATATATAAGCATTTATAATTGCCAATACAAAATATTTGTGATAAAATACCCTCCATAGACATAAAACTCTATTAAGGCAGCCTCTAAAAATTGCTTTTGAAGCGAGACCGAGCGAAATTTTCGCTGACGAGGCAGCAGAGACAAAATCGCCGCAAATGTAGCGCAACCCTACTTTGAGGACGATTTTGACTCGATAACGATGGCGGCGGAAATTGCAGCCGGTCGTAGCCAAAATGAATTTTTAGAGGTTGCCTTTAAAAGGATGGCGGTATGAAAAAGAGAATTTCAGCGGCAGGAGTATTTTTTGTATTTTTAACCCTCACATTTCCCATTTACGCTTATGACAATGCGCCTATCGGATGGGCAAGCGAAAATGGCGGTACAACAGGCGGCGAAGGCGGAACTGTAGTTACCGTCGACAATGCAACAGATTTTATTTATTACGTACAAGGAACTAAACAAACCCCTTACATCATTTATGTAAACGGAAATATAGACCTCGGCGGCTCAAATATTCGCGTCAGAGGCAACAAAACCATCCTCGGTCTGCCCGGCTCACATATCACCGGTAATATGAAATGTTACAGGAGCGAAGAAAGCAACAATATTTTCAGGTTTCTGGATATTAGCAACGAAGCAGGCGCAGGTGATGGCGATTGCATTAGCATCGACGGCGTAAACAACATTTGGGTCGATCACTGCACGTTTACCGACGGCGGCGATGGCAATGTCGATATCAAAAACGGCGCCGACTACGTAACCGTTTCGTGGTGCATATTCAAATACACTTTTAACAGCGGCCATAATTTTAGCAACCTGATCGGACACGACGACGGCAACGGCAGCACAGATATGAACCATCTACGTGTAACCTTCCATCATAACTGGTATTCGACATTGGCCCACGAACGTATGCCTTCGGTACGTTTCGGAAAGGCTCACATATACAACAGTTACTTTAGCTGCACAGGCAACAATTACTGCATCCGTACTCGTCTGTACGCGCAATGCCTCGTGGAAAATAATTATTTCAAAGATGTTCAGAATCCTTGGCAGCGATATATTACGTCCGCTGGTGGCGATCCCGGCCTTCTGCAAGCTGTCGGCAACATCCTCGATAATGTTACTTGGGTCGTCAGTACCGATTCGTCAGCCGTACTCATCCACGGCACTGATACCGTATTCACGCCGCCTTATGCTTATGCGCTTGATAACGCCGCCGATGTACCGGCAATCGTTCAATACGGCGCAGGCGCCGATGGTCAGGACGGTTATCCGCCGCACTGGCTCTTTGGATATTATGGCGACTTCGATAAAAGCGGATTTGTCGATATGAAAGATTTTGCCGCGTTCGCATCTTATTGGGGAATCACCAATTGCGAACAACTTTGGAACGCCGACTACAACGGCGATTGCATAGTAGATTTTTGCGAAGTCAGTCTGCTGGCTGATAAATGGCTCTACATCGCGCCTGATACTACGCCGCCGGCCGCTCCGACCGGTTTGGAAGCATCCGCAGGCAACGCTACTGTTTCACTCACCTGGAACGACAACGCCGAAGAAGATTTAGCAGGTTATAATATCTACCGCTCGTTAAATTCAACCAGCGGATATGCGAAATTAAATACCTCGCTTTTGACAAGTTCAGATTATATCGATAGCAGCGTTAACAATAACACTACATACTATTACGTCGTAACCGCAGTTGATACGAATGTAAATGAATCCGATTATTCAAACAAAGTTATCGCATATCCAAGCGCAGGAAGCACAAACGTTACAATACAGGAAAATACCGCTGGCTTTTGCAGCGTCGACGGAGCGGTTGAAAACGAACATTCCGGTTACACTGGCACAGGTTACGCAAACACAACAAACGCTACCGGCAAAAGCATTACTTACAGCTTAAATATATTAACCGCAGGAACGTACACATTTACCTGGCGATACGCCAGCACAGCCAGTAGACCGGCAAATTTGCTTGTTGACGGTTCAGCTATTCTTTCAGGCATCAGCTTTCCAAGTTCAGGAGCTTTTACAACTTGGACAACAGTAACTACCAGCAGTGTAACACTAACCGCAGGCGTAAAAACAATTCGCCTTGAAGCGACAACCAGCGGCGGTTTGGCGAATATCGATTATATGAATGTCGCGGGCGAAAGCCTTATGCCGGCAACCTGCCAGTAAAAATTACATAATTGTGTTTTGGAGCTATGATGAAAAAGTTTTTTTTATCGATCGTATGCGTATTATTTTTAGCAATCAAAACATTTGCAGCTACCGGAGGCTGGGCAGATGAAAACGTCTGCACTACTGGCGGCGCAGGCGGAACAGTAGTTACTGTTAATAACTACACCGATCTTTATTATTATGCCTTTACCGTCGGAACAGCCCCGTATATCATTCAAATTTCCGGCACAATTACACTGCCCGGAACCGGCGGCTTTACAATTCGAGCAAACAAAACACTAAAAGGCATCGGCATAAATCCAACACTGGTAGGCAATGTGGGCTTTCAAAATCGCGAAGGCAATATCATCATTGAAAATCTCAATATCACAAATCCTTGCACCTCAAGTTCCTGTGACGGCATCAGCTTAAAGCAGGATATATACAACGTTCTTGTTACAAAATGCACATTCTACGATACCGGCGACGGTGCTTTCGATATATCAAACAATTCCGATTTTGTTACCGTTTCCTGGTGCAAATTTTACTATAATAGCCCTGCGCCCGCGGAAGACCATCGCTTCGCCTGCCTTGTCGGAAGCAGCGATAGCCAGACAGACGATGCCGCTAATCTTCGCATTACCTATCATCACAACTGGTGGACAAATCGCGTCAAAGAAAGAATGCCGCGTGTGCGTTATGGTCAGGTTCACGTCTATAATAACTATTACAGCAATCTTGAGACCGGCGGTTATTGTATCGGTGTAGGCTGCGGCTCGCGTATTCGTGTCGAAAGCAATT
>MHYA01000184.1:0-3404 GCA_001825675.1 Planctomycetes bacterium GWF2_42_9 | reverse complement strand
CCAACTTGGGCAGCAAATGCGTATTCAACCATATTCACGCCACCCTATGATTACACCCTTGACGATACAAACGACATTCCAGCCATCGTTCAGGCCTTCGCGGGTGCAGGTACGCCTTATCCGCCTCATTGGTATTCAACCGTTTATGGTGATTTCGACCAAGACGAATGTGTTGCAATCGACGATTTAGCAACTTTTGCAGAATATTGGCTCAATATGGATTGCAATGCAATCACAGATGCCGATTACGATAGAGATTGTAACGTAAATTTTTATGAATTTTCGCTAATAGGAGAAAATTGGCTTCAATAATTATCTATCAACGCGAGCGGTCCCGCCGGCCATAATTTTTTCTACATCAGCTAAACTTACCGTCGTCGTATCGCCGGGCGTTGTCATCGCAAGAGCACCGTGAGCTGCGCCATATTCAACTGCTTGCTGGCCGGTTTTGCCTTCCATCAAACCATAGATCAAGCCTGATGCGAAACTATCGCCGCCGCCGACACGGTCGTAAATCTCAAGATTTTCGCGAAGTTTTGTTTCGTAGAAATTTCCGCCCGCATAAAGAATAGCGCCCCAATCATTAATACTTGCCGTCTTTGCGTTTCGCAGCGTTGTCGCAACAGCCTTGAAATTCGGAAATTGTTTTACCGCTTCAAGAATCATCTTCTTAAAATTCGAAGGATCGAGTTTTGATAAATGCTTATCCATCCCCGAAACTTCCAACCCCAGGCACGCGGTGAAATCTTCTTCGTTGCCCATCATCACATCGATATAGGGTGCGAGTTTGCGATTTACTTCCTGTGCTTTTTTCTGCCCGCCGATAGACTTCCACAAGCTCGGCCTGTAATTTAAATCATAAGATACAACTGTGCCGTATTTTTTCGCTGCTGTTACAGCTTCAACAATAACATCCGCCGTTGTTTCAGAAAGCGCTGCAAATATTCCACCCGTATGAAACCATCGAACTCCGCTACGGCCGAAAATTTCTGCCCAATCGATATCACCCTTCTTCAACTGCGATGCCGCCGTATGGCCTCTATCGCTGCAACCCTTCGCCGCCCGAACGCCAAATCCGCGTTCTGTAAAATTCAAACCTACTCGCGTCTCTCTGCCGATTCCATCGAAAGGCATCCATTTTATATATTCAAGATTTACGCCGCCCTGCAGCATTAAATCTTCAAGCAGTCTGCCGACAGGATTATCTGCGATCGCTGTTACAACTGCCGCACGTTTATTGAAGCATCTTCGCAAACCCCTTGCTACGTTATACTCTCCGCCGCCTTCCCAAACTTTGAATTCTCTTGTCGTGTGAATTCGATTATCGCCCGGATCAAGACGTATCATAACCTCGCCAAGCGAAAGAATATCATATCTGCAATTAGCCGCTGGTTTGAGATTAAGATTAGACATTATTTTGCTCCCCTGATTTGACTGATCATCTCGATTGTTTCTTTTACTTTCTTTGAAATACCCGACCAGTCCTTCGCGGCAATTAGTTCTTTTGTGATCAGCTTTGAACCCATCCCTGCGCAAACGATACCAGCCTTAAACCATTCAGTCAAACTTTCCTTTGTCGGTGAAACGCCGCCAGTCGGCATAATTTCCGTCCACGGACAAGGCCCTTTAACAGCTTTTACAAAATCAGGCCCGCCAATTGTTTCGCCGGGGAAAATTTTTACAATTTCAACGCCCAGCGTATGCGCTCTTTGAATTTCTGTAACCGTTCCGCAGCCGGGTGAATACGGAATTTTTCTGCAGTTGCACATTTTCGCCGTATCTTCATCGAAACAAGGCCCAACGACAAAATCGGCTCCTGCCGAAATATACATTGCCGCTGTCGGTGCATCGCAAATCGAACCAACGCCCAAAATAATATCTTTGCGTTCTGCGTCTCTGTATTCGGCAAGTTTCGTGAACGTGTTTATTGCTCTGTCGCCGCGGTTTGTAAATTCAACGCATTTTGCGCCGCCGTCCGCACAAGCGGTTACTATATTTTTCACAACCTCAAAATCATTATGATAGAAAACTGGAATAAGCCCGATTTTCTTCATCGCCGTTAATACTTCAAGCCTTGAATGTTTTGACACTGCTTTACCTTTCAATAGTAAATTTTACCTTCTCTGAAATCCGTCCAGGCCGGCTCGAACGCTTTTCTGTCTTTAGGTGCCGCTCTTACGGGCACGTTTTGGCATTCGAACTGATTTCCATTGAATTTTATCCTGATTATGGAATTTCTCAAGTCAATATTTTCCGGCTTGAATTTCAGCGGTTTGCCCGTGTCCGGGTCTTTGATGTCCGAATGAATCCCAATACCGTCATCGCTCAAAACCAGATGCGAACCGCGTGATCCGCTGCCTGCTTTCAAAAGTTCAACAACCGCCTTTAAATATGCAATGCTCGCAAACGCCAAATGCTCTGCCTGAATCGCTGTGATATAGTCGTCTGCGTTTTTGACTTTCAATCCTTTCGCCTGGATTTTTGCATAAAGCTCTTGTGCCTCGGCCAACGCTTTTTCCGCATTCGCCAGTTTTCGTATATGACCACCAAAGGTCGTCATCCTGCGTTGAATTTCGGAAATTATTTTTGCCGGCAGTAAATCCGAATCTGAATTAAATAATTTTTCAATTCTTTCGATTATATTTTTAACTTGCGGTTCATCATCAGCGGTAGAAATTTTATTTTCATAAACATTGGCGATATATTCCGCCGCCCTTGATGCTCCTGCCTGGCCTGCGTTCAGAGCCGACCCGCCGGGACGTTTAACACCGTGCGAACCCGCCATTTCACCGATAACGAAAGTTTGTTTGATATTCGACTGCCACCATTTATCAATCGCAAAACCGCCGTTATTGTGCTGCGAGCAAACGGAAATCTCCAGCGGTTCAGTATATAGATCAATATCGTGCTCTTTATATATATCGATCGCCGGACGGTTCATAAACTCAAGCCGTTCTATCGGCAGTTTCTGCAACGCACCCGTTGCCTTCAAATAATTCAACGCTTCCGGCTCAAGCTCTTCGATTTTGAATTCCGACATTCCCTTGCCGCCGACTGGATTATGAATAAAATCCATAAACTCCCGCCTGCCCTTTTGGTTTTCATCAAAAACCAGAACATCAATAAGCGAAGATTGCAGATTTTCGATTCGCTGCGGATCAAAAGGCCATTGATAACCTTTCAGAAAAATATCCGTTGCCATCTTACTCATTGTCGGAAAAAACGGAATCAAAAATTCCCGCTCATCTTTGCCGTCCGAATCAGTACTAAAGATTCGCGGTATAACCTGCATATACGTGCCTGAAACATTCCATCGGAATTTCACGCTCGCAAGTCCGAATTGCGATTCGGTCAGATTTTCAGCAGATAAACCTGCTTTTAACGCGATGCCGTGTATACCAACC
>MHYA01000183.1:5650-11047 GCA_001825675.1 Planctomycetes bacterium GWF2_42_9 | reverse complement strand
GTGAAGAAATAAAAATGATAAACATAAAAAAATATTTTTTTACTTTTCTGCTACCAGTCATTTGGGCGACAGTGTCGTTTACATCCTATCATTATCCAGGAGATGAATATGGATTGTATTGTTATTCCAGTATCTTGGGGATATGGCCAATTTATTTTATAAAAGGAATTAAAATTCAGAGTATTTTTTTTCCAATGATAGTGGCATTGACAGGTGCTATTGTTATGCTGCTTGTTGGCTTTAGCAGCGACAAACTTCAAATTAACCGGCGATTATGGTTAATTTTATGGCTATCTTTTTCAATTTTAATATTCATAGCTTATATGATTCAATTTACTTCTATTGAGAGAGCGTTATCAAAACATGGTTCGTGGACGGCTTATATAGCATTTTCTCTTAATATCGCTCTTTATATATCAATCTTTTTTTCAGCAATTATTCAATTAGTATCTTTGAAGATTAAGAAATAAATAATATGCAGACGAAAACGGAAATACAAAGGTTGTTGGCGGGTGCGGGCGTTGAGCCGAATAAACGGCTTGGGCAGCATTTTCTCATCGACCTGAATCTTATGGAGTTCCTGCTTAGAAACGCAGGGATAACAGAAAATGATGTTGTCTTTGAAGTAGGAACCGGCACAGGTTCGCTGACGGGCGAATTGATCAAGCGGGCGGGGAAAGTTATTGCGGCTGAATGCGATGAAGTTTTGGGGCCGTTGACTGAACAGTTGTATAATGATAAAGATAATTTTGAGATTGTCATTGCCGATGTTCTCGAAAATAAAAATACAATCAATCACGAGGTGGTAGCGAAACTTAAAAACGCACAAGATGAACTTGGCGGGCGAATTCTGCTTGTCGCGAATTTGCCTTATAGCGCAGGGTCGTCGGTGATGCTGAATCTGCTCGATGGGATAGTTGTGGCCGATGCGATGGTTGTTACGGTGCAGAAGGAAGTAGCGGACAGGATGGCGGCTCGGCCGGGCAGCGATGATTACGGGATATTAAGCATTTATCTTTCCGCGATGGGGGAATGTAAATTTCTTCGCAAATTATCGCCGAAAGTTTTCTGGCCTGAACCGCAGGTCGAATCGGCGATGGTGCGATTTGACAGAGACCGGGCTAAAGTGGCGTTAATACACAACGTTCCGCTTTTTAAAGAGACGGTGAATTTGTTTATGAGTCATCGGCGGAAAATGATGAGGGCGTGTGTGAAATATGCGGAAGGCAATCTGTCGCACGTTCATCATTGGGAAGATATTTTTCAGCGGTCGTTTGTTGAGCCGCATCACAGGCCGGAAGAATTGACGGCGGAAAATTACATTTCGATCGCGAATTTGTGTAACGAGATTTTGAATAGCCGCTGAGACGCAAAGAAATTTAAATTTTAAAATTTTTTGAACGCTGCGCGGGCTTTTTTTACCGCGTGGGCTAAAGCCCACCCTACAACTAACCCCTCGAATAAATCGAGGGGCTAACGAGCGTGGGAATGGCAGGAAGTGCCGCTGGAGCGACAGCTAAACTTTATAATTCGATTGAAGCGTGGCGGTGGGCGTGGCACTCGATGTTTACGGCAGCGGGGAGCGAGGCGATGTGGCAGGGGGCAGTCTCGATAAGTACCGCAAGAGCGGTGGTATCTCCGCCAAATCCAGCGGGGCCGACGCCGAGAGCGTTTATCTTTTCCAAAATTTGTTTTTCCATTTCAGCATAAAACTCATCATTGTTTTTTGAGTCTACTTTTCTCGTGAGAGCTTTTTTGCTCAAAAGGCACGATTGTTCGAAGTTGCCGCCGAGGCCTACGCCGATAACAAACGGCGGGCAGGCATCAGCGCCAGCGTCGGCGACGGTTTTTACGACCCAATCTGAAATTTTTTCGGCGCTGTCGGTCGGCAGGAACATTTTGAACTGACTTTTATTTTCGCAGCCGCCGCCTTTTGCCATTAACGTGATTTTTATTTTATCGCCTGCGACTATATCGGTGTGAATAATCGCGGGCGTGTTTGTGCCGGTATTTTTGCGATTGTTTACCGGCTGGGCGACGACGCTTTTACGCAGATATTCTTTTTCATAACCGTTTTTTATGCCCTCGTTGATAGCGTCAACGATGGTTTTGTTTTCAGGCTCTATTTTTACTTCGCTGCCTAACTCAAGGAATACGACGGCAAGGCCGGTGTCCTGGCAAATCGGGATTTTCCGTTCGCGAGCGATTTTGGCGTTTTCAATAAGCTGATTGAGGATTTTTTTTGCGCCGCTGTTTGATTCCTTTTTTTCGGCATTCTGCAAAGCGGTTAAAACATCCTGCGGCAGTTCGAGACTGCTTTTTCGGCAGAGTTCTTCAACTTCTGAAACGATTTTTTCGAAAGCGATTGTTTTCATAATCATTTACTTTAGCCACTAAGGCACTAAGGCACTAAGAAATTCATATATATTTTGATCACGGATTACACTGAAAATTCTGAACTTCCGCGTGGGCTAAAGCCCACCCTACAAATATCAAAGTTTATTTAATTTCAAATTCGAAAGATTTATACATTGTATTCTCTTCAGCGTCGGCGATTCTAACAGAGATTATATGTTGGCCGGGTTCTAAATTTTCGGTTTTTATCGTGAAGGTTTCGCTTAATGTATCGAAGGCTTCATCGTCCGGCAGAACATTGTTCCAATTTTCGCTGCTGTCGATAGTAAAAGCAAGATTATTTATTACGCTTAATTCATCAGTCGCTTTAAGAGTAAGTATCGCGAATTTACCGTCTGTTTTCAATTCGGATTTTTCAACTATCGGCGCGGTATTATCAACTACGACAGGATCGCTTATTTTCGAGCCTGTAAGGGCTGTTTGGGTATTATTGCTGAATTTGTCATTAGCTGTGATATTGAATTCATAGATACCGTCTTCAACGGTTTTGCTGTCCCAATTTATAAATGGCTTGTCGTGATCTCTGACCAGATTGATCCAGACGTTTCGGCCTTTCTTGCGGAAATCAATATCGAACGCGAGTTTGTCTTCGTTGTCGTCTTGGGGTTTAAAGCTGATCTTGAAAGCGCCCGATTCGTCTTTTTTATCTTTTCTTTCGATGAGTGTTTCGGTGATCTTTGGAGCTAAATTTGGAATAACATACGCGGCGGCGACAGCGTTTATTACCGGCGTTTGGTTTTCATTGCTTGTGAGGATCAGCTTATACTGGCAGAATCTTGCGAGCGGAACGGCGAGGTCTGTCGGGCCTATAATACGCACAGGTTCAGTCCAGGCGGAGAAAGTGGGGTCGTTAATATCGCCCACGTTGCCGCTGCGGGCGCTAAGCATAATTTTTGCATCTGTCGGAATATCTGCTTCGATTTGCAGCTTTGCCCACATCGCGGGTTGGCCTGCATCGAGGAGTTCGGATTGGAAATTTCCGGTCTGCGAGAATGTCGATTTGAATTTCATTAGTTTGGCGGGATTAGCGGTTGCGAAAACAACATCGTTTCCGAATTTGGCAATGTCTGTGATTTGCGATGCCTGCGTATCTTCGTAATTGAGCGATTCGGTTTGTGTATTCGGATTTACGCTGAATAATTCCGCTTTGTTGCCTGTGGCGAGAAGGATTTGGTCGTTTTGCATATACATTTTGAAAAAGACGGCACTTCGATTAAAGACATCCGTAACAAAGCCGTTCGGGTCGATTCTATAGATATGGCTTGCGCTTGATTGAGCGCCTCTTTTGAGTTCTGAAGGCATAGGTTTGCCGACAAGGCCAGTGCTTTTTGGGGTATTGGCAACTTTTAAAGATTCACTCATTTCTTCGCCGTCGCCCTCCATTGATTCTCCTGAAGGTTCTTCAGTTAGTTCGGAATCCTGTTTGCCGAGCGAGAAAGGCGTTTTCGGTTCGGCTGTGTCGCGAAGCTGTGCCTTTATGGATTTATACGAAGTTGCGGCTGCGTAAAGATTGCCGTTGTCGTCGAAGAGCAAATCGTTAATTTCGTTTTCATCGCTGTCGTAGAGAACGGTCGCGGTTTTCTTTTCGATATTGACTTTGTAAATCAGGCCTCTTGTATCTGTGCCTGCGTATAAAAAGCCTTTTTTGTCGATCGCAAGACAAAGCACGTTTTTATCCTGGGTGCTGTAAATGAGCTGCGGATTTTTGCCTTTGCTGTCAAGCTGCCAGATTTGACCTTTGGGGCCTGTTCCGACATAAATATTTCCATCTTTATCGAGTATGATAGCGAAAATATACGGCGAATCGTTTGGCTCGAAAATTGTTTCAAATTTTTTGCCGTTATAACGCATTAATTTTCCTTTATCGCCGCTGATTGCTGCCAGCAGATTTCCGCTGGAATCCAGCGCGAGTTTGAAAATATGTTCGTTGGTTAAATGCGTTCTGGGATTTTTTGCAGAGTTTGTATCGGCGGCTTTTTCTTTTTTCTCCTGCGGATATATGCAGGTAAGTTTGCCGTTGTCGTATTTGTAAATTCGGCCGTTTGGGCTTGTGCCGATGAAAACAGTTTTATCTTTGCAAACGATGGAGTTGATGGTCCATACATCGTTAAAATCTTTGGCAAGCAGTTCGGTCGCGTAGGAAAGCGAGATAGTGCCTTTAGAGCTAATGATCGTGTTTTCAGTTTTTCCGTTTGAAAAATCGTCGAGCGATTTATGTTTGACAATTTTGCTGGTAACCGCGGGGCAAACGCAAGCTGTGAGGGAAATAATAAAAATTAAAAATAATTTTTTTTTCATTTGGTTCTCCAATACTATTTTTCAACGGAAATCATAAAATTTTTGCTGTCGAGGACAATGGTATCGACAGGTATTGTTTTTTCGATCCACTCGGCATCGGGCTGAACGGATAACGCGCGTTTATCATTTTTCAAAAGCAGCGATTTTGTAACGGGCAGATTGGGAAGCTGCGAATTTTCGATCGCAATTCCTGAAGACGGAAGTGCCAGCATTACATAAAGAGCGTTTCTTTTTGTGCTGCCGATCTGGTTTAAAATTTTAATAAGGTTCGGGAAATTTTCAGGCGTGAATTTATACGGAGCGTATCTTGCCAAAAACATCATATATTCCATCGAACCGCCTGCGGTAAGCGTATAATTGCCTTCGGGCGTATCTTGCGGAATTGCAAATTCGGTAGTATAAGTTTTATTTTCGCCGAGGAACGACTCAAGAGTTATTTGTGCGGTAATTGTTTGGCCGGGTTTGACGGTGGTTTTGGAAAGTTCAAAAGCCCAGATATGCGAAAGCATACTGCGCGGCTGAATATTTATTTCCAGATCGATCGAAGTTACCTGCGGCCTTTCATACGGATTTGTCATAACTAAATTCAACGCGCCTATGATATCCGAAGCACATTCCTGCAAATCATTTGAGCTTGAGAAATTCTCAATCACAACAGGCTCAAAACCGTTTATGCCGATGCGG